>JBBTTC010000001.1:0-71112 GCA_038064435.1 Patescibacteria group bacterium
CATATGCTTGGATGTTAACGGTTAAAGTGATTCCAAGCTATTGAACCATTACGGGGAGTTGAAAATGTCACCAGATTATGTTAATTTGTTACAATCAACCGACAATGAAATGATCACAAAAACCTACGAAAAAATTAAAGCCGAACTCAAACAGGAAATCATGGCAGAGCTAATTTTGCCAGTTTTGACTGAGGCTAAAGATCGAGAGGGCGGGTACAAACAGGCGTTTGTTAAGTGGGTTATTGCTCTTTCTAAGGCCAAACCGACCTATTGCTATCAGCCCAAGAATTTTCTCAAATTGATTGGCGGCCGATAACCTCACAGAGGTGATTTATTTGCTGAAGATCGGTCATCGTCGCGATATTTATCGCTAACCCGTTCACTCCCCACCCGCTTTTTGCGCCCTTGACACCATGCCGTCACCGGTGCTATAATGGACAAAGGAAGTACCAAAATCACGTTGGTTTTGGCCCCAGTTAGCACATTTACAAGAAAGGACACTGATCATGGACAACATGCTCAGGAAAGCACTTCGCAAGTATCGCGAATTGCGCAACCAATTCGAAAACTGTCTTCTCGGTGAAGATGGTGATATGTGGGAAACTGAAGCCAAGAAGTTTTTGGCTAAGCGATCGTGCTGGACCAAACCACAAGTCGGCGTGCCAGCACCAGAGCCCAGTCTCATCATAGACTGCGATGTTGATCCATTCCTACCCGCTGGTTTGCAGGTGGAGGAGCACAAGCCAGGTGGTCAGTTTAGGTGGGACCCGACCAAGATCAACCTCTACCTCTCGCCAAACCAGCAAGATGGCAAGAGTATCGAGGGCCACAAGTTGCGGATCGAGCTGGCCAATCAGTCGGTCATGAACGCCAACTTGCTCGACTATTTACTCGCTCATCCCTACCTGATCCCCGAAGATTGGAAGCAGGATGCCGACGGTAATACTCGGTTCATCTACTTTTGGGGGACCGTTTACCGCGATTCCGACCGTAACTTGTGCGTCCGCTATCTGTGTTGGAGCGGTGGGCATTGGCAGGCGCGCTATAGTTGGCTAGGCGATGGCTGGCATGTTCGCAACCCTGCGGCGCGTCTCGCAAATTAGTGCCTTGACCTTAGAACCTTCGGTCTCCTTAGACCCTTGGAACTTGGTTGCGGCGTCTTGAACAAAATATGGAATCTGAGCCCCCTGTCCGCCGCGGCGGATCGGGGCTCTTTTTTGATAAAATAGAAGACGGTAGTAAGTGTACCAAGGTGACACCTTGGTAGTTCCACAAACAGTTTATTATTGAAAAATATTATTTATGATAGTTGTTGGTCGGGTTGTTTTGTTAAGAACAGAATATTAACGGGAGGATTAGCAATGGAGTTTGTTTGTTTATCTGAACATCAAGATTCAGCGCTAATGAAGACGATTCTGGCCGTGATTTAGATCCTCCAGCGATGAGCCGGGGGATTTTTTGTAAAAAGTTTATTTTCTCTGCATTAAACTTATCCACACATGTGGCGCAAAGGTTGTTGTCAGTAATTTTATTTTTGATGATAATTAGTTAAGTTTGGGGTCGATGAGTAACGTAAAAATATTTTAAGAAAAAATTTTCTAAATTATGGCAAAGAAAAAGAAGAAGGCGACGAAGAAAAAGGCAAAGAAGACAAGTAAGCGCCGCCGTTAGTTGAGAGAAAAACAATCCGCCGTCGGCGGATTGTTTTTTTGTGCCTGTTGGTGCACAATGGCCGTCATGTTGTGGTGGAAAAAGATTTTCGGAGACGAGAGTCAGCGTTACTTGAAGCGTTTAGCGCCACTGGTGGAAAAAATCAATCAACTCGAGCCGGAGCTCACGGCTCTCGCTGGAGGGTCAGAACTCTTGGTGCGGAGTAATCGGTTGCGTGAGCGTGCTCGAGCCGGGGAGTCGTTTGATGCTCTGTTGCCCGAGGCCTTTGCTTTGGTGCGCGAGGCGGCGCGCCGCACTTTAGGCCAGCGCCATTATGACGTTCAGCTCTTGGGCGGCATGGTTTTGCATCAGGGCAAAATTGCTGAAATGAAGACGGGCGAGGGCAAAACCTTGGTGGCTACTTTGCCTGCTTATCTTAACGCCCTTTCTAGCCGCGGCGTACACATTATTACCGTCAACGATTACTTGTCGCGCCGTGACGGCGTGTGGATGGGGCAAATTTATGCCACGCTCGGCTTGTCGGTCGGGGTGATCAATCACGACGTGTCTTATCTCTATGACCCGGAGCATAAAGAGGTGGACGCGGCACGTGATGCCGAGGGCGCCTTTCATGTTTTTCATCAATTTTTAAAACCGGTGCCGCGCGCGTTGGCATATGCCGCCGACGTGGTGTATGGCACTAATAATGAATTTGGCTTTGATTATTTGCGTGATAACTTGGCTCAATCAGCTAATCAATTGGTACAACTCTCGCCGGTGCGGCCACGTCACCACTTCGCGATCATTGATGAAGTAGACTCGGTGTTGATCGACGAGGCTCGTACACCGCTCATTATCTCCGGCCCGGTGGATGAAGCAGATAGTTTGTACGCGGTTTTTACCAAGATCGCCGCCAACCTTCAGGCGGAAGCCGATTACACTGTTGACGAAAAACAAAAAACCATTTCTCTCACTGATGAGGGAATCACCAAGGCCGAGAAAATGCTGGGTGGTGGAAGCATCTACACGGAGCTCGGTTTACGACAAGTTTTCCATTTGGAAACAGCGGTGCGGGCGCGGGCTTTGTATCAGCGTGACCGTGATTACGTAGTTAAGGGTGGTGAGGTGGTGATTGTTGATGAGTTTACTGGTCGCCTTCAGCCCGGGCGACGTTGGTCGGATGGTTTGCATCAAGCGATCGAGGCCAAAGAGGGCGTGCGTATTCGGGAGGAATCGCGCACCTATGCCAGTATTACCTTACCCAATTATTTTAAGCTCTACGAACGATTGGCGGGTATGACGGGTACGGCCCTAACGTCTGCCGAGGAGTTTACCAAGGTTTATGGATTACAGACGGTGGCTGTACCGACCCATCGCTCGAGCGCTCGGCAAGATCTTAACGATCTAGTGTTTCAAACCGAGAAGGGGAAAATGACGGCTTTGGCGCGCCGGATTAAAGAAGCGCAGGGGCGGGGCCAACCAGTGCTGGTCGGCACTATCTCGATTGAAAAAAACGAACTCTTTTCCGGTTACTTGCGCCGCGAGGGCGTGCGTTACCAGATGCTCAATGCTAAAAATCATGAGGAAGAAGGGCAAATTATTGCTGGGGCTGGCCAGAGAGGCAGCGTGGTGGTGGCCACCAACATGGCTGGCCGTGGTGTAGACATTAAATTGGGTGGTGCGCTCGCCACGCCAGCCGTGGCCGAGGAGGTGAAGAAACTGGGTGGTCTCTTGGTGTTGGGCACCGAGCGGCATGAGGCGCGTCGGATTGATAATCAACTTCGTGGTCGTGCCGGCCGGCAGGGCGACCCGGGGGCGACGCAATTTTATATTTCACTCGAGGATTATTTAGCTCGAGTTTTTGCCGGTGACCGGGTGAAAAAATTAATGGGTCGTTTTGGCATTCCGGAAGATGAGCCGATCGAAAACCGTTTGGTGTCACGGTCGATTGAGAGCGCGCAAGCCAAGATCGAAGGCGTTAATTTTGATCGTCGGCGCCATTTACTTGAATATGACAATGTTCTAAACACTCAACGCACGGCTATTTACCGTCGTCGCAATCAAGCTTTGTTTGGTCTCTCGGCTGATTTGGATGAATTGCTGGCCGGCGTGTCAGTAGAAACTGTTACTGAACACAAACAACGTTTGGGCCAGGATACTTTTTATGTTGCTACTCGGCAGGCGGTTTTGGCCATCATTGATCGTTTGTGGATGGATCACCTCGAATCTATGGATTATTTAAAAAACATTGTTAGCTTGCGAGCTTATGGTCAACGTGATCCGTTGATTGAGTATCAAAAAGAAGGTTTGCGCCTGTTTAAAGAGCTGGAAGAAAATTTGCGCCAAGCGTTGACTGAAGTATTGACTCGACCGGCTGCGCCGCGGCCGATAAAAATCAATTTGTCGCCGGTTAATCCAGCTGTTAAATCAACCGTCAATCGTAACGATCCCTGCCCCTGCGGCAGTGGCAAAAAGTATAAGAAGTGCGGTTTGCTCAACACCTCTGAACATCAGCAAAACTTATCCCCAACAACTCCAACCTCGGTCGCCTAAATTTGGTTTGCGGGGTGTTATAATTAGACGTCAATTTAATAGTAATGAAGCATGTTTTTTGTCGTGGTTTAGTGACCAAAAACATCTTCCGGTTTGCAACTCGAATTTTTGTCGGGGGTTTTTTGTTATGGCTAATAGTGGGCAATATTTTCCCACTTCACACGACCAAAGCCGCCATCAACCGTCAAATTAATTATCAGGGCAAGCTCACCAACGCTAGTAATGTGCCGGTGGCGGATGGCACCTACACCATTATTTTTGGTCTTTATACTGTCGCTAGCGGCGGCAGTGCCATTTGGGTCGAGACCCATAGTGCCACCACCACGCCGGTGACGGTTACTAATGGTCTTTTCAGCGTCATGCTCGGCAGTATTACCAGTTTGGCCAGCCTTGATTTTAACCAAACACTGTATTTGGGTGTCAATGTGGCCCTGGATGGCGAAATGACGCCGCGCAAAACTCTCGGCGCCGTACCCGGCGCCTTCGAGGCCGACAAACTTGATGGTCTCGACTCCACTTCATTTGTGCGTACTGACGCTGCTAGCACCATCACACTCGGTTCGGCCAGCACGCCACTCACCATTAATCAAACCAGTACCGGTAATATTTTTGAATTACAAGATGCCGGTTCACCAGTTTTTACCGTTTACGATGGCGGCCGGGTCGCCATGCTTCAGGCTTCGTCCACGCAATTATCGGTTTTCAACAATGCTTATTTTGGCGCCACGGCCACCTCAACGATTAATGCCACTGGCTGGATTGGTGTGGCTTCCAGTACACCGTGGGGGCTGCTATCGGTTGAGCTCGACACCACCAACCCGGGTTTTGTGGTGTCCAACAGTGGCAGTAGTACCCCGTCATTTTACATTGGCGGGGTTAATCAAAACGGTAACATTGGCATCGGCACCACCACGCCGTCGGAGCGCCTTGTTTTAGCTGGTGGCAATTTTGCGCAAACGCCAGGCAATTTACGCACCGTCGGCAGTTTGGCTCTTAGTACCGAGCCGCGCGCCATCACAGTTGCTGGCCGTTATGCCTATGTTGTTGAACATGGCGACAGCACCCTCAGGATTATTGATCTGTCTAATCCAGTCTCGCCGGCTCAAATCGGCAGCGTGTCCATTAATGGTGTGTCGTCGGATGTGGCCGTGGCTGGTCGTTATGCCTATGTTGTTTCCAGCACCGACTTCCGCGTGATTGATGTGGCTAATCCCGCCGCACCCGTTACCCTTGGCACACTTTCGACGGGGATTTTAAATAAACATGTGCAGGTGGCCGGTGGTTATGCTTATGCCACAAATGACGTGACTAACGATATCAATGTTATCAACGTGACTGACCCTGCCGCGCCGGTTTCAGTGGGCGGTTATAATGCCGGTACCATCACGTCAATTTATATCGCTGGTCGCTATGCCTACGTTACCGACGATTCGAGTGACTCACTTCGCATCATCGATATTTCTAATCCCGCCGCCCCGTCCTCGATGGTCTCATTTTCTGTTGGTACTTCACCTGATCAGGTGGTGGTCTCTGGCCGTTACGCTTATGTGGTGGATGATGCCACTGATGACCTAAGAATCATTGATGTTTCCAATCCAGCATCGCCCTCCACCACCGCCTCCTTAAGTTTGGGCAGTCTTGTTTTTTACAGTCCGGGTAAGCCGCTGTTTGTCTCTGGCCGTTATGCCTATGTTGTTGATTCTAATCTTGATCTTTTGCAAGTAATTGACGTGGGGAATCCATCCAGTCCGTCCATTATTACTAGTTTGGCCATTGGCACCTCGCCGGCTTCTCTCGTGATCTCGGGTCGCTACGCTTATGTGGTGGATAATGGCAGTGATGATCTTAAGGTGATTGATATTTCTGGTATTGAGATTACATCGGCTAACGTTTATGCTCTCGAGGCCGGAATTTTGCAGGTGCGTGAGCGGGCGCATATCGATCAGCATCTCACGGTCGGCTCCAGTTTAAATGTCGGCAACGGCGGCATCTTTAGTGCCGGACCAATTTCCGTTGGCGTGGCCTCGTCCACGCAAAGTGGGGGAATCTCGGCGCTGTTCCATGGCAATGTTGGCATCGGCACCACTTCGCCTTATGCCAAATTGTCAGTAGTCGGAGAGACTGTGTCGCGCTATTTCACGGCCACCTCGACGACGGCTTCGTCGTTTGCTGGTGGCGTGACAATTCCGTCGGGAACCGGTCGTTACGCACAAACATTTACTGATACGACTAATGACGCTATGTCAATTACGGCGGCATCGTTAACTTCGGGCCAAGCTCTACAAATTACTGGCCCAAGCGGTGGCACAACCGGAGTTAGTGATTTCTTGGTCTCGATTACCGGGGATGTTAATGACGTCGAATCACCAGCGGCCCTGACATATTTGAATGCTACGTTTGATTCGACGGGATTAGGAACTGAAAACATGGCTAATTTAAGATTAGCAACAACAAACAGCACCACGGCCGGTGCGCCGGTGACTTTTGGTATTTATAATGGCATCACCGATTCCGCTAATGTGGGCGGCGAGACGTATGGTAGTTATGACACGCTCACTATTACGGGGAATCACAGTGGAGTGGAAACGGCCTACGGGTTTTATGCTGCCGTGAGCAACACCAATACCGCTGATCAAGGAACCAGAAATACCTATGGCGGATATTTTGTTGCGGCGGGGTCAACCAACGGCACTAGTTTGGCTTACGGGATTTATGTTTCGGCCACTGGTGCCGATACCAACTATGATGCCATTTTTGCCAATGGCTTGGTGGGTATTGCTACCGCCACACCAATTTCTACTTTGTCGGTGCAAGGATCGCTTTGTGTTCGATCCACTGGATCTTGTGGTAGTACGGCGGGCGAAATTTATACTACTGGTGGTAATATTACATCTATCGACGTTGCCGAAAACTATCCGACCAAAGATGAGACGATAGAAGCCGGTGACGTTGTGGCACTATCCGAAGAAACACTATCTTATTTGTCACCATCGGCCGAGTCGGCTACTAGTACCAAGCGCGAGACTATTGGCACATTAATCAAGGCGCAGGCCGGTAGCGACCGGCCGTTACTCGGAGTAATTTCCACTAAACCTGGTCTGTTGTTTGGTTACGACATTAAGGATGTACCCATACGAGCCGTGGCTCTGACCGGTCGAGTGCCGATTAAGGTCTCGACTGAAGGTGGGGAAATTAGGATTGGTGATCGGTTAACAGTTTCCTCTCGCCCTGGAATTGGCAAGAAAGCTTTACCGTCGGAACCAAGCGTCGGTATTTCTCTCGAGAATTTTTCTGACCAGTCGGTCGAATATGGTCGGATTATGGTTTTTGTAAATTTGGCCGATGGCCATCTTGATCGAGCGATTGATGGTGGTGATATCAAGATTGTTTCGGCGCCACAACCGTTGGCTGGTTTGGAATTAAGTCCGGACGGAATATTGATAGTTAAAAAGATCCAGACTGAAGAGTTGTGTCTGGGGGGCACTTGTCTTAACGAAGATCAGCTCAAGTCATTATTAAAAACCATTACGCCCAATGCGCCACCGGTGCCACCTGAACCACCTCCGCAAGTTATACCAGAACCTGCGCCGGATGTAAAGGTTGAGGAAATAGCACCGGTTGAAATAGCGGAAGTCGTCGATGAATCTATGGGACAAGAACCAATGGTTGAACCAACGCTAGAGGTTTTAAAGGACGAGGAATTATAGTCCTATAGATTGTCCTTTATGAAGAATCGTTCGTCGTGGTGAACGGTTTTTATTTTTTTCAAAATACGGCCCAGAACGTGATATTTTCATTGATTTTTAGTTGACCATTTGTTAGTTGTATTAACTGGAATAGCACGTTGACGATGATTGGCTCTTTGTAGTTGTTGACTCATTTTATTCAAGCTTAACCGCTAAGTCATGACTCGAAGAGCTCCAGTGCTTGCTCTGGTGGCCCTCATTGTAGTTGGGCCGCTTTTTGCTGTTTCCGGCAATCGAGTTCAGGCGGCAGAAACTAGTAATGGTCCACAGTTGGAATTAGCTATTAGCGAGGAATTTACCGGCGGGTCGGTTGCCATGCCCAATACGGGAGATGGCGGCGGTGGGACGAATGGTAATAGTGTTAACGTCACGGAAGCGATCTCGAGTGAGAGTCAGTTTGTGGCGGAGGTCGGCGAAGGTAGTTTTACCACTGGTGCTCGACCAAGTAGTTCAGGCGCCAGTATCGTTAGTTCCGAGAGCGCGTTCCAAACAGCATCGGGTGGTGCGCGGGGCGACGTGGCAATTGGCGACGAAGTTTCGTTTACTACGGTTTTTGGCGAAGGGCAATTTACCACTTTAGCACCGCCGGGGGGTGGCGGTGGAGGTGGTGGTGGATCAGGTGGCGGCGGTAGTTCCGGCGAGGGCGGAAGCAGTGGTGGTGGCGGGGGTGGCGGCAGTTTGCGTCGTGTACCGCCACTAGCCACGGCCGGAGCAAGTGTTTGTCCACCGTATCTTTGGAAGTTTATCAAGCGAGGAGCCAACAACGATCCGGTGCAAGTGCGCCGACTTCAGACCTTTTTGCGTGACGAGCAGGGCTTTAAGGGTTTGGCGGTGACTGGTTTTTACGATGAGGTAACGTTTGCCGCAGTATCAGTGTTCCAGCGCCGTTATTTCCGTGATGTCTTGGCGCCCTGGGGGCTAAAAGATGCCACTGGTTGGGTGTATATCACAACCACATTGACGATCAACAATTTGCACTGCCAGCGGGACACTCGTCATAATCTTAACTTCCGATCTCAAGTCAAATCGGCAACCAGTTTGGTGCCGATTGCGACCTCTACTCCGATTGCACTGCTGGCCAGTAGCACAATAATTAACGCCAGTCCCCAGCCCATTGTTTCTGGTTGGGAGGAAGGATCTTGGTGGCTAATCGGTGTTTTGCTGGTGGCTTTCGGGGCAATGATTGGCTACATTAGCCAATTGCGAAAACGGGTTAAGGAACTGGAAGCCCTGCCATCGCTTGATGGTGGGGATGATGGTTTGGATCAGTTTAATACTGACGGTATCAATGAAAATGATCAAATAGACGAAACGTAGTAGTGCTGTTTGGCGAAGCGTGGTGGTTCGTTGAAATTTAAACAAGGAGAAGCAAATGAGGAAAACGGTTCTTGGTTTGATGGCTTGTGCGGGGTTGATGGGTTGCGGTTCAGTCACTGACGATAGTGGCTTGGAGTTGGTGGAGGTTGTTCCCAATGATCTTGTTGTTCTCGATGATCTGGAAGTGGGGGACGATGTTCACATTGTTGGGAATTTGGTGGTCGATGGTACGATCACCAGCGGCGGCGGTAATGTGATGGTGCCGGAAGACGTTGACATTCTCGCCGCCAGTATTCTCGAACCCAATCATCTCGAGGAATTCAAAGTTGGTGATCTGGTGCCACTAAGCGTGATGGTTATTGGTCAAGGAGATTTCCATCTTGCTTGTCAATGGCCAGATGCCACATTCAGCGATCAGGATTTGGTAATTGGCGTTGATGGGCTTGTAACGGTTGATTTTAATCATACCTTCTTGATTCCCATCAACACGGGAGCCATCAATTGTCGAGCGGCGTTAAAGCCGCTGGAAACCGATGAAGCGGAAAACGAAGATGGACCGGAACCGGTGACGGTCTCGGTTTACATCAACGTTGTCACGCCATAAACATCGTTCGCAGTCCGCCTCCGGCGGACAGCCCCGCTCTCCGCCGCGGCGGAGAGCGGGGCTTTTTTATTTGCGCTGTTTCTTCATTTGTGGTAGCCATAGTTGACAGCGTTTGTGAATTTTTAGTGGCTGATTTATCAATAATTTGGCTAATATGAACAAGATTTTAATGCTTATGGCTTTGGTGGCACTAATGGTGCCGCCAAAGGCGGTGGCCGAGACGGTGGTTTTGGCGGCTTCGATTACGGCGCCGATAAACAATCATAACGCCACCGTTGGTCAGGATATTGCTTTTGCCGGTTCGGGCACGGGCGGTAATCCGCCCTATTCCTTCGTTTGGACCTTTGGTGATGGTACTAGCGAGGGTGGTCAATCATTTGCGAAAAGTTATGCTACGCCCGGCGATTACACCGTGACTTTGCAAGTGGGTGATTTCGATCGTCATACGGTTGAAGCGACTGTTCAGGTACATATTACCGACAGTCAGACGCCAGCGCCGAGCGCTACTCTGGACATGACGATTAATGGCAACTCGGGTGCTAGCGGGCCAGTGTCGGTTACGGCTGATACGGCTTTTACCCTTGCCTGGACGGGCACCAATTTAACAGCTTGCACGGCGAGCGGTGATTGGTCGGGGGCAAAGGCCGCCAGTGGTTCCGAGACTATCCCAGGCATTAGCGGCTCGGCGACCAAAATCTATTCTTTGTCTTGTGCGACCACAACTGGGCAAAACTTAATTGATAGTGTGAGCGCAGTGACCACCACTTCCGGCGGTGGCGATACCACCACTCTGGCTATCAGTAACATTCGCGTTACCGACGTGACGCACAACAGTGCCGTTATTCGTTGGACCACCAGTCGGGCTGCTGATAGCCGAGTGATCTACGACAGCACTTCCCGCAGTATTACCGGCCAGTCGGGACCCAATTACGGTTACGCTCTTTCCAGCCCGACGACCGATAGTTCTACTCCTGTGATTGAGCATGCTGTAACCATAACCGATCTGTCGCCAAGCACTAGTTATTTTTTCCGCGTTTTGTCGCAGGGTTAATTCAAGTGGTATATAATCTGACCGCTTGATCGATTTATCTGACCATCTCCAAAAACAAGTTTCGACCACCTTGCTCACAACCTTTGGCGTGGGCGGTTTGGCTGATTATTATTTGGCCGTCAAGAATGCCGATGAGTTGATCGCCGCTGTTAAATTGGCCCGTTCTCGTCATTGGTCATATTTCATTTTAGCCGGTGGGAGCAATGTTATTTTCCCGGAGCGTTATCGTGGACTTTTGATCCACTGGCTACCACAAACTGGTCAGCCAAAAGTTTTGGCCAGCCGGCGAGTGATGTGCGAGGCCGGTTTATCTCTGGGCAAACTTATTGTTTTTGTTAATCGGCGTGGCTTAGCTGGGCTGGAAACTCTAGCTGATATCCCGGGTACCGTCGGCGGCGCTGTGGTGGGTAATGCCGGTGCTTACGGGCGTACCGTTAGTGAGGTGGTGCGGCGGGTGGAAATTTTTGACGGCCAGCGTCGCCGTTTCATCGGTGCGCGCGCTTGCCGCTTTGCTTACCGTCATAGTGTTTTTAAAGAGCGACCGTGGTTGGTGTTGCAGGTGGAGATGGAGTTTGCGGCTGGCAAGCCGCGCACTCTGGCCAAGCGCAGTCGGGAAATTACTATTTTGCGCCGCCAAAGATATTTACCAACCATGCGTTGCCCGGGGAGCTATTTTAAAAATGTGTTGGCCAAAGAGGCTAGTGTGGCCACGCGCCGACTTATCCCGCCGGAAAAGATTATCGGCGGGAAAATTCCGGCCGGTTATTTATTAGAGTCGGTTGGAGCGTTGGGTCGGCGGGAGGGTGGCGTGGAGGTATCTGATTTCCACGGCAACTTATTTATTAATCGTGGCAATGCTACTATTAAGGATGTAAAAAAATTGTCGGGCGATCTCAAACGGCTTGTCCAGCAAAAGTTTGGTATTAAATTGGAAGAAGAAGTGCGTTATGCCGGTTGATTTATCTAAACTAAAACCGACCATCGGTCTGGAAATACACGCGGAATTGGCCACCAAGACCAAGATGTTTTGCTCGTCGCGGAATGATCCGGATGAGAAGCGGCCCAACGTCAACGTTTGCCCGGTGTGCCTGGCCCATCCTGGCACATTGCCAGTGATTAATCGCGAGGCGGTGCGGCAGGTGCTCCGCGTGGGGTTGGCCGTAGGCGGCGCCATTGCTGACTTTACACAATTTGACCGCAAAAGTTATTTTTATCCCGACATACCCAAGGGCTACCAAATTAGCCAATATCAGTATCCGCTCGTTCGTGGTGGCACGGTGGCTCAGGTGGCGTTAACGCGCATTCATTTGGAGGAGGATACTGGAAGTTTGTCGCACGACGATCAAACTGGTGAGAGTTTGATAGATTTTAATCGTGCTGGCGTGCCCCTGCTTGAGCTGGTGACCGAGCCGGTGATCGAGAGTGGTTCGCAGGCCGCGGCCATGGCTCGCGATTTCCAACTGCTACTTCGCTACCTCGGTGCTTCTTACGCCAATATGGAAAAAGGCGAGATGCGGGTGGAGGCCAACATTTCGCTCGGTTTGGGCACCAAGGTGGAGATCAAAAATCTCAATTCTTTTCAAAGTGTGGAGAAAGCGATTGCCTACGAGATTGAGCGTCAAACTTTGGCGCGGGAACGAGGTGAGATAGTGATGCAAGAAACGCGCGGTTGGGACGAGGTGAAAGAAGTCACTTTTTCTCAACGGCAGAAGGAGTCGGCTCATGATTATCGTTATTTTCCTGAACCAGATTTGCCGCCACTTAAAATTAATGAAGTGGCCGAGTGGCGCGACCTCGCGGCGACTTTGCCGGAATTGCCGTGGACGAAGCGCGAACGTTATCTTGGTTACGGCTTTAAGCCCGACGAAGCCGAGATCTATGTCACCAATTTTGCTTTGGCTAATTTGTTTGAGCAAACCGATCGCGAACTGGGAGCCGATAATTCCTCGCGTAAATTAATCGGCAATTATTTAACCACCGACTTGTGGGGACAAATTAAAGATCGGGTCGACAGTGTCGAGAAGTTAAGCAAAATCCGGCCGGCCGATCTGGCGGCGGTGGTGAAGATGGCGGCGAATGGGAAAATTTCTTCTCGCGGCGCCAAAAATTTGATTACGCTTTTAGTGGTTGGCAAAACCGATGCCGAAGCGTTGGCCTCTAGTGAGGGCCTGTGGCAAAAAAGTGACGAGACCGAATTGGCTAAGTTTGTGGATCAGGTGTTGGTCGAGCATCCCGCTGTTGTGGCTGATTACCGCGCTGGCAAAATGAGCGCCCTCCAATTCCTCGTCGGCCAAGCCATGAAGCTCTCCGCTGGTTCGGCTAACCCACAAGCCCTAGCTAAACTTTTGCGCACGGCATTGGACGGAACTTAGAAGACATGCTAAACTGTACTCGTTATCTAGTTCTTTGAGTTCGAATGCCTTTGACGTGGCTGCTCTTAAGTTGAGATACGGGAGAGCGGCCTTCTTTCGAGCCCGGTGTGATCCACAACTGATCACACCGGGTTTTTTCTTTTGCCCTTGACGGATTTGCTAATAATTGCTAGGGTGTTGGAGGTTTTGTGGTTCGTTGAAATCTGGACGGGGGATTGATGGGTACTTCCTTAGCGGGATTTTGACACGCTTCCCCCGTTTTTAGTCAACCATTCGCGTGTGTTACGCGATTAAATAGCTGGAAACAGCCAGAAAGGAGAAGGTGATGGGACGGATTTTAGGTATTCGCCATCGGCGGAAGAAAACGGTTGAGGGCGAACCTCGGCCGACCCAAGTGGTGATTGTGGACGGTGTTAAAGACGCCATCTACAATTTACCAGACGATCAGGCCGAACTGGATTTTGTTTTTGGCCTCTTCCCGATTCGTTATCGAGCGACAACGCCCGACGATGAAGCTGGTGATTTTCATTCTCACCAGCTTAAGTGGCGCAAACTGGACCCAGCCACCGAGGATCCGGAAAAAATCAAAGTTGACCACGTGAAAAAGAGTGGGAAAAAGTACTTGGTTCTCGATAAGGTGCCCTGCGATTTTGCCGGGCCGCGGCGCGGTGACGTTGTCGCCCTACCGCTCGGTGGATCTGGCGACATGCTGTCTTACGCCTTGGTGCGCCGTGCGGAAGAAATTGGCGCCGCCGTCGTTCGTCTTCCCCCTTTTCGTCTCAAGGTTGAACGGGGAGATGAAGACAAGGATGAGGATGTTCGGCTCATTGCCCGCCTGGTGGCCGAGAAGCCGGAACTTTTTTATCCCATCCAGTCGCGCGACAAGCAGGTGATCTTGATGCGCGAATTGTTCCGGGAACGCATCAACGCCATGAAGGCGCGAATTGCCGGCGAACAGCAGTTGTATCAGGTTTTCGTTGGTAAAATATTTACCAATGTTTCGCCGGAGGCCGAGATTGAAAAGCGTTTTGAAGAGGAAAAGGCCAATAGCCAGATTCTTCAAAACTTGTTGACGCTCGAAAAGGAGGCCAATGGGCGGCTTTTCTCGGCCATTGAAGACTTGGATATCTATCAACATGTTTTTGCACCGATCGAGGGCGTCGGGCCACAAACGGCCGCTCGCGTCTTGGCTGGCGTGGTAGATATTCGTCGTTTTCCCGATCGCGAGAAGTTTGTGGCTTTTTGCGGCGTGTCGCCCGGACAACCGGATGGCAGGTTTCGCCGCCGGCGACGAGGGGAGATTGGCAATTGGTCACCGGCGGTGCGGCAAGGGCTTTGGCTCATTGTTGCCGATCAGGCCAATAAGCGCCCGGATTCGATCTGGGGTCAGCGGCTCCGGCAAATTAAAGCCGAGTTGCGGGCCAAGCATCCCGAGGTGGTGATCGACAATGGCAAAAGGCGTTACACCGACGGCCATATCCACAAAATGGCCATTTGGAAAACGGCCGTTAAATTGGCTCGCTATATCTATCGTGAGTGGTCGGCGCTGGAGAACCAAGCCGGCGGTGAGTCACAAGTCGCCGTGGCTTGACGGTAAACTGCCGGTAGTGATTTGGAGGTGCTTCACGAAAGTGATTTCCCACGTCTTCACCGCCGGCACATTATTGGGTTGAGGGTGATTACATACACTTTTCCATACCGGAATTGAAAGGAATTTCACTCCCAACCCAAACTTTGTCCGTGGTGAGCTGGCGGGATTTGGAACACGTTCCTCTCGTAGGATGGGTCAGCGTTTCGCCACCAACTCATTTCAGGGCCTGCTTTGATCTCAAGTCACAGCGGGCCTTTTTCTTTTCACACGGCTTCTCTTATGGCCGGCGACTCTAAAATTACAACACGTTTTCTTAATCTACGTCGGAAGTCTGACTTTGGCTTTTTGTGTCCAAAGAAAGTGGTCATGATGTAGGCTGGTTAACACAATCGCCTGTCATGCGATAGATCGCCGGTTCAAGTCCGGTTGGCCGCGCCAGAAGTTTTTCAATAGAAACTAAAGTTCGCTTGTGTTATAGTGTCTAGTATTATGCGACAAGGAACATTTCCTATCATTTTAGAAAGAGAAAAGGAGGGCGGGTATTCGGTGACCAATCTTGCACTCGAAGGTTGTTATAGCCAAGGAGAAACCATCGAAGAGGCCTTGGAAAATATCAAAGAAGCCACACTTTTGTGTCTTGAAGACAAAGATGTGTCTCGGGTGGAAAAAGAGGATGTGAGTCTACATCTGATCACCGTTTAATCGTATGTCTGGGTTTCCGGCTATTTCCGGTGCCGAGTTGATTAAAATTCTTGAAAAGAAAGGTTATCAACAAATTAGAACTCGCGGTAGTCATGTTCGGTTCTATCCGCCGAGTTTTGTGGTTAATGCCAAAAAGGTGACCGTGCCTTTGCATAAGCGAATTAAATTAGGCACTCTTTCTCGTATTATCAAAGATGCTGGTTTAAGTGCCGATGATTTAAAAGGAAAGTAATTGAAGTATATATTTATTGCTTCTCAATTTTTTAAACACTGATATATTTTTAACTACACTTCAAGAGCGCCATTGTTCATGTTGGAAGTTTGACTTCGGTTTAGGATTGACACATTTGTTATGGATTGCTAGCGTGTTGGAAGTCTCGTTCGTTAAAATGCCTGCGATGATTTGAAGGTGATTCCCAAAAGGGATGGGACTGCTGTTCACCGCCGGTACATTATTGGGTTGAGGGTGATTTTATGATCGTTTCCAAATCGGAATTGACGGGAGCTTCACTCTCAAGGCCTGCCTTGATCACAAATCTCGGCGGGCTTTTTTTGTGCTTGACTTCGGAAGCATATTGGTCTAGTATGGAGGGGTAGTTTTTACGTCGGTTTCTAGCCAAAAACTAGTAATAGCGAAAGCCCCGACGGGAAAGCGGGTCGTGTTACAAAAATAAAAATTCAACTAGTTAGTATGGCTAAGAAGCTTTATGTCGGCGGTCTTTCTTATGGAACGACCGAAGCGACACTTCGTGAGCATTTCACTCAAGCCGGAACTGTGGACACAGCCACCGTCATCATGGATAAGATGACTGGTCGTTCCAAGGGTTTTGGTTTTGTGGAGATGACGAACGACGAGGAAGCGCAAAATGCCATCTCGATGCTTAACGGCAAAGAGTTGGAGGGACGCAAGTTGACGGTCAATGAAGCCCGTCCGCTTGAGCCCCGCGCTCCACGTAATGGCGGCGGCTTTGACCGCGGCCGTGGTGGCAATTGGTAGTACCAGTTGTCAGCAACAAAAAAACTGTTAGCCTCGGCTGGCAGTTTTTTTGTTGTTTTTACTCTTTAGCCGCTTCCAGCACTAAGCGCACGGTTTTAGTTTCGCCCTGATGCCAAATTTTCAAACTCACTGTTTGCCCCACAGACTGTTTGCGAATCAAACTGGCAAGACTGTGCTCATCGTCGAGTTTAACACCATCAACTTCGAGAATAATATCGTTTTCCACCACACCAGCTTTGCCGGCGGGTGAACCGGGGATCACGGCAATTTCGTTTTGACTATTGCCGCGCGCTACCAACACACCGTAATCGAAGGGCAATTTATTGGTTGCTTGCAGGGCGGGAGTGATCGCGGTGTAGCGCACGCCGATGTATGGCCGCACGATCTTGCCGGTTTTTTTAACGGATTCCACGACACTTTTAACCACATTGGCTGGCAGAGCAAAACCAATATTTTCTGAGCCGCGCGCCACGGCCACGTTAACGCCGACGACTCGTCCGTCCAAAGTGATGAGCGGTCCACCGGAATTACCCGGATTAATCGCGGCATCCGTTTGGATTACTTCATCCAATTGTTCGGACTGGCCAAAAGCATCGGCGGCCACGATCGAGCGATACAAGCCAGAGATCACGCCCACCGACACCGTGTTTTTAAATTCCCCCAGCGCATTACCAATAGCAATGGCTGATTGCCCGACCTTCAGCGTATCGGAATCACCGAAAGTTAAATAATGAAAATTGTTCGGCCCCTTAATTTTAATAATAGCCACATCGAGAATGGGATCGCGAGCCACTACCTCCACTGGGTATTTGTTGCCGCTGGAAGTAACGGCCGTGTAGCTGGCGTCTTTGTCTTCAACCACGTGGCGATTGGTAATGGCCAAGCCGTCGGCGGCCACGATAAAGCCGGAACCTCCGCCAATCTCGCGGCGCTCAGTGCCACCACTGCGCTGACGAGGGATTTGGAAACCAAGGGGGCCAAAAAAGTCACCGAAGGGATCGAATTCCTCGTAGTATTGTTCAATGACCGGTACGTCTTTAGTGACGACAATTGAGATTACGGCGGGACTGGCTTTGGCCACGGTGGCCACAACTATTGTTTCCGGCGAAAGCAAATTTAGATTGGATGGTTTGGTTGGTGAGGCATTGCTTTGCAAGTATTTCGCAGCTAAATTGGCAAATAACTCGTTGCCGTGCCAACGCATATAGGCGCTGCCTGCGATCACGATGACGAGTAAGGTTATAACGCTTGATAGAATGGCCGTCAGCCACAAATTTTTTTGCTCGCTCATATTTTCTGTACTTTATAATCGGCCGGTGCGCTGTTTAGTAACTCTTCCAGTTCGGGGCGAGTGAGGAGTCCAGCTTGCGCGCCGATTTTTTGCACCACTGACATGGAATTAATCGGGCCCCAGCGTAAGGCTTCGCTCATGGGTTTGCCCATCGCCAATGCCGAGGTCACGGTGGAGGCCAGGGCATCGCCGGCGCCAGTACGTTGGAGGGGTGGCGCTGGATCGGGGTAAGGCGGCATAAACCAGTGCTGACCATCGGCTAGGGCGTAGGCGCCACGTGGTCCATCAGTGATAACCACAATTTTGGGTCCGTATTCAGCAATTTGGGTCAGTAAACTTTTTACTTCGGCGTTATTGTTATTCAGCAAACGTTTGGCCTCTTCAACATTGCAAAAAAAGATTTCCGTTCGCTTATACAAACCAGCTAATTCCTGCAGACCGGCTTTAAGTTGAAAAGTTCCGGGCTGGAAGGCTAGTTTGACCTCGGGATGTTCGTTGAGGTAACGAATAATTTGCTGATGATAGTTCATGGATGTTTCGCCAATCGAACTCAAATAGATCCAGCGCGGCGGAGCTAGTTCGGGCAAAACGTAGGGATAGACTTCGTGTTTAATTAAGATTGTACGTTCGTCTTCATACCACAAAACGTAGTGGTAGTTAGTTTTTAGGCTGCTGTGTTTTTTAATCAGATGAGTTTGCACACCATTTTGTTCCAGGGCTTTTATGGCCCTGTTTCCCTCCTCGTCATCACCGAGATCGGTGAGCAAAGCCGAATGGAGGCCGAGCCGCGCGGCCGCCACGGCCGCGTTGGGGCTGTTGCCCACGGCCGGCACCACGGTGACTGATTCATAAGGCACTTTGTCACCAAAGCTCAGGCAGATTTGGCAATGCTCATGTTTAGCGTCGCAGTTTATCTTTGCCTCCTTGAGGCGAATGAAGGCATCGGTGGTAATGTCGCCAATCGCCAGAAAATCAATTTGTTCCATGTCTAAGATTTTATAAAAAAAATAATTATTTCGCCACTGGCGTGTAATTTTTGATGAAGTCGGACCAGGCCAGTTCTTGGCGACTCTCGGGCACAACACGGTCGATGATAAATTGGCCGCGGTCGAGGCGGGCATCTTTGACTATCACTCGTATCATCAAGTTTTGTCGGCCGGTGGCCCAAAAGTAAACCCCTGGCCAGGGTGTGAGGGCGCGAAATTTACGGTAATTAATTTGTGGGTCATCGCCCCGCTTAAGTTCACCCATTTCCTTGCTAATTTTATGGGTGAAGGTGGCTAGATCGTGATTTTGTGCTTGCGGTTCGATTTCACCAGCAATCCAACGTGGCAAAATTTTGGCTAAGAGGTCGGCACCGGTCTCGGCTAAACGGTCGCGTAGTTCCTGAAAGCCTAGTTCACCAACGTTTACCTTTTGACTGGCGATCATCGGCCCGTGATCTAGCTCGTCGTCGAGTTTTATAATTGTGACTCCTGTCTCGGTCTGGCCGGTCAAAATGGCGCTCTGGATTGGCGACGGGCCGCGGCCGAGCGGTAGGAGCGAAGGGTGGATATTGAGTACGCCATGAGCAGGTATGGCCAATATGGCCGGCGGCAATAGGCGGCCGTAAGAGGCAACAATAAATAAGTCATCATTGTTGGATTTTAAATTCGTGAATAGTTCGATGGTCTGCTCGGCTTGCCAGACCTCCAATCTTTTTTTTTGAGCAAAGAGTTTGAGTGGTGGGGGCGTGAGGATCAATTTTCGGCCGCGAGGCTGATCGGGGACAGTCACCACCACGCTGGGGCGGTAACCTTTTTCGAGCAAAGCGCCAAGCGTCACCACGGCAAATTCGTCGGTGCCGAAGAAAGCAAAGTTGATGACCGATTTGGTGTCAGTCATTGGTGATGGTGCGCAGGGCGCGAGCTTGGTCAATAAATAATTTTCCATCAAGGTGATCAATCTCGTGTTGAAAGATCTGTGCCAGTAGACCGCTGGCGCTCCGTTCAAATCTATTGCCGTGTTCGTCTTGAGCGCTAATGGTGACGCGGGTGGAGCGCTTGATCAGGCCATACACCGAGCGAACGCTCAAACATCCTTCTTCCAGCTCACTTTTTTGTCGTGATTGACGTTTGATCGCTGGGTTGGCAAAAATCAGGTAATTCTCGGTGGTTTTGTTTTTGGGGGCATCAAAAGCCTTGGGCGAGACGATAAAGAGACGCTGATTAATCCCAATTTGCGGTGCGGCGAGAGCAATACCATCAGGGCAGGCGGCGAGGGTCGCTCTCATCTCATTTAGCAGATCACTAAAGGCCGTCGTGTTAAATTCTTTTTCGGTTAATACTCTAGACACTTGCCGTAGGCGCGGATCGTTGGTTTGGATAATGGTTGCTGGCATTGGTGTTATTATAAGATACTTTCCGGATCGACATCCACTTCAAAATCTGGCGGGAGAGAACGGAGTTTGTTTAGTAAGTTGGGGTCAGGCCAGCGTCGTGGATCGAGTTTGAGTAGGACGTGACGGATGTGCTGGCCCTTAACCTCGGCGGTGAAGGCAGAATAAACCTCCGGTTCATAATCGGTTAGCCACTCGGCCAGTTGATGTGTTTCTGTTAAAACCGCGGCGCGCGCGCCGCGACGGGTGATCTTGATGAGCAGTTTGAATGGCGGGTAACCAAATTGCCGTCGCTCCACAATCTCGTCGCGGTAGAAGTCGAGCAGGTTGCCCTTGATCACGTGTTGGAAGATTGGCCGGTTGGGATCTTTGGTTTGAATAGCAAAGCGTTTACTGGCCAACGAGCGAATTTTTATCATCAGGCCAAAACCCTTTTCGTTGATACGAAAATCGGGCAAAGTAAAAAGTGAATCAATGGCTAATACTACGCTATTCTCAATTTTCTCTTTCAAATAATAGAGAGCCTGTTCGGTGCCGAGGAGCAGTCCGCCGTTAGACGACAAAAATTTTTTAACAATTACTGTCGCCTGGCGGCTGTTTTTTACTGTGTCGCTATCGAGTCGGTATAACGGCCAATTGGGGTAGCTGGCGGCGAGGGCGGCCTCTACTCGCTCAAGGCCAATACCGAGCGCGTAGAGACGCCAACCTCGGCAGTGACTACAGCGCTCGGTAACAGTCCGTGTGGCCCGACATTTATGACAGGCAAGAAAATAATCATCAACTTCGCCTTCGGTCTTGTGCCAAACTAGAGGTGAGGAACAGCGAGCGCATAAAACAATGGTGCCGCAGTCTTGGCAGACGATAGTGGACGACAGGCCGCGCCGATGAACAAAAATAAAGGTGCGTTCGCCGTGGCCAACAGCTTGTCCGAGGAGGTCATGCACCAAGGGGCTGATTGGCATGAATTCCACTTCACGCTTGTATTCCAATTCAACGATTTTTTGTTCGGCGTTGGAGAAAGAACGATGTTTGGGAGCGGAGGCCGGTGTGAGCTCGCCTTTCTCGGTGCGATAAACCGTTTCCGTGCGTAGGACGGTGTCACCGATCACCAAACGTACGCCGAGCGCGCTGGCTAGTAATTCGGCAAATAATCGGTGGTCGATAAATGGGCGTGACAAACTTTTGTAGGCCGATGAATTTTCTTGGTCAATGATTATTAAACTTAAATCGGGTCGGGGGATAGATAAATAAGTTGGCGTGCCGAGTAGCAGGCAAGGATGCGCGGTGTGGGCGCCGGCTTGCCAATTGGTTAAGAGTTGTTTGCGCCCGAGTTTGGAATGGAGAACAAAAGTATAGTCCTCGATTCCTTTTTCCAGTTGGCTAGCGACCCTTTCCACTTCACCGCCGGTGGGCAGGCACAGAAAAACTGAGTGATGTTTGGCAAATTCAGAGCGAATCAAATTTTTGTAAAAAGCTAGGCGCTCGGCTTCGGGTTCTTGCAGGGTGAGTTTTTCTGGTTGGGGTCCACTTGGCTTTGGCCCGCCCGGGCCACCATTTAGAGTTTGATGAGCATCTAAAATTGTTTGTGGTAGGAGTTGACGCAGGGTTGCGCCGAGCGGCGCGGCAAAGTAGTCGGCCGCCCTTCGGGCGGCCGCGAGAAAGGCAGGTTGAAGAAAGCCGGCAGTTTTAATCCGATCGATTTTCTTAAGCGCGTAGGGCGCACTTTTAATGGCGGCTTTGAACTGGCTGGCGGCCAGTGATTCGATTACCAAAGCTGGAATCTTTTTGCCGCGAACAGAAACGTTTACCATGGTTCCAGACTCGACCGAGTCCTGGGCAAAGTAAGACAATTCGTCTTTAAATACCCCGCGGGCAATGGGTATAACACGCACAATATTCATTATTTAGAACATAACACATTTACCTGTTTTAACCACGATGCTAATATTTGTAGAGTGATCAGTGAGAAATACATCTCAGTAGCGGCGGCCAGCGCCGCTTCCGGTATTGCCGAGGAGTCTCTGCGTCGCGCCGCCCGTCAGGGAAAAATTAAAGCTCGAGAGATTGGGCGTGACTGGCTGGTGGAAACAAGCCAGCTGGTTAACTTGGCCGCCGCTTGGGCATTAACTCGGCCGCCGTCAGCTTTGGTGCCAGCCACGGTGGCCTTGCTGCGGCCCTTAATTTTGGCAGTTGTCGTTTTGGCTATGGTTTTTGGTTGGCGCTGGACCACGGTTCGTTTCACTTCAGGTTCATTTGTCATTAGTGATCCGGCGGCGACCGTGGTGGCGGGTCGGCTAGTGCCGGCTTTTGACGAGGTGCGTGACGATTTAGAAAAACTCTTTGACTGGGCGCACTGGGTTTTATTACGAGTGGGGGATCGATTGTTTTATTATCGTTTGCGTATCACCGAGAGTTGGCGTGGGTTTTTTGCCGACTCAACGCTCGATTCGTCTCCAGTTACCGGTAGTTCCTCAATTATTGTTACTCCCGACGATTTGTTAAAAATAAAAGATGAATTACGAAGTGAATTATTGAACGATTGGTTGGCGGTGCCGCAAACTGGCCGGGTACAAAATGGCGTGGTGGTATTACCGTCCACTGGCAATGCGCAACTTGATGGTGATTTAACATCGCGTTTGGTTGATTTGTTTTCTGATCCGGTGGACGTTAAACTCGATGCTAGTGGTCGGGCGGGCATCATCACGCCGCGTTTCCAAACAGCCACGACCAGTAATTTTCTTTTTTTACTCGCGCCAGTTAAAAATTAGTCATGATTAATCGTTTAGCCATTTCTCCGGCTAAGATAGAGGTGGAGGTAGCGCCCGGTGCCCAAACCACGGTGCCGATTTTTTTACTCAACCCGTCGGCCGAGCCCGTAACGGTGCGTGTTTCGGCCGAGGACGTGGTGGGCGGCACGTCCGCTGCGGCGGATGGAGAGGTAATTAAATTGTTGGCCACCGACGGCAGCCCATACTCGCTTAAAAGTTATTTAAGTTTTTCCACCCGGGAAGTTAGTCTCGCGCCCGGTGAGCAAGTGGCCCTACCGGTCACCGTGAGTTTGCCGGCCGGCGCGCCGGCCGGTGGTTTGTACGGGGCCGTGCTTTTTAGTTTTGGTGCCCCGACCGGCGGGGCGCCGGCGCAAGTTGTGAATCGGTTGGCCAGTTTATTTTTTGTTCGTACCGGCGTGGCCACGGCGCCGAATAGTGAGCTAATTGGTTTTAAATTAATCACCCGCGAGCCGCTAGCTTTCGCCTTGACAGTTGAAAATAGCGGGAACATTTATCTCAATCCTTACGGTCTCATTACCATCACCAATCGTCTCACTGGCCGTGAGCGCTTCGTTAAGCTCGATCCGTGGTTTGTTTTGCCCGGGGCCACACGCTTCCGCGAGGTCACAGGACTCGAATTACCGCTTGGTTTTTACCACGCCACGGCCGAAGTCAATCGCGGTTACGAAGATATTATCGACACTCGGTCAATAAATTTTTACCTATTACCAGCGACTTCGACTTTGGTCTTGGCTGGGCTAGCACTAATTTGTTTGAGCGTTTTCATTATTGTTTGGCTAAAGAAACGGCGGGTGTGATAGCATAAAACACATGAAGTCCGGGGAAATTCGGCGGCGGTTTGTGGAATTTTTTAAACAGCGCGGGCACGCGGTTTTGCCATCGGCTTCGCTCGTGCCGGCGGGTGATCCGTCGGTACTTTTCACCACGGCCGGTATGCAACCTCTGGCGCCATACTTGCTCGGCGCGCCGCATCCGCTTGGCCGCCGGCTGGTTAATATTCAGAAGTGTGTCCGGACGCAAGATATTGCTGAAGTCGGCGATGCCACGCACGATACTTTTTTTGAAATGTTGGGCAATTGGTCGCTCGGGGATTATTTTAAAGAGGAGGCGATTAAGTGGAGTTATGAACTACTGACCTCGGCCATCGAAGGTTTTGGCCTCGAGCCGGTGCGCCTCTACGTAACGGTTTTTGCCGGCGACGAAGTAGCGCCGCGCGATGAGGAGTCGGTGCGTTTGTGGCAAGAGTTAGGAATTCCCGCCCAGCGCATTTACTACCTCGGCGCGAAGGACAATTGGTGGCCCGCCTTCGCCAAGGCTACGGCGGGCAAGCCCTCCCGCGATACTAACTGGACATGGTCGGGGCCGACGGGGCCGGATACGGAAATGTTTTATGATGTCACACCCGCTGGCTTGGGCGATTTATCTCACGATGAGTTTGTGCGGGCCAGCGATGAGCAAAAATTGGTGGAAATTTGGAATGACGTTTTTATGGCTTACGAAGCGCGTGATGGGAAAATTGTTGGGCCGCTGAAAAATAAAAATGTTGACACCGGCGCCGGCCTCGAGCGTTTGGCCATGGTGTTACAAAAAAAAGATAATATCTTTGCCACCGATTTGTTTGTCGATTTGCTGGCGGTTTTGCCCGCGGCCAATTTGCGTTCCTCGCGGATCATGGCGGATCACTTGCGGACAGCCGCTTTTCTTATTGCCGACGGTGTGCGTCCGTCCAACACCGAGCGTGGTTACGTGTTGCGGCGACTGCTGCGACGGGCGATTTTTCATCATCCCGAGCGCTCATTTACTGTTGAGCAAGTGGCCGCGGCCGCGGGTGCGATCGTCAATCAATATGCCGAGGTTTATCCTGAAGTTAACGATGCGCCACTGATTAAACAAATTATTGTTGATGAGGGACAAAAGTTTACCCATACACTCAAACAAGGTTTGGCGGAATTTAATCGACTGGCGGTGGTTGGGTCAATCAGCGCTCACGACGCCTTCGTTCTTTTTACTAGTTACGGTTTTCCGCTCGAGCTCACAATGGAATTGGCTAGCGAGCGGGGAGTGGCGATTGAACAGGCTGGTTTGACGGAGGAATTTGCTCGTCATCAGGCTCTGTCGCGCGTCGGCGCGGGGCCAAAGTTTAAGGGCGGCTTGGCTGATGATTCTCCAGCCACGGTTAGGTTGCACACGGCTCACCACCTACTTTTAGCCGCTTTGCAAAAAGTGTTGGGTCCGGAAGTTAAGCAACGTGGTTCTAATATTACCGCCGAACGCCTGCGACTCGATTTTACCTTTGCTCGTAAATTAACGGCTGAAGAATTGTTGACGATAGAAAAAATGGTTAATGAACATATTGCCGCTGATTGGCCAGTGACGCGGCGCGATCTGCCGCGGGTCGAGGCGGAGAAGCTGGGCGCCGAACATGAGTTCGGCGCCAAATACGGCGAAGTTGTTTCGGTGTATTTTATCGGCTCAGATGATGCGCCAGTGTCAAAAGAATTTTGCGGCGGGCCGCACGCGGCCCGCACCGGCGAGCTCGGCCACTTTAAAATTTTGAAAGAAGAAGCCGTTGCCGCCGGCATTCGCCGGATTAAGGCTACTCTTGACAATCACCCCAAATAGGTATATACTAGAGAGAGTAAAAAGAGTACTTCGAAATATAAAGTTCACTTTTACCGAAAGGAGACTAAGTGTGGTTAAGGAAAAGAAGATTCTCGCCCCACCCCTAGGTGGCCGCGTTCACATAGTTCGCGTGCCAGTTATTCAAGATCTCGACTGGCAGGAGGCCATCAACCGAGCCGGCCCCGACACTGAAGATGTTTGCATTGTTCGAGACATAGACCACCTATACTTACCCACCGGCACCAGCATCAAAGACGAGGAGATCATTCTTCTCAACTTTGGCCCAGGCGGTGGTAGCTGGGGTCGAGCTCTAAAATGGAGTCAGATCAATAATCTTGACCGGACCAATCCCCGCCAAGTGTTCGCCATTGGGCAGCACTGTCCCCACCTTAACCACGAACTTGGCTTCAATTTCATGTACATCGTGGCCACCATCAGATGTACCTTTGGTGGTGAACCTATGGCTGTCTTTCTTCGGTGGGCTGACCTCGAGCGTGAGGTGGGTGATGATTGGCTCGGCGACTTCTGGGAGAGTCATGTTTGGTTTGCTTTCTGTTGCCCGGTCGCCTCGCCCAGCCTCAACGCCTAGATAATGTTGGATGTTCTTTTCTCTCGACCCCGTTCGCCGCGGCGAACGGGGTTTTGTTTTTGCTAAAATTGGAAATTAAGCCACTCTTGACTAATTAAGCATAAGTATGCTAGCTTACGAGCAGAGTTTACCGACAGAACATTAACTTTTTCAGGAGATAGCGATGGGAAAAACAAAGCCGAAGGTCACCAAGTCCAGCTTTTTGGTTGTCCCGATTTACCGGAAGGTGGCCAAAAAGAAGCTCTTGGTACTGGATGACATTTTTATAATGTCTAACGAGAACGGGGTGATCGAGGAAAATGACGAGCCGGAGGTTGTTGTAGCCCACCTAGAGCCATTTTTAAGAGAATGGCGGGATGCTGTTCATGTGGTTAATTCGGTAGGCCAATTGATGGACGTTGATTTTCAGGTGGGAAATCGGTTTGGTGTTGGTTTTTACATTATCAAACAGACCGGAAAACAGGCTACTTTCGAAGCAATTCGTGATGCGGTCTCCGTAATGGACCCCGGTTCGAGCCCCTGTCTCGATGATGCATTTGCGGCCATCAGTGAATTGTCGGTGCATCTTGCGAACATGTATTTGGATACTGGCACTGGTTATGATTATAGTCGTGATTACGGCAATGATGTGATTTTGAATCTGATTGGCAAGTTCGCTGTCGAGATTGCCAAGCTCGGCATCCCGACCACGATCGAGTTGAAGTCGAAGTAGGCCTTGGGGAAGGTTATCGCGGTTATCCATACTCATGGGTAGCCGCGATTTTTTTGTGGCGTGATATAATTTTTCTGATGTCCAAGAGTTGCGTGATTGTTGATGTCGGCAATGACGGTGTGAGTGGTGCGGTGGTTAATTTATCCACTGGCAAAGATTGTGCGCAGTTTCTATCCACCGTGCATGAGCCCGTTCCGAGCCGCGATAACTTTGAACTCAAACGTTTTCTCGACGACGTTTTTTCTGCTTTCAAAACAGTGATCAACCGCTTGGGCACACCCTCCAGTCGCTTGGTTATTTTTTTGGCTTCACCTTTTTACGCTTCGCAAACCCGCATCATTAGATGGCAAAAGGCGGCGCCAATAAATATTAGTCGCAGTTTGGTTAACCAGTTGGTGGGTGAAGATCGTGAGCGTTTTCGTCAAGCCGAGCCGCGCCTCTATACCGAGATCATCAATGATCGGCACGAAATTGTGGACGGAAAAATTATGCAGATTAAACTCAATCGTTATGCTACCGCCAATCCTTATGGTCAGAAGGCCAGCGAGATCGAGATCGACAATTACATCAGTATTGGTTCGACCAAAATTTTAGATCGCTTGCGGCAGATTGCCCAACCACTTTGGCATCGCCACCGTCTCGAATTTCACTCTTCGTCATTTGTTTTTTTTAATCTCTTTCGCGACTGGTGGCACGATGTGCCTCGGGCTCTGCTCCTTAATATTGGTGGCGAAGTAACGGAACTTTCCTTAGTAACCGACGGCGTGTTGGCCGAAACAGTATCTTATCCTCTCGGCCGCAATTCTTTTTTTCGTCAGTTAACTGCACGGTTGGGCACAATTTTGGCCGAGGCCGAATCGTTAATGAAGATGTATGTTACCACCGACCAGCATGAAGCGGCCGCCGGTAAGGTCGAAGCGGTGCTTGGCGAGATACGAGTGGAGTGGTTGGCCGCTTTCCGTGAGTTACTTAGAGCCATAAGTGATAATCATTTTCTAGCTGACCGCATTTTCCTTTTGGCCGATCCGGTTTTGGCACCAGTGTTGGCCAGCTGGATCAAAGAATCTAATTTTAGTAACTTAGTGATGATGAACCGCCCGTCATTTGAGGTCATAATGTTTTACGATCAGGCTTGGCGCAAACTTTGTCGTCACGGGGAAAAAATTATCCCCGGCCACTACTTGCTGATGGACGCTTTGTTTTGTGATAAAATATCTAAAGTTGTGTGATGGCTATGCGACCCATAATTCAAGATATTAAGCGACCCCGCAAAACTCTGCGGGAAGTTTTGCCCAAGGAGGAATTACACCGACCGCCAGAGGTGAAAAATATTAATGTTGTTTCCGAGACAACTTTACCGCCCACACTTCCACCACTATCTCGGTCGCGCCGCGGCGGCCGGTCGCACCGTGGCTGGCTTTGGCTTTTGGTGGTGGTGGTTTTGGCGATAGCGGGCTTAGTTTTTGGCTGGGAGGGCAAAGTTTCAATCGTAGTTACTCCCAAACAGGAAGAGTTTCGTTTGGTCGAGATGCCTATTACGGTTCAACGCACGGCTGAAGAGGGGGCGCCGATTTTTCGTTTGGTTAATCTAGAAATGACCGATAGCAAAATTTTGCCGTCGGCTGGGCGCGAGCAAGTTAGTCGTAAAGCCAGTGGCCGAGTGATTATTTACAATCGCTACAATCAAAGTTCTCAACGACTTATCAAAACTACCCGCCTCGAAGCTACCAACGGCAAGATTTATCGGATAGACGAAGCGGTGATCGTCCCCGGGCAAAAGGTTGTTGATGGCAAGTTGGTGGATGGCCAGGTGGAGGTGATGGTTTACGCTGATGCGCCGGGAGAGGAATACAACCAGCCAGCGACCGATTTTACGATTCCCGGTTTTCGTGGCACACCTCAATATAGTAAATTTACGGCCAAGTCCCAAGGGCCATTATCTGGTGGTGCGCTGGGTGAATGGCAAGTGGTAACAGACAATGATCGCCAGGCCGGTGAGGCAGAACTATCGACCAATCTACGGACTAAGCTAATCAGCGGTGTCGCCGCGCAGGTGCCACCAGAGTTTGCTTTTTATGAACCACTGACGCAATTTTCTTTTGAAGAAATCGAGCGTCCGGCAACAAATAATTCAACTTATGAATTGGCCATGCGCGGGCAACTAACGGCAGTAATACTAGACAAGGCCTCCGTTGGCCGAGCGCTGGTGACCAAGGGTTTACCTAAGTCACTGGACTACAGTCCGACCGTTACTAATTGGTCTAATTTGGCGGTGACTATCTCATCGGCTGATTTAAAATCTTTACCAGATACCAACAAATTAACGATTAATTTTAGTGGTGTGGCTCAAGCTTATTGGCAGATCAGTGAGAGCGAGATCATTAATAGTTTGATGGGCGCGCGAAAAAATTCTTACAGTAATATTTTAGCTAGTTTTCCAGCCATTAGTGGGGCTGAAGCGCGTTTTAGTGTACCGTGGATGAATCGTTTCCCAGATCGTTCAGAACAGTACGATATTGAGATTAACTTGACCGACGATGATGACATTTGATAGTATGGTCCCAGCCATAATTTTAGGTTAATTAATGGAGGATAGCGCCAATTTAGTGACCGGCACTGTCCGCGAGGCCCTACCCAATGTTCTTTTTCGGGTAGAGTTGGATGATGGTCGGGAACTTTTGGCTTATTTGGCTGGCCGGATGCGTTTGCATCGCATCCGCGTGCTGGTTGGCGATCGAGTCGAAGTCCTGCCTGATTCTTATGGCGGCAAGGGCAGGGTTGTGAAGCGGCTATAACATTATAACTGGCCGCGTTTTTGTCACTGATTAAATATGCAAGTACGATCCGCAATAAAAAAACGATGTGAACACTGTCAACTCGTGCGTCGGCGCGGGCACTTGTATATTATCTGTGCCAATAAAGCTCGTCACAAACAAAAACAAGCTTAATTATTTTATGCGTATTGCCGGGATTACCCTACCTGATCAAAAGCGAATGGAGATTGCTCTGACGGCCATCTTTGGCATTGGCCGCCGGCGCGCCACCGCAATTTTAAATGAGGCCAAGGTGGATGTAGGCAAGAAGCCGACGGAGATCAATACTGACGAAGAGGGTCGTTTGCGAAAGATTATTGATGGCTTGGCAGTGGAAGGAAATTTAAAGCGGGAAACTGCTGGCAATATTAAACGACTGGTTGATATTAAAAGTTATCGCGGCTCGCGCCACGCTCGCCGTTTACCCAGTCGCGGCCAACGCACTAAAACCAATTCCCGGACGCGGCGTGGCAACATTCGTAAAACTATGGGCTCGGGTCGCAAAAAGGTGGAGAAAAAGTAGGAATAATTTATGGGCAAAAAACGAGTTATAAAGAAGTCAACCGGTTCTGTGGACGAAGGTCTGCGTAGTCGATCTTTGTCGCGGGCCACAAAAAAGAAGGTCAGTGCTGGTATTTTGCATATTCAATCTACTTACAACAACACGCGCTTGCAGTTAACTGATCAGGCCGGCAACAGTTTGGCCTGGTCGTCTAGCGGAGCACTGGGTTTTAGCGGTGCGAAAAAGGGCACGACCTTTGCCGCCGGTAAGGTTGGGGAGCTTTTGGCTGATCGAGCCGAGGGTATGGGAGTAAAGGAGGTGGAGGTAGTAATCCGCGGCGTTGGTTCTGGTCGGGAGGCAGCGATTCGTGCTTTTGCTAGTCGTGGCATTGCTATCAACGCCATCAAAGATGCCACGCCACGGCCGTTTAATGGCCCTAAACCCAAAAAACCCCGCCGCGTCTAGAATTAATTTCTCACTATGAAAATTGGACCAAAGTATAAGATTTGTCGCCGGCTTGGAGAAAGAGTTTTTGCTCAGTGTCAAACCACCAAGTTTAGCATTTCTGGTAGCTCGACTACTGGCCGCGGAGGCAAGGGTGGGCGGGGATCATCCCGGCCGCGCAAGAATCTCTCTGACTACGGTCGTCAGTTGTTGGAAAAACAAAAGGCTCGTTACACCTACGGTTTGGGTGAACGTCAGTTTGCCAACTATGTAGCCCAGAGTCGTTCGTTGGCCAAGACCTCTCCCGGCAATAATCTCTACGAGCGTCTCGAAAGCCGTTTAGACAACGTTGTTTTTCGTGCTGGCTTGGCCGCTTCGCGATTAATGGCTCGCCAGATCGTTTCGCATGGACACATTTTACTCAATGGCCGGCGGATGAACGTCCCTTCACACCAATTGATCGTTGGTGATCGTTTGTCTATTCGTCCAGCGAGTCGAAACAAGGGAGTGTTTGGTAATTTAGCCGAGCGCCTCAAGGATCACCGCAGTCCGAATTGGCTGAGTTACGACGAGACGGCTAATCAGTGGCAGATCGGCGGGCGGCCGCAAGCGGAGACCGGAGAGTTAAACGTTAATTTTAGCACTATTGTTGAGTTTTATAGTCGGGTTTAATTTAGAAGCGCAATTAATTTTTTTAATAATATGACCGATCTAAACATTATTTTGCCTTCCAAGCCGAAAATTATTTTTGAAGGCGATAATCGTGGTGTGTACGAAATAGAGGGTCTTTACCCCGGCTATGGCCAAACATTGGGCAACTCTTTGCGTCGCATCGTCCTGTCTTCAATGATTGGGGTGGCAATAACTTCATTGCGAGTTGAAGGCGCTCCGCATGAATTCTCGACTCTGGAGGGGGTTAAAGAAGATGTTTTAGCTATTATTCTTAATCTCAAACAGGTACGTTTTAAAATGGAAGGTGATGAGCCACAAATTGTAACACTGGCAATTAAGGGGGCGCGCGAGGTTATGGCCGCTGATATCAAGTTGCCGGGCCAAGTTGAGGTGATGAATCCCAAACAATATATTACCACTATGACCAATAAAACAGCTGAGCTCAAAATGGAGTTAACTCTAGAAAAAGGCATCGGCTACTTACCAAAAGAGATGGTTCGTCGCGACAAAACTGATATTGGCACGGTGGTGCTCGATGCCGCTTTTTCACCCATCCGCCGTGTGGGTTATGAGGTAGAAAATATGCGAGTCGGAGATCGTACCGATTATAATCGTTTACGAATCAATATCGAAACTGATGGCTTGGTGGAGCCGCGCGAAGCACTCGAGAAGTCGATTGAGATTATGATCCATCAACTTAAGGCCATTGTGGGTTTTAAGGAGGATCGTCCAATCAAACCTCTTTTAGATGTTGTTGAAAACACTGATGGTGCTAGCGGCGTGACGGAAACAGTTATGGACTTGCCGGATGGTTTGGCCGATGATAAAAAAGAAGAGATCCTAAAAACTAGGATTGAAAACTTAGAACTCTCCACGCGAACTCTAAAGGCTTTAGCGGCGGCTGGCATCCGGACTCTAGGCGGACTAGCTAGAAAGAAAGAGTCCGATTTGGAAGAAGTTGGCGGTTTGGGCGGTAAGGGGATTGAGGAGATTCGGGCTGTTTTGAGCCAGCACGATATGGTTTTAAAATAAATAAATGAGACACCACAATGTTAATCGTAAATTTGGTCGTGAGAAAAATCAGCGTTTGGCGCTGAAGCGTTCTTTGGCGCGCGAGTTGGTGAAGCGGGGAAAGATTCGTACCACTACGGCGCGGGCCAAAGAACTGCGACCATTTATTGAGCGTTTAGTTACCAAGCTCAAAGTTAATAAAAGTGATCTAGCTAGTCGTCGCTTGGTTATTGCTCGTTTGGCTAGTGTGGCCGAAGCTCGGACCTTGGCCGAAAAGATTACCCCGCGCTATGTTGATCGACCGGGTGGCTACACAAGGATTACCAAATTGACTCCGCGGCGCGGCGACAATAGTCCGATGGCCGTGATTGAGTTTGTATAATCATGACTAAACATACCGTTAATGCCGCTGGTCGAACACTTGGTCGCTTAGCCACCGAGGTGGCTGTTTTACTCCGGGGTAAAAATTCGCCCGCTTTTCAACGTCATCTTTTGCCGATGACCATGGTGGAAGTGATTAATCTTGATCAAATTAGAATTACGGCTAAGAAGGGGCGACAAAAAACTTATGTTACTTACAGCGGTTATCCCGGTGGCATTAAGCGACAAAGTTTGGACAAATTAAGACAAGAGCGCGGGCCGGAAGAAGTTTTGCGGCGCGCTGTTTACGGCATGATCCCCAACAATCGTTTGCGACCAAAGATTATGAAACATCTAATTTGCCATCGTTAAAATTATGGTTACTCCAGCGATATATTTTGAGGCTGTTGGTCGGCGCAAGGAGTCTATTGCCCGCGTGCGCTTAATACCCCGTACTCGTCAGGAAGTTATAATCAACACCAAACCGGCCGATAAATATTTTTCTCTTCAATATTTAGGCGACGCCGCTCTGGGTCCACTTCGGGTGGTTGGCACCAGTCAAAAGTTTATGATTACGGTGCAGATTCGGGGCGGTGGCATTGTGTCTCAATCTGCAGCTATGGCACATGGCTTGGCTCGCGCGCTCCTAGTTTTTCAAAATGAGTGGCGCCCCGTGCTTAAAAAGGCTGGTTACCTCAAGCGCGATCCGCGAATTAAGGAGCGGCGTAAATTTGGTCTCAAGAAGGCACGCAAGGCGCCACAGTGGTCAAAGCGTTAGATAAAAACAAAAAATGAAGGACAACCAAGATCCACCGATTGAAATTGTGGAGGAGAGCTACGCCGATGCCGATGAACACGATATTGATCCGGCGGCAACACTCAAGAAGCTCAAAGACAAATTAAAACGTTGTTTGGAAGAGAAGCAGATGTATCTTGATTTATCACAGCGTTTTAAGGCCGACTATTCCAATTTACAAAAGCAGACCGCGGTTGATCGTGAGGGTACTATCAAGCGGGCTAATCAGAACTTATTGCGCGATTTGTTGGAATTGGCTGATGCCTTTGATTACGCGTTGGGTGATGAAGCGTCACTGGCGGCGGTGCCCGCTGGTTGGCGGCAGGGGTTGGATGGCCTGCGGGCCAAGTTAGTAGCCATTTTTCGTCAACATGGCTTAGAACCCTTTACCCCGGCCGTTGGTGACAATTTTGATCCCAGTTCGCACGAGCCTGTTTCTTCGGTTGACGCCGAGTCGGCGGATCAAGATAATTTAATAATCGCCGTAGTCGACAAGGGGTATCGGTTATATGATAAAATTATTCGACCAGCTAAAGTTAAAGTTAGTGTTTATAAACAATGAGTAAAATTTTAGGTATTGATTTGGGAACAACAAATTCTGCCATGGCTTACGTGGAGGGAGGTGTGCCTAAGATTATTGAAAATCACGAAGGGGCACGCACAACACCATCTATTGTAGCCATGTCTAAGTCCGGCGAGCGAATCGTGGGTCTTTTAGCTAAACGTCAGGCTATCACTAATCCAGCCAATACGATTTTTGAGGTTAAAAGAATGATGGGGCATCGGTTTGACGATCCCAACATCAAGCGTGATGTGGAGGTGGCGCCCTTTAAAACCGAACGAAGTGATGATGGTGGCATTAAAATCAAGATGGGCGACAAATCTCATCGTCCGGAAGAAATTTCGGCCATGATTTTACAAAAGTTTAAACATGATGCCGAGGCGAAATTGGGTGAGAAGTTGGAAGAGGCCGTAATTACTGTCCCGGCGTATTTTGATGACTCGCAACGCAAGGCCACGCGCGATGCTGGTGAGATAGCTGGTTTTAAGGTGCGACGCATTATCAATGAGCCTACGGCAGCCGCCTTAGCTTATGGCTTTAATAAACACAAGGACGAGAAGATCGCCGTTTACGATTTTGGTGGTGGGACTTTTGACGTTTCTATCCTCGACATCGCTGGCGGTGATGGAGAGCAGAGCATTCAGGTTAAAGCCACTGACGGTGACTCGCATTTGGGTGGCGGTGATATTGATCAGCGAATAATTAAATGGATTGCCGAGGAGTTTAAAAAAGAATCGGGCATTGACGTGTTAAGGGACGCCTTAGCTTTGCAACGCCTTAAGGAAGCAGCCGAGAAAACCAAACACGAACTTTCCACTACGCTCGAATCGGAGATTAACATTCCGTTCATCACCTCTGATGCTTCCGGTCCGCGTCATCTGTTGATCAAGATGACGCGGACCCAGCTCGAAGGCTTGGCTCGGGAGTATATCGATCGCTCGATCGAAATTACAAAACGGGCGCTTGAAGCTTCGGGTTATAAAACAACCGAAATTGATGAAGTAATCTTGGTGGGTGGGCAAACTCGTATGCCAGCGATCGAGAAGGCGGTGCGTGATTTTTTTGGCAAGGAGCCAAATAAGTCCATTAATCCGGATGAAGTAGTGGCTGTTGGCGCGGCCATCCAAGCCGGTATTTTTCAGGGTGATGTTAAAGACGTTTTATTGCTTGATGTTATCCCGTTGTCTTTGGGGATCGAGACCTTGGGTGGCGTGGCGACCAAACTGATCGAACGCAATACTACCATTCCGGCTGCTAGAACCCAAGTTTTTTCGACCGCGGCCGATAATCAAACAACGGTTGAAATCCACATTACCCAAGGTGAGCGGCCGCTAGCTAGTGACAATAAAAGTTTGGGTCGTTTTATTCTTGATGGCATTCCACCATCACCTCGCGGCTTACCACAGATTGAGGTGACTTTTGATGTTGATGCTAATGGTATTCTTAATGTTAAGGCTAAAGACAAAGCCAGTAGCAAGGAACAGTCTATTAGAATTGAGGCGCGTAGCGGTTTGACGGACGACGATATTGCTCGAATGAAAAAAGATGCCGAGGCACATGCCGAGGACGATAGACGTAAGAAAGATGTTGTTGAGGCCCGTAATTTGGCCGAGCAGATGATTTATCTGGCTGAGAAGAGCGTGCGTGATGCCGCTGGCAAAATCACCGATGAAGTGAAAAAAGAAGTCGAAGAGAAAACTGAGGCACTAAAAAAGATTAAAGATGGTGACGATCAGACGGCGATCAAAGTTGCCACCGAAGCGTTAAGTGTGTCAATGCAAAAAATTGGTCAGGCCATGAATAAACCGCCCGAGCCACCACCACAAAATTAACTTATGTCTAAAGACTATTATGAAATTTTAGGCGTATCGCGTAACGCACCGCGCGAGGAAATTCAGAAGGCGTTTCATCGTCTGGCGCATAAATATCATCCCGACAAAAAAGGCGGCGACGAGGCGAAATTTAAAGAAGTCAATGAGGCCTACCAAGTCCTTTCTAATGACCAACGTCGGGCGGAATATGATGCCTACGGTAATGTTTTTTCGGGTGGTGGCCGATCGGGCAGCGCGTCTGGTGCCGAAGCTGGAGGTTTTGGGTTTGATTTTGATTTTAGCAACATGGGTGGAACGGGCGCGGCCTTTGACTTGGGCGACATTTTCAGTGATTTTTTTGGCGGTCGAGCTGGCGGTCGCGGTCGCGGCCGGCGCGGCCGCGACATTTCAGTCGATATTCAAATTTCATTTGCTGAAGCTGTTTTTGGGACTGAACGCAAAGTAATTATTTCCAAAATTAGTGTTTGTTCAACATGCCAGGGTAAGGGGGGCGCACCGGGTAGCGCCATGATCAAATGTCAGGTTTGTGCGGGTCGTGGCAAACTTCACGAAACACGCCAGTCTTTGCTTGGTTCTTTTACTACAGTTCGCGAATGTCAAAATTGTTTGGGCACGGGCGAAATGTCGGACAAAAAATGTCCGGAATGCGCGGGTCATGGTGTAGTGAAGAAGAATGAGGAAATCCAAATTGTCGTGCCGGCCGGCATCAGTGACGGTGAGATGATCCGCTTGTCTGGTCAGGGTGAGGCGACACGCGGCGGAGTCACGGGCGATTTGTATGTCAAAGTTCATGTTGAAGCACACGCAATGTGGCGTCGTGATGGTAACAATTTAACAACTGATCTCGCGATTAAATTAACTGACGCTTTGCTTGGCAACGATTACACTGTTGAAGCCTTGGACGGTAATATTAAGGTTAAGGTTCCGGAGGGCGTTAACCATGGCGATGTGATTAAGGTAAAAGATCGGGGCGTGCCATTGCGCGGCGGCAAGCGCGGCGACCTGCTAATCCGCGTGATGATCAAAACACCGTCAAAACTATCTCGTCAAGCCAGAAAACTAGTCGAAGAATTAAGGCGGGAGGGGATTTGACATATAAAAGTAACTCAGTACAATACCTAAACAGAGGAGATCGGGTTATGGAAGGCTCGATCGAAGCGTGGTTCTTTTGGTGAGGGCCAAAAGCATGTTAGACAGATCTCTTGGTGGCCGTTATCATCTCTTTCTCCATTTTGAGGCAGGACGTTTTCTCAAAACAATGGGCTACGACGCTTGTGGGAAGGTGCAAAAAAAACACAGTCCCAACCCGCGACGACAGGCTCGGTTTGAGAAAACGATTTGTCGCCAGTGTCGCCGTTTCGATAACGGCTGGTGGAGTGATGACGTTTGCCCTCGTGATCTGATCCGTAATACCTAGGATGGTGTTGCGGCGTTTGGTTTCGTAGAACCCATTACACCCATTTTTCCCGGTCGGCAGTGAATACTCCGACCGGGTTTGTTATACTAGGTTATGATTCTGGCGACTCACGCTGTTGTTGGCGCTGGTCTGGTTAGTTTAATGTCGACCGAATCCGTCGCTGGCGGATTCGGCTTAGCTTTTGCCAGTCATTTTTTACTCGACAGTCTCCCTCACTGGGATTATCAGCTACTGTCAACTAACAAGCACCCCGGTGATCGTCTACGGGTGGTTTTTAATTCCGGACGTGCGCTTATTGTTGATCTAACTAAAATTAGTCTGGACGGAATAGTTGGTTTGACGTTTGCTATGTTAATTTTTACGCCTTGGCCGCTCGCGGCGCTGGGCGCCGCGGCGGCTATGTTGCCGGATGCTTTGCAGATGGCTTATTTTTTGTGGTCGCACGAACCACTTCGTTCGCTCCAGCGTTTTCATCTATGGATTCATACCGATCGGCGTTTGGTCGGTCGGCCATACGTTGGTTTGGCTTTCCAAGCGTTAGTTCTCGTAGTTTTTATTATTTTCACTAAAGCAGTGCTATAATCGCCGCATGAAAATTAATATTAAAGGTACCAATATTGAACTTACACCGCCCATTCGTGCTTATCTTGAAGATAAGTTAAATAGTCTTGCTCGATTGGTAGATCAACATGATGCCGAGTCCGTGCTTCAAGTCGAGGTTGGTAAAGATAGTCGGCACCATAAACATGGTGAGGTTTTCCGCGCCGAGATCAACCTCCATTTGTCGGGATGCGATCTGCGGGCCGAGAGTTTTAATGACGATCTCTATGCCGCTATTGATCTAGTTAAAGACGAAATTGTTAATGAGTTTAAGTCGTCTCGGGCCAAGCGCTCCACGGTGGTGCGGCGCGGCGCGCGGGCGCTTAAAAATTTAATTAAAGGTTTATATCGCGGGAATAAAAAATATGGGAAATAAATTTACGATTGGTTTAGTTGTGATAATAATTGTTTTGGCGGTGATCTTGGTTTTGAGAAACAACCGAAAGGTGGCACTAGTGATTCCCATGTCGTCTACGCCTAGTGAAGTTTCGACAACGGGTAATCCGGTAGTGATAATGGACACCAGTTTGGGCAAGATCGAGTTAGAGCTTTGGCCCAACAAAGCACCAGCGACGGTGGAAAAATTTCTTCTCCTAGCCACGGATAATTTTTACGCTGGCACGCATTTCCACCGCGTTATATCAAATTTTATGATACAGGGCGGTGATCCATTAACTAAAACTGATCCAACCAATCGTGCTGTGCACGGCACTGGTGGTCCGGGCTATACTTTTGCCGACGAAATTAATGACGAAAAGTTGGTTCGTGGCGTGTTGGCCATGGCCAATTCTGGTCCCCATACTAATGGTTCGCAGTTTTTCATCATTACAGCTGACGCCACACCTTGGCTTGACGGCAAACACACGGCTTTTGGTCGAGTGATTTCGGGCCTCGAGGTCGTTGAGACTATCAGTAATTTACCAACTCATCAGGACGGCAGTGACCATCCAGTGACTCCGCCGATCATCAATAGTTTGACCATCAAAAAATAAGCCGTTAAGATGGGGGCATGCGCCAATCAGAGCTGTTTGCTCGCACTCGCCGTGAAGCTCCCAAGGATGAAGCCTCGCGTAACGCTGAACTTCTAATTCAAGCCGGTTTTGTTAATAAGGAATCTTCTGGGGTTTATTCATATTTACCTCTGGGTCTGCTAGTTTTGCGACGAATTGAGGCCGTCGTTCGCCAGGAACTTACTAGTTTGGGAGCGATTGAGATGTTGATGCCGGCCCTGCAGACTAAGGACAACTGGCAAGCTACTGGTCGATGGGACACCTTCACTGATGTTTACAAATTGAAAGATAGTTCGGGGAAGGATTTTATCCTCGGGCCAACACATGAAGAGGTTATTACTCCATTGTTAAAAAATTTTTTGTCGTCGTATCACGATTTGCCGATTAGCGTTTACCAATTTCAAACCAAATTTCGTGACGAAAAACGTGCCAAGTCAGGTCTGTTGCGTGGTCGTGAGTTCGTGATGAAAGACTTATATTCTTTCCACCGTACGCCGGCCGATTTGGATCAATTTTATGCTCGCGTAGCGAATTCTTATCGGAACGTATTTGAGCAACTTGGTTTGGGTCGATATACATATTTGACTCTGGCCAGTGGTGGCGCTTTCGCGCCACACTCCGAAGAATTTCAAGTGATTACGCCGGCGGGTGAAGATACGATCCATGTTTGTGATAATTGCCGTCTGGCGATAAATAGCGAGATTGTTAATGAAGTTAGCGAGTGTTCTGGCTGCCATACGCCGGTAGCCAAACTTCGTGTTGAGCGGGCGATCGAAGTGGGAAATATTTTTAAGCTTAAAACTCGTTTTACCGAGGCCTTTGATTTGTGTTACAAGAGTGAGTCTGGCCAGTTGGAGCGGCCGGTAATGGGTTGCTATGGTCTGGGGATTACTCGGACGCTTGGGGTTTTGGCCGAAGTGCTCTCTGATGATGGTGGTTTGGTTTGGCCCGAAGCGGTAACCCCCTTTGATCTCCATCTGTTAATTTTAGGTCCGGAAAATGCCGACGTGCGTGCCGCTGGCGACAAGTTGTATTCTGACCTCGGGGCTGCTGGTTGGCGGGTGCTTTATGATGATCGAGCGGTTAGTGCTGGTGAAAAGTTTGCTGATGCCGATCTCATTGGTTTACCGCGCCGATTGGTGATGAGTGCCAAAACTTTGACTACTGGTCAGGTGGAAGTTAAACAGCGATCTAGTCGAGAGGTGCAGCTGATGTTCCCGAGTGAACTGTTGGGGCGCTAAACATGTTTCAGCGTTGGTATCAAAGCTTAGCTCACGACATTGGTATCGACCTCGGTACCGCTAACACTCTGGTTTATGTCAAAGGTCAGGGGGTGGTGATAAATGAGCCGTCGATTGTGGCGCTTAATCAAAAAACTGGTCAGGTGGTGGCCATCGGCAATGACGCCAAACAGATGGTTGGTCGCACGCCGGCGCACATTGTTGTTACTCATCCGATTATCGACGGTGTGATTTCCAATTTTGAGGTGACGGAGGAAATGCTGGCTTATTTTTTGCGTCGGGTTATGCGTCAACCGCCGCGCAAATTGTTGCGTCCGAGGGTGATCGTTGGTGTTCCTTCCGGTCTAACTAATGTGGAAATAAGGGCTGTGCGTGACGCGGCCATTGGTGCCGGCGCGCGCGAGGTGCACATTATTGAAGGGCCAATGGCGGCAGCGATTGGTATTCGTTTGCCGATCCAACAACCGGCCGGCAATATGATCGTGGATCTGGGCGGTGGTACGGCTGACATCGCGGTGATCTCGCTGAGTGGAATTGTTCGGTCCAAAAATTTGCGTGTGGCTGGTGACCGACTAAATCAAGATATTATCACCTACATTCGTGACGAGTTTAAAATTTTATTAGGCGAAAAAACAGCCGAGGAAGTAAAAATGGCCATTGGGTCGGTTTTTAAACCGCCAGAATCTTTGGAATCAGCCGTGCGTGGTCGTGATTTGGTAACCGGTTTGCCTAAAGAAGTGGTGGTGACTGATTCTGATATTCGCGAAGCGATCATTGTTTCGGTTAGTCGCTTGGTTGATGCGATCAAGGAAGTTATGGAATCTACACCACCGGAGGTGTTGGCCGATATTATGCACAAGGGAATCATCATGGTTGGTGGTGGCTCGCTTTTGAGTGGAGTGAAAGAACTATTGGAGCAAGAGCTCAAAATTCCAGTGCAGTTGGCCGATGATCCGCTGACGGCCGTGGTGCGAGGCATGGGGTTGATTCTAGAGGATCTTGATGCTTATCGAGAATTATTGCTTGACGATGAAGAAATTCTCCCACCTCAATAGGCGTTCTCCAGCTTGGTTAACCGCTTGGCATCGCTGGGGAGGCTTAGCGTTGCTCATTGTTACCATTCTTTTTTTGGCCAGCGCCGGGTCATGGTTGAGCGGCTTGTTATCTGGCCCGATGATCAACACCCTAGACGTTGGTTGGCGAACAGGCGGTTGGTTGGAGCGTCAATTAACAGGTTGGCGAGTGCTGTTTGTGACTAAATCCAATTTGCAGGTCGAAAACCGGCAGTTACGGTCGGAGATTGAGCGGCGCAATGTAATTTTAGCTAGTTACCGTTTGTTGGTTGAAGAAAATCACCGATTGGCGGCTTTGCTCGGTCGTCAACCGGCTGAAGGTAAGCCAGTGGCCATGGCTCGGGTGTTAAGCCGAGCCAGTCAATCACCTTACGATGCGCTGCTTATTGATTTGGGGCATGATAATTCTAGCGTTCCTTTAACGGTGGGAGATTGGGTGGTGGTTGATGGTCAAATTGCTTTAGGGCAAATAGCGGCCGTGGCAAGTCGTACCGCCAAGGTTAAACTTTTCTCCCTTCCCGGAGTGGAAACGCCAGTGCGGGTGGGGGATGACGAGGTGGTCAGTTTGGCTCGAGGTCAGGGTGGTGGGAATTTTTCGATTCGTCTACCTCGTAGTTTGGAAGTTAGTTCTGGCGCTCCCGTACGCGTCGTCGCTCCTGATCGGATGCTTACTCTCGGCGTGGTGGCCGAGACGATAAAGACCCCGGCCGATTCTTTTCAGGAAATTATTTTCAAGACCCCAGTCAATATTTACGAACTTAATTATGTGGAGATTTACCCCGCCGCGTTGGCTTTATGATCTAATTTTAGTTCTGGCTCTGCTTTTGGGCCCCTGGTGGTTTTTTACTTTATTGATAGCTATTGGTGTGCCATTATATCAACGTTTTTTTGAGGCGCCTCTTGGTATGCTGATTTTTGATTTGTCGTACGGTTGGCCCGGGGTGGGATGGGCAGGTTGGCAATTTTGGCCCACAGTCGTTGTGGCTTTTTGGTTTTGGCTTTGGCCACACTGGCGCCGGCGTATTTATGTGGTTTAAATCGAAAAATCGTCGGCTTCTTGAACCAGACGAGGTCTTTATGGACTCGACCAATCTGCCTGATTTCGATACTCAGCAGTTTGAGGGGCAGTTGGAACGACCAATTACCAAAACGATGTTTTATCTCGTCGGCGTGTTAACGGTCTTGGCTAGTTTGGCTATGGCTGGCCGGGCGGTTGATTTGCAAATTACTCGCGGCGCTGAATTTAATCAACTTAGTATTGATAACACTTTGCGTCAGATTGTAATTTTCCCCGAGCGCGGCGTGATTTACGATCGAATTGGTATTGAGCTAGCTTGGAACGATGGTGCCGGGCGTGCTTACGTTCCGGGCGGTGGCTTTGGTCACCTGCTTGGCTATGTTAGTTACCCGCGCGAAGAAGAAATTGCCACGAGTGGCTATCACCCCAAAAGTTATATTGGTCGTGCCGGCGCTGAACGGGCTTTTAATAGATTGTTGGGTGGTAGGAGTGGACTCAAGGTGGAGGAAGTCAACGTGCAGGGACAGATTTCTTCGGACTACCTTTATCAAGCACCAGAAGATGGTCAGGGTTTAAAATTGAGTATTGACTCACGAATACAGACTAAACTTTTTGAGACGATAAAAAACTTGTCGTTGGAAAAAGGTTTTACTGGCGGCGCCGGATTAATCATGGATGTGCGTACCGGGCAACTCTTAGCCGCCACCAGTTACCCGGAGTACGATTCCAATGTTTTGTCTCGCGGTCAAGATCGGGCGGCCATTAGCGGTTATCTTAATGACGCTTCTAAACCCTTTCTTAATCGTATTGTTGATGGCTTATACACGCCCGGATCGACGGTTAAACCAATTATGGCTTTGGGTGCCTTAGCGGAAAAAGTTATCAGTCCGGATAAAGAAATTTTAAGTACCGGCGCACTCACGGTGCCCAATCCCTATTTTCCTGATCAGCCATCAGTGTTTAAGGATTGGAAAGCGCATGGTTTGGTTAACATGGAACGAGCCTTGGCCATGTCATCAAATGTTTATTTTTATGAAATCGGTGGTGGTTATGAAGACCAGCGAGGTATAGGCATCAGTGGCATCGAAAAATACGCTCGACTTTTTGGCTTAGGCCAGCCCATTGAGTTTGAATTAGGCTCTAGTGCGTCTGGTGTGATCCCTACACCGGCCTGGAAGGCCAAGCAGTTTGCTGGCGAACCGTGGCGTCTGGGCGACACTTACCACACGGTTATTGGCCAGTATGGCTTTCAGGTCACGCCTCTACATATGGTGAGAATGATGGCCGCCATTGCCAATGGTGGAAAATTACTGATGCCGAGTGTGCAATATGACCTGCGGCCCGAGGAAATTAAATTTACCAATTTACCATTTTTGGCCGATGATTTTGAGATCGTGCGCCGCGGCTTGCGTCGCGGTGTTGAGGAGGGCACAGGCATGGGCTTGAGTGTGCCCTATGTCCAAGTGGCGGCCAAAACTGGCACGGCCGAACTAGGGGTGGAAAAAACCGAAACCAGTTCTTGGGCGCTCGGCTTTTTCCCTTACGAGGCACCGCGTTACGCCTTCGCCGTGGTGATGGAACGGGGACCGAAGGAAAACCTCGTTGGTGGTGTTTATGTGATGCGCCAAATGCTCGATTGGCTCCATGCTGAGGCCTCGGATTATTTACAGCCATCTTTTTGACCCCGCGGGATATTTAAGCTAGAATGGCGACATGCGGCAAGATAAGGAATATATCAGTCAGGAGAAACGCAAGGAGCTAGAAGCCGAATTGGTTGAACTAAAAACTAATAAGCGTCGGGCCGTGGCTGACCGTCTCGAGTTTGCCAAATCTATGGGTGACTTGGCCGAGAATGCGGAGTACCATGCCGCGCGCGATGAACAAGCCGACACCGAAAACCGTATCATCCAAATCGAAAATATTTTAAAAAACTCGGTTATCGTTTCCAGTCATCACAGTTCAAAGGTGGAAGTTGGGTCTGGGCTGTTGGTTAAAAAGCCCGATGGCAGTGAGTGGCGGGTGATGATCGTTGGTTCGGAGGAAGCCGATATTAAAAAAGGCAAAATCTCTTACCTCTCGCCGTTGGGTGAAGGTTTGTTGGGCCGTCAGCCAGGCGATTTGGTAGAAATAATTACCCCGCGCGGTCCGGTTAAGTACCAGATTATTTCCATTGACTAAATACTAAATGGCATCGCTGGACACTATTCGGCAGGAGCGGATCAAAAAACTGGAGCGCTGGCACGAAAAAGGTTTAATTCCATACCCCATTCGGGCCACACATGATCGTGACTTAGGTGAAGTGATAGCGGATTTTGCTGATTTGACGACTGCTGGTAAATCTCTGGTTTTATCAGGTCGGATTATGGCGTTGCGGGCGCAAGGCGCGATGATTTTTTTTGATCTCGATGACGGCACTGGCCGTTTACAAATTTTACTTCGTCGCGATGAGCTTGGTGAAGAGGAAACCGATTTTTTTGCCGATACGGTTGATGTGGGAGATATAGTGGAAGTGAGTGGAGAATTGTTTTTAACTAAGCGCCGAGAAGAAAAAACTCTATTAGTAAAAAAGTGGCGACCGCTGGCTAAAAGTTTGCGCCCCTTGCCTGACAAATGGCATGGTTTGCAGGATGTCGAGGAGCGTTTTCGTCGTCGTTATCTCGACAGTTTGATGGAGCCGGTGGTTAAAGAGCGTTTTGTTCGCCGCGCCAAAATGATTTCCGCGACCCGGGCTTTTTTGGACAAGGCGGGGTTTGTGGAAGTGGAAACGCCGATGTTGCAGACACTGGCGGGCGGAGCTTCGGCCGAACCTTTTGTCACTCATCATCAAGCACTCGACGTTGACCTTTTTTTGCGCATCTCGCCCGAACTTTATCTTAAGCGTATGGTGGTGGGCGGGTTGCCGCGTGTGTATGAGTTGTCGCGAAATTTTCGGAATGAAGGTATTGATCTCACGCACAATCCCGAATTTACCATGTTGGAATTTTACGAAGCTTGGTCTGATGCCGCGGCCCAACGAGAACAGGTGGAAAAATTGTTGCGTTTCGTAATTAAAAAAACAGCCGGAGAATTGGAGGTAAAATATCAAGGTGAGGTGATAAATTTTGCCGAAAAATTTAAGTCAGTAACGTATTATGATTTACTTAAGCGTTACGCTTTGATTACTGATCCGGTGACCGTGCGCGACGAGGAATTGGTGGTCAAGGCGCATCAACTTGGCCTAGTGTTTGAGTCAGGATCTAGCCGGGAAAAGATTTTTGATTTAATTTATAAAAAGGTTTGTCGGCCAAAATTAATCCAGCCGACTTTTGTCGTTGATTATCCGCGAGACTACTTGCCACTGGCTAAGGCGCGCGAAGATGACCCAACCTTAGTTGACGCCTTTCAGCTGGTGGCTGGTGGACTGGAATTGGTTAAGGCCTTTTCAGAACTCAATGATCCGCTGGAGCAACGCGCGCGCTTCGCACGTCAAGAGGAAATGCGTCGCGCCGGGGATAATGATGGGCAAAAACTGGACGAGGATTTTATTGAGGCGTTGGAATATGGTTTGCCGCCGTCTGGCGGTGTGGGTATCGGCATTGATCGTTTAGCTATGTTGCTTGGTGATGTGGCCAACATCCGCGAAGTCATTTATTTTCCCACTCTACGGCCCAAAAACTAAATAATTATCCGTGTGCTTAAAAAGCCGCCGTGACACTTCACGGCGGCTTAATGCTTGTGGATAACTATGGTTGGTGAGTGGGTCAAAGTGGTTTATACTTCCTCTCAAGTGGGATAAAGTGGGATGTGATGTTTTATGTTAATTGGTGAATATCGTCATACTCTCGATCCCAAGAAGAGGCTAGCCGTTCCGGTTAAGTTTCGAAAAGAACTGGGGCGGCGCGTAGTGATTACCAATGGTCTCGACAATTGCTTGTTCATTTACACAATGAGTCAATGGCAAAAAGTGGCCGAACGTTTAGGCAATCTGTCACTCGGCGCGGCCGACACTCGCGGCTTCAACCGTTTTATGTTGGCGGGAGCGGTGGAGAGTGATGTGGACGGTTTGGGGCGCGTGCTAATTCCCGATTTTCTTAAAGAGTTTGCTGGCCTCAAGAATAAAGTGGTCATTGCTGGTTTGCACGACCGGGTAGAGATTTGGGATGAAAAGCGTTGGTTGGAATATAAGTCGCGTTTGGGTCGTCAGGCCGATGTATTGGCAGAAAAACTCGGCGAGATCGGTGCAATTTAATCATATGACGGTAACTGTGCATCAACCAGTTATGAAAGACGAGGTTATCGCGGCCATCCGGCCCAAAGTCGGGGACGTGATTGTGGATGCCACGGTAAATGCCGCCGGCCATGGCGAGGCTTTGTGTGGCGCTTTGGGTCACACCGGTTGGTTTATAGGCATTGATGCTGACGCGCGAGCTATTAATCTGGCGCGGCCGGTGTTGGCGGGCGCGGCTTGCCGCTTTGATTTGGTGGTCGAGAATTTTCGCCACTTGGATCATGTTCTTGATCGCCTAAAAGCTCAACCCCGCGTCATTTTTTTTGATTTGGGTTTGAGCTCAGATCAATTGGAAGTTTCTGGGCGAGGTTTTTCTTTTCAGCGCAATGAACCACTACTGATGACCTTTCATGACCATGTTACCGAAGCAGATCTGACGGCAGCCGACGTAGTTAACACTTGGCGTGAAGCAACTCTAGCTGACGTTATTTACGCTTACGGAGAAGAAAAATTTGCACGTCGTATTGCCGCCGCCATTGTCGCGGCCCGGCGCGGCAAATTATTTCAGACCACTTTTGATCTCGTGACGGTGATCAAGGAAGCGGTGCCAGACTGGTACACAAGGCGACGATTACATTTTGCCACTAAGACTTTTCAGGCTCTACGTATTGCTGTCAATGACGAACTTGGTTCTTTGCGTTTGGCACTCAATCAGGCGTGGCGCCGTTTACAAGTCCCAGGCCTGATCGCCCTCCTTACCTTTCATGGTCTTGAGGCGCGAGTCGTTAAAAATTTCGTTAGCGAGCATCGTCACATCAATCGTCAGACTATTCGGTTAGATAAGCCGATCGTTCCCAGTCGGGCCGAAATTTTGCTTAATCCTCGCTCACGCAGCGCCGTATTAAGACTCATTCACAAATTACAATGAAAACATCTTCTATAAATTTTAAATTTCGCCGGCGCATGCTTTTTAGCTTTTTGGCGGTGAATTTGCTGTTGGCCGCTGGTTACCTATATTTAGTCAATAATTTAGTTTTAACGGCTGCCGCTTACGAACATCACCAAAATGAAAGCGAGCGATTGTCGGCCGAATTAGCATTGTTGGAGTCACAGTTTACGAAAAAAGCGGCCACCATTACCATGGATTATGCCTATAGCCTAGGCTTCGAAGATGCTACCAGTCGCTCATTGTTTGCTTATCGCACGCCGGCTAGTTCCCCTTTTATTAGCGCCACAGCGCTTAGTTTGGCTCAGAGCGGACTCGTTTATCGTCCCTAATCATGGTCGTGGATTTTCGGTGGCGGATCAGGCTCCTCGCGCTGATGGTGATTTTGTTCGCGGGAATTATCGGCGCGAAGCTTTTTTTTATACAGGTAGTGCGGGGCGATTATTATCGTGCTCGCGCAGTTGATCAGTCGCAAACAGCTAGCACGTTGTTTGATCGGGGGACGATATTTTTTTCTTCGCGTGACGGTCAACTAACTCGAGCGGCGGCCACTCAGACTGGTTATACTTTGGCCATCAATCCCAGTCGGCTTACTGATTCGATGGGCACTTTTAATATTTTGCGGCAAATTATTCCAAGTCTTGATCAAGACGATTTTACGACTCGGGCAAGTAAGGTCCGGGATCCATATGAAGAAATTGCCACGCGACTGCCAACAGATCTGGGGCAAAAGATAAAGTCTTTAAAATTGGCGGGCGTGCAAATCGTGCCGGATCGCTGGCGTTCCTACCCAGCTGGGCGTATGGCTAGTCACACCATTGGTTTTATGGGTTATGAAGATGATTTGTTTGCCGGGCGGTATGGTTTGGAGCGGCGCTACGATTCTTATCTAGTCCGTCAGAATAATTTGTCGTTCACTAGTTTTTTTACCGAAATTTTTAGCGGTTTGGGCGATACGCTTATCGGTCGACACAGTCGCGAAGAAGCTGATTTAGTTACAACTATTGAGCCGGTGGTGCAATCATTTGTGGAAGAGCAATTAACTGCCATCACGGAGCGATGGCATAGTCGATCCAGTGGTATTGTGGTGCTCGAGCCGGCCACCGGACAGATTTTGGCTATGGGGGCTCGACCCGACTTTGATCCTGGAAAAAAGCAGGAATCAATAGAGCCGCTAAAGAATCCGCTAGTTGAAGACGTGTGGGAAATGGGCTCAATCTTAAAACCCCTGACTCTGGCCGCCGCGATTGATACTGGTGTTGTGACGCCAAGTTCAACTTATATTGATACTGGTTCGGTGACTCTAAATGGTTTAACCATCACGAACCATGATGGTCGCGCCCACGGCCAAGTAACTATGCAGGAAGTGTTGAGTCAATCGCTTAATACTGGCGCAGTCTATGCGGCCACAAAATTGGGGCACGATAAATTTCGTCGCTATTTTCTGGACTTTGGGTTGGGCGAGATAACGAATATTGATTTGCCTAACGAGAGTTTTGGTTTAGTGAGCAATCTTGACAGTCAGCAGGAGGTTGATTACGTTACTGCCTCTTTTGGTCAGGGGATAGCTGTTACACCAATTAATATTGTCCGGGCACTTGGGGTTTTAGCCAACGGCGGGCGTCTCATGCGTCCATATGTGGTGAAGCGCCTCGATTATTTATTTCGCCCAGCCGAAGACCTCGAGCCATTAATGCAGAGACAAGTTATTAAGCCAGAAACCGCGGCAACGATTACCACCATGTTGGTTAAGATTGTGGATGAGACATTGGCCGGTGGTCGAGCCAAGTTACCAAATCACAGTATCGCCGCGAAAACCGGTACTGCTCAGATTGCCGATCCTACCACTGGCGGCTATCACACCGACCGCTTCCTCCATTCTTTCTTTGGATATTTTCCTGCCAAAGCCCCGCGTTTTCTAGTTTTTATTTATCAAGTGGAACCGGTGGGGGCTAATTATGCTTCTGAAACGTTAACAGATCCGTTTATGAATCTAGCCAAATTTTTGTTAAACTACTATAAAGTATCACCCGATCGAGTCGCTCAGTAATTATTATGTTTAAATCTTTTTTTAGAAAAATAATTTCCACTCTTTTGCGTTGGGAGGCGCGGCTGGTGCTCATCAAGTATCGACCCAAAATCGTGGCAGTGACGGGCAGTGTGGGTAAGACTACCACTAAGGATGCTGTCTATCATTTGTTGAACCATTTTTATCCTACAGGCCGGAGTCAAAAAAGTTATAACAGCGATTTGGGTTTGCCGTTGACAATTTTGGGTTGCGACAGCGCCGGCCGGAGGCCGGCGGGCTGGATCAAGAATTTGCTCGAGGGTTTGGTGTTGGTTTTTTGGCCCAATCATTATCCCAAGTGGTTGGTGTTGGAGGTGGGAGCTGATCGCCCGGGTGACATAGCTTCGATCATTGCTTGGCTTCGACCGGACATGGCGATATTAACTGCTTTGCCGGAGGTGCCGGCCCACATCGAGTTTTTCGCCACCGCCGAGGCCGTGGCACGGGAGAAAAGTTTTTTGTTGGCGGCGATAAAGAAAAAAGGAATCGCGATTTTGAATCATGACGATGAGCGTATTGCTGGAGTAAAAAAGTCATTGGCCAATCATTGGGCCGAACGCCAGATTCGTATTCTAAGTTACGGGTTTGGGGGTGGGGATGTTCGAGCCTCGCACGACCACTTAATTGCTGGCGCTGATGGGGAGATGTGGCCACGTGGTTTGAGTTTCAAGATCAATTATGGTTCGAATTCCATCCCGCTTTCAATTCCGGCGATTTTAGCGCGTGAGCAAGCCCAAGCTGTGTTGGCGGCTTTGGCGGTTGGTCAGGCACTGGAATTGTCGTGGCTCAAAATGACGGAGGCAATGACCACTTTTGTACCGCCGCCCGGTCGTTTACGTTCGCTCCCCGGGATTAAAAATACCTTATTGATTGATGACACTTATAATTCTTCGCCGGCGGCATTGGTAGCGGCGCTGGAGCTGGTCAAAAAAATTCCCGTCACCGGTCGGCGTATTGTGGTGCTCGGCGATATGCTGGAACTCGGCACGCAAACCATGGCGGCGCATCGCGCCGCCGGTGTGGCGGCCGCGGCGGTGGCTGATTTTTTAATTACCGTTGGACCGCGAGCTAAATTTATTGCCGAGGCGGCTGATAAAAAGAGGTTTGGCAAACGCAAAATGAAACATTTTGATGAGCCGAATGAAGTTGGGCAGTTTTTGCAAAACTTTCTCCAGCCCGGCGACTTGGTTTTGTTTAAAGCCTCGCAGGCCGTGCGTCTCGAGCGCGCCGTACTGGAGGTTATGGCCGAGCCGGCCCGGCGCGCAGAACTGCTTGTCAGGCAAGACCGCGACTGGTTAAATAGGTAATATCTAACGGTTAGTCCCGATTCCGTAAACGGAATCGCGGATCCACGTCCCGACAAGTCGGGACGGGAGACATCAGCCCCTCATTCATTAGATGTATAGCACGTATATTTTAAAATTAAGTGACAATTCTTATTACATTGGTAGTACTGGCAATTTATCTCAACGTATTTTTGCACACGAACAAGCAAAAGTTCGTTCTACCAAAAACAAGTTACCTTGCCAATTAATCTATCAAGAAAATCATGGCACCAGAAGTGAAGCTCAAGCCAGAGAATATCAGATCAAAAAATGGAAAAGTCGCGCGGCGATTGAAAGGTTATTGAAAAATCAGTAGGATAAGTATCGGTCCCGATTCCGTTTACGGAATCGCGGACTCGCGATTTTTGCTAGCAAAAATCGGAGGGCCCTATCGTCTAACGGTTAGGACATCAGCTTCTCAAGCTGGTAATCCGGGTTCGATTCCCGGTGGGGTCATAAAAACAAGGAACCAGATGCGAAGCATCGGTGACTATGTTTTTATGATCTAATCATATCCTTTTCGCGAACTTTTTTCCAGCAAAACTAACTCATCCCGCCACGCCTCGGGAGTACCCTCGGCGTCCGCCCTCCGCCCCAGCGCCAATCCATGCTTTTTGTTTGGCGTGGGTTTTTTGATTTCGGAATGGGCGCTGGGGCTTCGGGCGGACCAAATTTAGTTTATCAAAAATTTCGATTACGAAAAAGAAAAACCCGCACACAAGGTACGGGTTCCAGATTTTGTTCACCACTTCTGGAAAGTGGACCATCTGGTCATTGGTGGAAAAAGACGACTAGGCATGTTACGAAACATAACATCCCTTCCAACATAACTCTTTTTCTACGCAAAACTCGAGGCGTGGAGGAAGAACTCTTGTTCGTGTAATAGTTGGTAATGGTTTCGAGATCCTCCTTTGCTCCCAACCAAAAATAGGAACCAAAAACTACAACCAAGGCCGAGAGAAACATTCCGACTTTAGTCAAATCAAGCAAATTCGGGTGCATGGCAACTATTCCTTTGTTAAAGTGCTTGGTTGATTCTCAACTTCGTTGAGGGCAAAAACCAAACTTTCCTTGGAAATAAACAATTCCTTCTCTTTGTTTGTTTGGTCGTGGAAGCGATACACACCGTCCACAATTTTTTGGAAGCAAAGATGTTCACCCCCACGCAGATTAACAATGTTGCCCGCCTGCAAACGATTGACTATCTCATTTGCTTTTTGTTCCCACGCTCTGTACAGCTGGCCGGGGGTTTGTTCGTCGAGATTTTTCCTTTCGTGTGACAGGGGTGGAAGCGAATGTGTATACATCATAACAAATCCTCCCAAAATCACACCAGCAATTCCAGCCCCACCGAACCAACCAACAAGAAAGATCTTGTTGCGTCGGTTCTGTAAACTTTCTTCCTGCAGACCGCACAAACCGATCAGGACCATGAAAGAAATACAACAAATCATAATCATCTCTAATTCTCCTCTGGCCAAGCTTGGCCAAAACGGGTTCCATTCTGTTGTCAAGGTGGTGAACGCTCACCACGAACAATTTGCAACGATTTACTAATGCTAGTTTAGCACATCGCCCTAAACTTGTCAAGTGTTTTGGCTATGTCAAATAACCATTATTTCAAGGCACATTCTGACCCCTTGACGCCGTTTGAGTATTTGCTATTATGGGAATACAAACGGTTTCGGCCTCATCCGCCTCGGCGGATAGAAAACGCAAAAGCGGTTATCACTGGCAAAGTTTGATGACCGCTTTTTGTATTTTGGCATAATCCTCGGTTTTCAAAACGGCAAATTTATCGAGCAACCGCTTGGCATCCACTAATCGTAATTGAGAAATGATAGCCGAGCGTTCCTCGCCATCACTTAAATCTACTGGCACATAGAATTTACCGCCTTTGCGTTTTCTGGTCAGTGGAATAGACCAAAAAACTTCATTGTTGAACTTTTTGAAAATGATGATCGGACGAGCGAAGTTGTAACCTTTGCCATCTTGCTCAAAACCAACATTGTAACCGAGTGAGCACCACCAGACCTCACGCTCGTGGAAAAACACCCGCGCGCCCTCGTTATGTAACTTCTCTTTCTTTTTGTGCCACTTCAAAAAGTCTTTCTCCATGATTTGATAATAGCAAAATTTGCTTCTCAATTGAAAAAGTTAGTCGTGTGCAAAATCCGAGCGAATGATATAATTAGTTCAAAATAACTTGAGGAAAAAAATTCGCGTGGCGGTGGTGTCGGGAGGTAAGTCGGCGGAGCATGAGGTATCACTCCGTTCGGCTAAGAACGTGGCTGCGGCCATGGACAAAAGTAAGTACGAAGTGGTACCAGTTAAAATTGGTAAGACTGGTCAGTGGCCAATTCGTGGTTCGTGGGAAAAATTTTTTAGCTCAATAGACGTAGTATTCCCAATTTTGCATGGGCCATTTGGTGAAGACGGTACGGTGCAGGGCTTGCTCAAAATTATTGGCGTGCCGTTTGTTGGCGCTGGCGTGTTGGGCTCAGCCGTGGGGATGGATAAGGACGTGATGAAGCGACTGTTACGTCAGGCCAGTATTCCGGTCGGTAAATTTATGGTTTTTAAATCTGGTGAGAAAATTAGTTTTGTTCGGGTAAGACGGGGGTTAGGTTTACCACTTTTTGTTAAACCGGCCAACATGGGTTCGTCGGTGGGGGTGAGTAAGGCGGTTGATGAATTGTCTTTGGCCAAAGCTATTAAGACCGCATTTAAATTTGACACCAAAATTATTATTGAAGAATTTATTGCCGGTCGAGAATTGGAATGTGCTGTGCTCGGCAATGACGAGCCGATAGTTTCGGTGCCTGGCGAAGTTTTGGTCAAAGGTGGCTTTTATTCTTATGAGGCCAAATATAGCAGCGCGAGCGAGGCCGTAACGGAAATTCCAGCTAAGGTTCCACAAAAAATAGTCAAAGAAATTCAAAAACTAGCCGTAAAAACCTTCACCACCCTGTGTGGCGAGGGTTTGGCGCGGGTGGATTTTTTTCTCAAGAATGACGGCCGAATTTATGTTAATGAAATAAACACCATGCCCGGGTTTACTAATATCAGCATGTATCCTAAACTATGGGCCGAGAGCGGGATATCGTACTCGCACCTAATTGACCGTCTCATCCAACTCGCTCTCGCTCACACCAAAGCCGAGAAAAAATTGAGAATTTCTATATGAAAGCCGAAAGGGCGACTAACCCACATCAGTACGATTCTCCGGAAATTAATTGGCCCGTTTTGGGTGCCGAAGACGCTCGCAAATATTTTCGTGATGTTCTAGATTCAATCATCAAGGATGATTATTTAGAGGGGAAAAAAGTAATTGATATCGGTTCCGGAGTCGGGCACTTGTTTGATTGGTTACGCACAAGAGGCGCTAGTGATGTAACTGGCATCGATCCGTCAACAAAAAATATTGCAATAAGCAGTAATAAATACCCATGGGCGATTTCGGTGGTATCAACATGAAATGAAGTTGCCGAGAAAAATGTTGAGCCCTTTGATGTGGCGATAGCAATTTTAGTTTTCGAACATATCCAAAACCTGCGCGAAGCTTTTGGTGACGTAAACAAACTTCTTCGCACTGGGGGACAGTTTTATCTAATTGTATGCGACAAAGATTACAGTGTTTCTAATGATAAAGAATTGAGAAGCGCTGGGTTTGTAAGTACGGAAATAATAAAAGAGTTGGAGGGCGACGCTGTTGAAACCAAAACCGTAAGAGATTTAACCGACGGTTCTTCTAGCGTGATGTACGATATTTTTCGACCGGTCGAACAGGTTCGAGAGGCAGCTAAGACAGAAGGATTAACATTAATTACCGAGCAAGCTTTATTGAGTTCCACCGCAACCCCGGTTCCCATGTTGCATGTTTTAGTCTTCACTAAATAAGATTTGTAAAAATGATCAAACTAATTGTGTTGTTGGGAATAATTGGAGTAATGGTTTGGTACAGTTTGAGTTTGTTTGAAAACAATGTGACGACTGGTGATTCGTCAGACGATAATGTTAATCCAATCCAAGCGGCCAAAGAGGCAAAAAACTTGATTGAAGGTAGGTTTAATCAACAAACATTGCCGGAGTAGGTTTTTGTTGGTAGTATCAAAAAAGTCATTAGTTCTCGAGTTTAGCAGGAGATAAGGGGTGAAAGTTTTTTATTGGGTACGGATCGAGAGTGGTCACTGGTTGCAGGTTAGTCGGCGCCGCTGGGAACGAGCCACTGGGCCGAGAATAATTGTCCACGCCCTTGGCACGGCGGCTAATCATGAAAGGATCAAACGATTGATGTCGTTGCCGAATTGAGCGGTTGTTTTACACAGCCGCTCGTTTTTTTTATTTAAAACGCGACAGAAAATCAGAGACGGACGATTTACTTGATTGGCCGGTGTCGCGATCTTCGATGGTGATATTGCCGGCCACGGCCTCGGCCGCGCCGATGATGAGCAGATAAGGAATCTTTTGTAATTTGGCGCCGCGAATTTTTTTGCCCAGAGTCTCATTATCAAAATTGGTTTCAACTCGGATATTGGCTTGACGTAATTCGGTGGCCACGCGCTCGGCGTAGGCCACTTCTTTTTCGCTCACCGAGAGGATCATGGTTTGCACGGGCGCGAGCCAAATTGGCAAAGCGCCGCCAGTAAATTCCAAAACAGTGGCCACGAAGCGCTCGATCGAACCCATGATGGCGCAATGCACCATCATGATTCGCTCTTTTTCACCCTGCTCATTAATGCAAGTTAGATCAAAGCGCTCTGGCACATTAACGTCAAGTTGAATGGTGGCCAATTGCCATTCGCGACCAAGTGGATCAATGGCGGTGAAATCAATTTTTGGACCGTAAAAGGCCGCTTCGCCCGCCACTTCTTCGGCGTTAACCTGACGATCGTGTACCACTTCACGCAAAACATTTTCGGCTTTTTGCCAGTCGATCTCGGTGCCGAGGTATTTTTCCATCTTTTGCGAGTCGTGAAAGGAGAGACGGATTTGCCATTTATCAAAGCCAACGGCGCCATAAAATTCTTCAATAATTTGCCAAACTTTTTCGATTTCGCTTTTCGCCTGATCGGCCCGACAAAAAACGTGAGCATCATCTTGAGTGATGGAGCGCACGCGCGTGAGACCGCCCAATTCGCCTGTTTGTTCGTCGCGATAGACCATGGTGGTATTGGCGTAGCGTATCGGCAGGTCGCGGTAGCTTTGCGGTCGCCGCCGGTAAATCTCGATATGGTGCGGGCAATTCATCGGTTTAACAGCAAAAAGGTGCCCCTCTCGGCTAGTGATTTTGAAAAGCTCGTCGGAAAATTTGGTCCAATGGCCGCTGGTCTCGTACAGATCCTTTTTGGTAAGGTGCGGAATTTCCACTTTTTGATAGCCGCGCCGTTGGCGCAATTCCCACACCAATTTGTCGGCGGCATCACGAATGGCCGTGCCGCGCGGCGTCCAGAGTGGTAGGCCCGAGCCAACTAAATCGGAAAAAACAAATAAGTCCAACTCTTGACCGAGCTGGCGATGGTCGGGCTTGGCAGGTATTTCAGACATTTGGTTATCTTAGCAATTTATGCAAGCTCCTTCAAACTATCGGCGACGATACTCGGTTCGCCGTTTCGAAAGGATACGCGACCGCGTATTGCCACGCAGCGTTCGCTTTCAAGCAAGGGCTTAAACTGATCAAATAAACGAGAAAAGACCACCACTTCAATTTTGTCGTTAAAGTCAGCGAGCCGAACAAAAGCCATGCGTTCGCCCTTGCGCGTATTGATGACTTTGGCTTCCTCGATTACTCCAGCCACAATCGCTAAGGTTCCCTCGCGCGCCGCCTTGGCCGCTTTGATTTGTTCTTTGGCTTGAGCAAATTTTTCTCGAAAGCGGTCGAGCGGATGACCAGAAAGATATAAACCCAGTAATTCTTTTTCCCAAGCCAGTTTTTCTTCCATGCTGGCCGGCGGACTTGCTTTGAGTTTGAGTGGTGCTGTCGCCACGACGGTGAGAGTACCAAATAGTGAAACTTGACTGTGGTCCTGCTTACTCACTTCACGATGATATTCAAGCAACTCGTCGAGATTGGCTAAAAGTTGTCCGCGTTCTTCACCCAAGCTGTCCACCGTGCCAGCCTTAATTAAGGCCTCGAGAGACTTTTTGTTTAGGTTTTTGTGTGTGACGCGTTCTAGCAAGTCGGCAAAAGAACGGAAGTGTCCTCGGGCATGACGCTCGGCCACGATGACGTTGGCAATTTCTTCACCCAGATTTTTAATGGTATAGAGGCCAAAGCGTACTTTGTCACCGGCTGGATCTTTGACCACGGTAAAATCGCCAACACTTTCGTTGATGTCGGGCGGCAAAACCGGCAAGCTCATTTTTTTGCATTCACTGATGACATTGGAAATTTCTTCCACATCGCCCGACTCGGCCGAGAGTACGGCCGTCATGTACTCGCTAGGATAATTAGCTTTGAGATATGAGGTTTGGTAAGCCACGCGACCGTAACTAGCGGCGTGAGCTTTGTTAAAGCCGTAGGCGGCAAACGGTTCGATGAGTTGCCACAATTCCTCTGCTTTTTTCTTGTCTAAACCATTGGCCACCAAGCCCTTGACCAAGCCTTCTTTTTGCGCTGCCATTTCTTTGGGAATTTTTTTACCCATGGCTTTGCGTAATTTGTCGGCCTCGGTCCAAGAATAGCCGGCGAGTTTGATGGCGATCATCATTACATCGTCTTGGTAAGTGATGACTCCGTATGATTGGTCCAGAATTTCTTTCAACCGCGGATCAAGATATTTAATTAATGAGGGTTTGTGTTTGCGTTTGATGTATTCGGGAATTGATTCCATTGGCCCGGGGCGATAGAGGGCGACCATGGCATTGATATCGTAAATATTTGTCGGCCTAAGTTCTTTTAGCCAACGAGTCATGCCCGTGCCGTTTAGCTGGAAGAGTCCGGTGGTCTCGCCGCGCGCCAGCATGGCAAAAGTTTTTTTATCTTCGATCGGGATGTTTTCGATGTCGATTTTTTGCTGACTAGTTTCGGCAATAATTCGGATGGCGTTTTCTAAAATCGACAGGTTGCGAATGCCGAGAAAGTCAAACTTGAGCAAGCCGGCATCCTCCACCGCGTGCATGTCGTACTGAGTAATAATTTTGCCACCCTTAGGGTCGTATTGCAGAGGCACAAAGTCGGTGAGCGGTGTGGGCGCAATGACTACGCCAGCGGCGTGGACGGAGATGTGTCGGGCACAACCTTCAATTTTGCGGGCTAGATCAATGATTTGTTTTGTCGATGAGTCACCGTCGTACAAAGTTTTTAATTCAGGTGTGGCTTTGAGTGCGCGCTCAATTGTCATGGGGAAGCCCTGCGAGCCGAGCGGGATTAAGTTAGAAATTTTGTCGCCTACGCCGTAGGGGTGGCCGAGCGCGCGAGCCACGTCGCGTACCGCTCCACGTGCTAGCATGGAACCAAAGGTACCGATTTGGGCCACGTGATCAGTGCCGTATTTTTGCCGCACGTAGTCCAGCACTTCATCGCGGCGGCGATCAGCAAAGTCCATGTCGATATCGGGCGGTGATGGTCGGTCAGCGTTGAGGAAACGTTCGAAAGGAAGTTTGTACACCAGTGGATCAACATTGGTGATGCCGAGCAAAAAGGATACCAAGGAACCAGCGGCCGAGCCGCGAGTGTTGGTAAAAATTCCATGCTCACGAGCATAGTTAATAATGTCAGCCACGACTAAAAAATATGGCGCGTAGCCTTTTTTGGTAATAACACCAAGTTCGTAATTGGCACGAGTCTCAGCTTCGTTGGCGCGCTCGTGTGACCGCGTTTGGTAATCTTCGAGACGCTGCCGGGTTAAGCGTGTTAGTTCATCGGCTGGTGTGGTGCCGGCGGGCAAAGGGAATTCGGGAAAGACCCAGCGACCCAACTCCAGTTCTAACTGGCAACGCTCGGCCACTAGGGCAGTATTGCTAACGGCCTCGGGCGCGGCGGCAAAATAGCGTTCAGCCGTGGCCGGATCAATAAAAGAAAAGTCTTCGTTCTGATTGGAGAAGCGCTTGGTGTCTTCGATGTCGGTATTTGTTTGGATGGCTACTAAAGTATCGTGAGCTTTGGCGTCGCTGGGGTCGAGGTAGTGGGCATCTTGAGTGGCTACTAGAGGAATTTTAAGTTCATGCGCTAGTTTTATAATTCCCTCCGTCACTTCTGTTTGCCGCTCAATTTTGGGGTGGTACATAATTTCGAGAAAATAATTTTCGGCACCGAACAAGTTTTGATACTCTAGCGCTACCACGCGCGCGGCGTCGTAACCCTGATTGACTATGGTGCGCGAGAGCTCGCTGGCGAGACAACCCGAGAGACAAATTATGCCTTCGCGATGCTGACGCAATAGATCTTTATCCATGCGTGGTTTGTAATAGTAACCCTCAAGATTGGCCGCGGTTACCAACTTCAATAAATTTTTATAGCCGGCAAGATTAGATGCTAGTAAGGTGAGATGGTAGCGACGATTGTCAATGTTTGATTCCTTATCAAAGCGCGAACGTTTGGCCAAGTAAGCTTCGACGCCAATGATTGGTTTAATGCCAGCGGCGCGGCATTCTTTGTAAAATTCAATGGCGCCGTAGAGATTGCCATGATCAGTGAGAGCAAGAGCCGTGAGACCTATTTTTTTGGCTTTGGCCACCATGTCACTAATTTTCGACAATCCATCAAGCAGGGAATAGTGGCTATGGTTGTGGAGATGTACAAATGCCATAGTCGGATTATAGCAGATTGGCTTTGATTTGACCGATAGAACATAGGTGTGATATGATTGTGATGGCAGTTCTCTAACAGAAAGGAGAAGAAATGGATCGTGACGATGATCGACTTGTCGCCCGAGCTGTGGCCCGAGTGATAGTGAGGATGCCGGATAAGCTTTATGTGGCTGTTGGAACGGCCCGCCGGCTGGAAACAATCGGTGCTGACAATTACGTCCAGGCCGCGGCGATACTTATTGTGGCTGGTGTGTCGACTCGGATCGCTGAAGAGGAGTTTGGATCAGCGAACCAGGGAATTGTGGAACTGGTTAAAGAGTTGGACTTGCGACCACCCAAAGAGAACAACTGGGTGAGAAAATCGCAGATCACACTTGATGCCGTGCCCGGTCTCACCTATGCGGCCATGCAAATTTTGATTATGGCTAAAATAGATGAGCTGGAGGGCAAACTGGCGCTGGCCGATTCCAGTCCCACAACCGAATTATGGCCCAATCAGTCAGTGAGCGAACTCCAACATTGGTACAATGTGCGTTTGTGCCAAACAGTTGATCGCCGAAATCAAAACGATCGGATCAACAATTTGTCGAACGCGTTGTGCCGGATGCTAGAAAAACATCGGGCGCTGATTTCCGAAGTTTGGCCCACGCGTTGCGATCAGGATGCCGACATTTTGGAGAATCGCCAGCGTACGCCATTGTTTTCAGCTTTAATTTAGTCGCTTGATCTCACCGGTTTTTGCCGGGTACTCGTTAAACGCGGGTACTCGGCTTTTTTGTTAAAATAATTAAGTATGATTAGGGTGGGAATTGATGAAGCTGGCCGCGGGCCACTGGCCGGGCCGGTGGCCGTGGGTGCCGTGCGTTTCAATCGGCCGCTGGCCATTCGTGCCTGGCATGATTCCAAGCAACTCACATCGGCCGGTCGCGAGCGTTGGTTTGCTTGGCTCAAAATTAAACAAAAAAGTGGCGCGCTTGATTGGACGGTAGCATTAATCAGCGCGCGCCAGATTGATCGGCACGGCCTCACGGTAGCGATTAAATTAGGCATCAAACGTTGTTTGCTTGGATTGGCCGTTGACCCAGCCAACTGCCGCGTTTGGCTTGACGGGGGGCTGACGGCTCCGGCCGAGTTTAAACATCAGCGCACCATTATCCGTGGAGATGAAAAGAAGGCGGTAATCGCCCTGGCTTCCGTCGCCGCTAAGGTGATGCGTGACCACCATATGATCAACTGCCACCAACGCTGGCCGGAGTATGGCTTTTTCAATCACAAGGGTTACGGCACTTCAGCGCACCACAGCGCTCTGCGTCGCCACGGTCCCTGCCCCATCCACCGCCGCACTTTCGCGCCCATAAAAATATCAAAAATCAAATAATCTAGTTCCAATATTTGTTCCATCGCTTGTATTTTAACGACCGTTAATTTACGAACAATCGAATTTTTAAAGGTGAGTGTCTCCAATTTCATACGATCGTAGCAAGTTTGGGACGGGTGAAAATTGGATTCACAAGGGGCTTGTTTGGGTGTGCCAAATGCTTGACACACGTGTTGTGTTGTGCTACGATCAGACCGGATTTAAAATTGAGGTTTTTATCGTTAACACGTGTTGATTATGAATGCCAACTAGAAAGGAAAATGTTTATGTTCTATTCTGATGGGCAACCGAAGTCTGGACACACTCATCGAGAGGCCCCTTCTATGTGCATTACAGATGAGACTCTTGATAAGTTGGGAGAGTTAAATGAGGAAGATCGTCGGTTGGTTGAAGACATGATCCAGAATTGTGTCTTCTGCAAGCGAATCTGGTTATTCCATGGTAGTCGAGAAACCAAGAAGCCGGAATTTCCTCCCGTCGATGATTCCTTCATGCAGAAGGCCGAGGAATTGTTCCGCGGCGAAGGTGAGGGAGCCGAAAAGCTTCTGGAAGAAGTGGCTCGACGCTTGTTCAAGATCAACATGATCAACAGACCGTTAGTTCAGCGTGTGATAGGTGAAGTTTACGGCTCTGTACCAACGCCACTCGATTTTTCCGAACGACTTATGGAAAAGCTCCAGAAGTTGCGTAAACAATAGGCTGTAGTTTGAGCCGTTTTGTCCCAGGTATGTATTTTTGTGCCACGTTTGTTCGCCACGGCGGGTGAACGTGGCTTTTTTCTTGCCTTTTGGGGGCTAGTCCACTATACTTTAAATTCTATGGTTGTACGGATGAGACATACTCGGGCGCATACTGGCAATCGCCGGTCGCATCATGCTCTCACTGCACCACGGCTATCCAAATGCCCGAAGTGCAGTGAATTGCATTTGCGTCATCGGCTGTGTGCCAACTGCGGCTTTTACCGCGGCCGGATGGTGGTTGACGTGGCTGCGCGCGCGGCCAAAAAGGAAAAAAAGCAGGCCAAAAACAAGAAATAGTTTTTCAAAATTTAATACACAATGGCTAATCGTCATTTATCGCGGAGCATTGCCGTTCAATCTCTGTTTGAGTGGGACTGCCGAGAAGGTGAAGGCGCTCCGATTGAAGAAATTCTCCGTCGCAATGTTGAGGAATTTGCTCCCGGCATTGAGGACTCGGTGTTTATTGAAAATTTGGTGAAGGGCGTGATTAAGCATCGGGTCGAACTCGACGACATCATCAGCAAGGCGGCGCCGGATTGGCCCATTGCCATGATCGCACCGGTGGATCGTAATGTTTTGCGTCTTGGTTTGTGCGAACTTTTATTTTCTGATCGCAAAGAGGTGCCGGCCAAGGTGGCCATCAATGAAGCTATTGAAGTGGCTAAAACTTTTGGTGGGGAAGCCAGCGGCAAGTTTATTAATGGCGTGCTTGGTACGATCTACAAAGAGATGGGTGAGCCCGGGAAGGATGAAGTCTCGGCTCGCAAACGCCGTCCGCCCGAAGTTAGTTTTGAAGACATGCCGGTTGAAAAATTGGCCGGCGCCGTGATCTTTAATCGTGGCACGCGGGGAGTGGAGCTGGCACTGGTGCACGATATTTTTGGCTATTGGACAATGTCGAAAGGGCATATTGAAGCCAATGAAGATGCTCGCGCTGGTGTGGCGCGAGAAATCAAAGAAGAATTGTCGCTCGATCTTAAAATTATCAAAGAATTAGGCAATAATGAATATGTGGCTTTGGATCCGGAGAAGGGCAAAATTAGAAAACAGGTGACCTATTTTTTGGCCGAGACCGAAAATCCGTCACGATTGCATTTAAATAAAGAACAGGGTTTGGATGATGCGCGTTGGTTCTCGGCCGCCGAAATCGGTGAGCTCAAAATCTATGACGACATCTTGCCGATCATCACCAAGGGCATTAGAATGATTGCGGCGACATGAACGATTCTCGCGATTTTTCGAGTTTAGAAAAAAAAATAGGTTTGACTTTTTCCAATCCGGTTTTACTCAAACAGGCGTTGACCCATCGTTCGTATCTCAACGAACATAAGGATGTTTCTTGGGATCATAATGAACGTTTAGAATTTTTGGGCGACGCGGTGCTGGAGTTAATAATTACAGATTATTTGTTTCATCATTATCCGGCGGTGGCTGAGGGCGAGTTAACGGCCTATCGCTCGGCTCTGGTTAATGCCGATTTGGTGGCCGAGGTTGGAGTTGATCTGGATCTTAATGACTATTTATTTTTATCGCGGGGTGAAGCGCGCGACACTGGTCGCGCGCGACAAATAATTTTGGGCAATACGGTGGAAGCGTTGATTGGGGCCATTTATTTGGATCAAGATTTTAAGGTTGCACAGTCGTTCGTTGGCCGTTATTTTTTTCGGCGGGTTGACGAGATCGTGGCCAATAATCTCTGGCAAGATGCCAAAAGTTTTTTTCAAGAACAGGCGCAGGCCAAAGTTAACCTCACGCCCACTTATCAGGTTTTAAATGCTCTTGGTCCGGATCACAATAAGCGTTTTACCGTTGGTTTGTATTTGGGTTCGGCATTGGTAGCCACGGGTGAGGGGCACTCCAAACAAGAGGCCGAGCAAGCCGCCGCTCGTCTGGGCCTAGAGGAAAAGGGTTGGAAGCGGTAATGCCATGCGTCTTAAAAATCTCGAATTAACTGGCTTCAAGTCTTTTTATAAAAAGACGATTTTAACTTTTGACACGCCGATTGCCGCCATTGTTGGTCCCAATGGTTCGGGCAAGTCCAATGTGGCCGAGGCTTTTCGCTGGGTGCTCGGTGAGCAGTCGGTTAAGTCGTTGCGCGGCCGGCGTGGAGAGGACTTAATTTTTAACGGTACCGGTGCCACTTCGCATCTTAATCGGGCCAGTGTTTCTCTGACCTTTGATAATCGCGATCATAAGTTTAATTTGCCGTACGAAGAAATCATTTTAACGCGCGAGGTGTATCGTGATGGTGTCAATAATTATTTAATCAACGGTTCAGCCGTGCGCTTACGCGACATTGTGGAATTGTTGGCTGCGGTCTCGCTTGGTGCCTCGGGGCACCACATTATTAGTCAGGGCGAGGCGGATCGTTTGCTGGGCGCCAGTTTACTGGAGCGACGGTCGATGATCGAAGATGCGCTTGGACTCAAAATTTATCAATGGAAAATTGGTGAGAGCCAGCGTAAGTTCCACAAGACAGAAGAAAATTTACGACAGGTGGCGGCGCGCCGCCAAGAGATTGCGCCGCATTTGCGTTTTCTCAAAAAAGAAGTTGATAAAATGTCTAAGGCTGATGACTTGCGCCGAGATTTAGTGGTAAAGTATTTGGATTATTTTTCTCATCTCGATAAATATTTGCGTGAGGAAGCAGCGGTTGTGGCGCGCGGCCGCGCGCCAATTCAAGCGGAATTGTCGCGCTTGAATGAGCAGTTAAAAAAATCCGAACATAATGATGTAACTAAACCAGTTGCCGATGAGCTTAAGCCAAAATTGGAGGCGGAGATAAAGAAACTAGAAAACGAGAAATCAGAATTAGTGCGACGTTTAGGGCGATGGGATGGATTGCTGGAATCAAAAGATTGGGCGGATGATAGAGTAATTGAACAATCAACCTTACCTCGGACGGCAGTTGAAGAATTAATTAAAACCATTCGCTCCTGCGTTGCCTCGGCTCGAGCAATGAATGACTTTATTTTGGTTCGGCAATCACTGGATCGGCTGGAGGCGGCGCTGGATAACTTTTGGCTATCGGCTAGTCACCCAGTGGCAATTAGTGGCCGAGATCAGGCAGATAAAATTCGACGTCAGCAAACGGCCGACGTTGAAGCTTTACGTGTATTAGATAATCAGTTAACCGAGCGCGCCGCCGCGCTAGGGGCGGCGGAAAGCGCGGCCGCCGGGGCGGCGGCCGCGGAACAGTCGGCCCTGCGGGCCGTATTGGAACTCAAAATGCGCCGCAGTGAATTAGCGGTTGAAGAACAAACCTGGAATAATCGAGCCAGTAAACTTGAGGTTGATAAACAAAATTTTAAAATTGCACTGGAAGAAGCCGCAACGGTGGCCGGTGCGGCGGCCATTCGTTATGGAACAGTGACCAGCGAACTTTCAACAACTGAGTTGGAGTCTCGGCGCCGCGAGATCGAGAAGCTTAAATTGCGCCTTGAAGATATGGGTGCGCCACGGGAGGAGGTGATGACCGAGTATCGCGAAACGCAGGCCCGAGAAGAATTTTTAGCTCGCGAGGTGACTGATCTGGAGAAAAGCGCTGAATCACTCAAGTTGATTATTGCTGAACTGCAGATTAAAATCGATCGTGAGTTTAAGCGCGGTCTGGACTTAGTTAATGAAGCATTCAAGAAATTTTTTGTCACCATGTTTGGCGGCGGTACTGCGTCGTTGGTGGTGATGCGCAAAACTAAGCGATCGCGCCGTAGTGACCTGGAATTATTAACCGATGAAGAGGCGGCCGCGGCTGCCAGCGAAAGCCCGTCTCCGGGTGGCGTTGAGGGGAGCGAAGTTGAGGGAGAGGAAGGAGTGGAAATTAACGTTAGTTTGCCACGCAAGAAGATCAAGAGTTTAGAAATGCTTTCGGGCGGGGAACGGGCGCTTACCTCCATTGCTCTTTTGTTTGCTATGTCGCAAGTTAACCCGCCGCCATTTTTAATTTTAGACGAAACTGATGCGGCGCTAGATGAATCAAACTCGCGAAAGTATGGCGAGATGATCAGCGACTTAGCTCGCCATTCGCAATTGATCTTGATTACCCACAATCGCGAAACGATGTCGCGTGCCGATTTACTCTATGGTGTAACTATGGGCGGCGACGGTGTGTCCAAACTTTTGTCCATCAAATTTGACGACGCCCAAGCCTATGCTAAGCAATAATTTATTTGTTAAACCATCGTGAAATCGAGTTGGCGCAGAGCGAGATCGGCGGCGATGAGTTTAACTTGCACTGGGTCGCCTAGGCGGTAACGCCGGCCGGAGCGTTCGCCCACCACAGCGTAATTTTTTTCGTCAAAAATATAATAATCATCACCCAGTTCGGCTAAACGCACTAAACCGTCGGCTAAAGTTTCTTTTTCCTCCACATAAATGCCCCATTTGGTGATGCCGGAGATGGTAGCGGCAAAAGTTTGGCCGATGTGTGCCTGTAAAAATTCCACCTGTTTGTATTTAACCGAGTCCCGTTCGGCGTCGGCGGCTTCTTGTTCGCGGATTGAGGAATGGACGACCAAACGCAAATAATTTTTGAGTAAATCGGCTGGCGGTGTTTCTCCCCGTAGGTAGTAGTCGAGCAGGCGATGGACCATCACGTCGGGGTAACGACGAATGGGGGAAGTAAAGTGAGTGTAATGCTCAAAAGCCAGGCCGTAGTGGCCAATATTTTCGGTTGAATAAATGGCTTTGGCCATGGAGCGCATCAGAGCAGTGTTGATAAGAGCCTCCTCGGGTTGACCACGGACGCTCAATAAAAATTGATTAACCAAGCGGGAGGCGATGGTGCCATCTTTGACTTCTAGACGGTAACCGAGACGGTGAAGAAAATCGGCTAGTTCGGCGAGGCGCTCGGCATCGGGGGCGTCATGGATGCGGTACACAAATTTGTATTTGGCATCTTTAATAATGGCCGACACGTGTTCGGCTACACGACGATTAGCCAAGAGCATAAAATCTTCTACTAACCGATGGCTGTCGCCACGCTCTTTCTTTATCACTTCAATCGGCCGGCCTGCGGCGTCAAGTCGAAATTTGATCTCGGTTTTTTCAAAAGCGATAGCACCCGCGGCAAACTTTTTTTCGCGCAAACGATACGCCAATTGGTTGAGGGTTTTTAGTTCGACGGCGTAATCACCTTGGACGGTAGCTAGCACGTGCTCGGCCTCTTCATAACTAAAACGGCGATGAGAATGAATAATCGTTCGGCCAAACCAGTTAGATTTAATCTCACCCTCAGTGTTTAAAGTAAAAACTGCCGAAAAAGCTAGCTTGTCTTCATTGGGATTGAGACTGCAAAGATCGTCCGATAAAATTTCCGGCAACATGGGGATAGTGCGATCCACCAAATAAATTGACGTGGCGCGATTTTGCGCCTCGCGGTCAAGTGCTGTGCCCGGCCGGAGGTAGTGAGCCACATCAGCAATATGCACCCCAACTTCCCATTCGTTTGTGCCAACATTGGCAATGGAAATCGCGTCATCGAAATCTTTGGCGTCGGCCGGATCTATGGTGAAAGTGGGTGTTGAGCGAAAGTCGCGGCGGTGCGCTAGCTCGGCTTTAAGATCGGCTTCGGCACTGGCTTTAATTTGCTTGGCTTCAGCTTCAACTTCGGCAGGGAAGCCGGTTTTAAAGCCGCGTTCCAGCACGATGGCGCGCATCTCGGTGTCATGCTGGCCGGCCGGACCAATGACCTCGAGAATCTCGCCAATCGGATCTTTTTTAGAATCAGTCCAAGTAGTAATTTTGGCTAGCACTTTGTCACCCTGTCTCGCGACGCCTAATTTGTCGGCATCAATTAAAATGTCAACATACATTTTTTTATCATCCGGCCGGACAAAGCGAAAGCCGTTTTCCTGCTCCAGCACACCCACGAATTCCATTTTTCGTCGCTCGATAATTGCTACTACCCGCCCAGTGCGTACTGATTCGGAAATGAGCGGGTCAACCTCCACGCGCACAACGTCACCGTGGAGAGCAGTGTTTAAGCGCGTGGGATCGATCTCGGCCGCTGGGCCGCCACGACGATTAGTTGTTGGCCCCAAATCAACATAGCCGACACCCTTGCTGGATAGTCGGATCTCGCCCTCAATAATCTGTTTGCTCATGAAGAGTTTTAAGGCCTCCAGTATAGCCAATATTGACTTTTAGTGCCAGCTTGCTAGGATGCGCCTTATCTAAACATGTTAAAAATTCGTTTACAGCGGGTGGGCCGCAAGCATGATCCTTCCTTTCGGGTGGTGGTAACTGATTCGCGACGTGGACCACGGAGTGGCAACATTGTGGAACTGGTTGGTTCGTATAACGCGCGCCGCGGCCGCCCAGCTTTTAAGACCGAGCGAGTTAAGCATTGGATTGGCGTGGGGGCCCGGCCGTCGGCGACGGTTCATAATTTGCTCGTGGCGCAGAAGATCGTCTCCGGACCCAAAATTAATGTTTTAGGACCAAAACCGATCAAAGTTGACAATAAACCAGCGGAGCCGATAATTTAATTAGGTCGATTTAGTAGCAATCAGCAAGACCGACAAGACATGGCAGAAAAACACCTCGATCAAGAATTTCTAGAAAATGTTGTTGGGGCCTTAGTCGATAATCCGGCCGATATTAGAATTGAACGTAAGCTCGACGAGATGGGCGTTTTGCTCACCCTCGACGTTAATCCGGCCGACATGGGTAAAATTATCGGTCGGCAGGGCAATACCGCCAAGGCCATTCGTACTTTGCTCCGCGTGGTGGGTATGAAGAATAATGCTCGGGTTAATCTCAAGATTAATGAGCCCGCTGGCTCTAGTGGCCCAGCGCGGACCATGGCCAGTGCTTCCGAATCGGTGGACCAAGTGATCAACGATTTGAAGGCATAAGGATAGAAATTTAAAAAATCGTCCGCCACGGTGGACGATTTTTTCATTATGACCACTTTTCATATCATTACCGTTTTGCCAAATAGTTTTGATGGCTATTTAAAACAGTCTATTATTGGTCGAGCGATCAAGGCGCGGAAATTAAAGGTGAAAATTTATGACTTGCGTGATTTTGTGAAAGCCGATCATGCCGGTCGGAAAACCATTGATGGCCGTTCTTATGGCGGTGGTCCGGGCATGGTGCTCATGGCCGGGCCGATCCTAAGGGCCGCGGCCAAAATCAAACGTCTCGGCGGGCGCCAGAAAATAATTTTACTAGCGGCTGGCGGTAAACAATTTACCAACGACTTAGCACGGCTCTGGGTTGACCGTTATGACCACATCATATTGATTGCCGGTCGTTACGAGGGCGTTGATGATCGCGCGCGACGTATTTTAAAGGCCGAGGAAATTTCCATCGGGCCATATATTCTTACTGGTGGTGAGTTGCCAGCTTTGGTGCTCATTGATGCCCTGGCCCGACAAGCGGCGGGAGTTTTAGGCAACCCTGATTCGCTCGAAGAGGATCGCGTGGCCAGTGCTCGCGTTTATACTCGACCAGAAGTTCTCACTCATGCTGGCAAAAATCACCGCGTGCCCAAAATTCTCCTCTCCGGCCATCATGCCAAGATTGAGGAATGGCGGGGGAAGCAATAGTTACACGCTATTGACAGGCCATATATATATATGCTAAGTTCGAGGTTGGTTAGTACCTTGTAAACAGAATCGGTCTGACTGTTGTCAGACTCAAGGGACTAGAATTAAACAAGAAAGGAAGTCAAAATGGCAGAGGAATACACGACCGAACAGGTCGACTTTCTCAAAACCCAGGTTCCGGCGCTTAGCAATAAGCTAGTTGATCGGGAGCGGGCAAGTCAAATTGCCAATGAACTGAACGAGAAGTTCGGTTGCGGACATTCCGTTGGCTCGGTGATCCAGAAGCATCGAGTGGTGCTTAATGGATCAGTGAGGCATACGGCGATTGCAACCAAAAAGGCGGCAACGGAAACTAAACATGAGCCACACAGGTACACGGCCGAGCAAAACGATTATTTGGCCGAGCTAGCCGGCAAGAAAAACCTTAGTTGGTTAGCACGCGCGCGACTTTTCAATCACATGTTTGGTTGCAAGGTCAAGATGAACACCTTGCAGGTTCGTTGGTCGAGCCTGCGACGGAAAACTTGTGTGACTAAAAAAAGGATTGCGCCATCGTTAACCGTCCCATCTCTATCACCCAAAGTGGTTTACGCCATTCAGGTGAATGGCAAGACGGTGTGGGAGGGTAGCACAAACCCGACCAAAACTATCCGAGTGGTGACCACCAGTGTGATTGCCACCCTCTAACTAAACTGGAGGTGAAATGATGTCGGAGTTTGAATCTGTGGTTTCTGCTGATCGGCCGCCGCGACATCGATCGTCACGCGTTTCGCCAGCGGGTCAGGAAATTGGGCGACGTCTCAACGAGGAAATGATCAGGCAGAACATCGAGAGCAAGCTGCAGTTGGCCAAAATGATTGGCATACCGGCAACATCGCTGGGTAATTACCTAGCGGGTGTTTACCCGCAGAGCATTGTCAATGTCAACAAGATCAGGAAATTTCTCGGTGATCAGCTAATACCGGGGGTTGAACCGCCAACGTTGCCAGTAGCGCGCACAACCGATTCGTTGGTTCCTGCGCCAAGTGGTATGCCAAATGACATGTTGGTTGAGGTGATCGAAAAAGTTGAGGAGGTGACCTTTAGACTTTCTTGGCTGGTTTATGTGGCCAGTCAGGAAGATCGGGTGCGGTTTCGCGATCAAATGGGTAAAAACCTAGAACGATTTCTGGGTCTTGCTCGTGCCATCACAAACGAAATGATGCGCGAACGAGTTTTGTCGGAAAATCTGTCTCTGACTAATGGAGTTGTCAATGCAAATGGTTAGGCCAAACAACCAACCTATTCGAGCTCGTGGAGCCATGAAGGTTGGTTTCCACACTGGCAATATCATTAACTACTTGGCGGAGAAATATCGTCGAGCGGATCAAGTGATTGCCGAATTAGTGCAAAACCAGATTGATGCCTGTGACGAACAAATTGGAGGGGGCAAAAGCTTGATCGTTCTTGATCTAGCTAAAAACATCCTCCAAGCTTGGGACAACGGCACTGGCGCTAGCCGTGAGGCAATGACCGAGCGGGTAGCTAAGATCGGCGCCAAAATGAAGAGCGCCAAACAAATCGGCGAAAAAGGTATCGGCAATTTAGCCGGTATTGCTTTGGGCGGCCGGTATCGCATGATCACGCGCAGTCGTGATCAAAAGCCGCGGCAGTCTTTCTTCGAACTGATTCTTGACCGCGACGCGGTTGATGATCAGGAAGAGGTGAGCTTCCATTGGGAAGAACGTGAACCCGGATTTAATTTTTCGGGTGAGCAGTCCGGTATGTCGACCTACACTAAAAGGGTTCAAGACCTTGGAATCAGTTGACTAGGAATTTGATAATTGATTC
>JBBTTC010000002.1:0-8322 GCA_038064435.1 Patescibacteria group bacterium
CATATGCTTGGATGTTAACGGTTAAAGTGATTCCAAGCTATTGAACCATTACGTGGTATTGACGCCCAACTCGCGGGCGCGCTTGATGAGATTTTCGAGCATTATCAATGCGTCGTAATTTTCCAGCGCTTCGCGGTAATTTTCCAGCCGGATTGAGGGTATGATCTCCGGGTTGAAGGTGGCACAACGTCCATCGCCTTCGCGGCACGGTGGGTAAAAGAGCATCACGCCGGCGGCGCCCCAGCGGTGGCTAACGCCGGTGACCCACGGGTTAGTCCGGATATTAATGATGTTTCCTGATGTATCTTTATCTTCATAAACCCAGATAAGCGGGTTCCAGTGGAAAGCAAAATTTACTTGGTTTTGCCAATATTTAAAAATCCAAATCAAACTGTCTAGTGTTGGTCGGTCGGCGTGAACGTAAGAAGAAGTTGTCCAGTATGCGGCGCGCTGATCGTCGTTATCAAGAATGGGCTCAACATATGGCCACAGAATATTATAGGGATTGTCTGGAACCTGCGGATAATCAATCAGGCCATAGATATTGAGTAGTGGTGAGAAAGTATTGAACAAATCAAGGCGCAGCAGACTCGTTCTGTTTAGGAGAACAACCAACTCGGTCTCTTGGTTTATTCCACGCAACAGCTGAAAGAATAAATTATCACGCGGAATGTAATCGCCATCTCGACACTCTGGTGGCGCATTGGGCGGAATGCAGGTAAACGGTTCGTCGCTGTAAATAAACGTATAATCAAGCCAGCCACGCTCGCGGAGGTGTTCGCTGACGGCCTGCCAGTAGAGCGTGTGGATCTGTTGATACTGGGAATTATTTTGGGTGATCAGCGCGTCGCCATAGATCAGAGGTATTTTAAATCTTATAAATCCCCACGAACTGTTGTATAGCTTGAAGAAATTCATTCGACCGTTCGTGACGTAATTTGTTAGTGCTCGATCGAGATTGGAAAAGTCTACACTAATTGTTCCGGCATCGAGATCAAGCGCGGTCACAGCTAGTGGCAACGCATCCGGGTCAGCGTTGCGGCACGACAGGCAATTTGGATCAAGATAGGGTTCTACGGCGTTCATCCGATTGTTGTTTAAATAATCAAAATAGGCGTCAACAATCGCGGTTTTCTCGGTGGGCGTCGTGGCGTGGTGGTAATCAAGTGGCGTAAAGCCGTCCTCGCCTAAATCGTCGAACGTTGGGTCTACGCCAAGAACGAAGCGGAAGCTAGAACGTCTCGGCAGTTTCGGATTGAGGATTTCAATCGGCAAAGTCTTGGTGATAATTTCACTATTGATAGTTGCGGTCAGGATGATCTGATAGTTACCCGCGGGAGTGTTTTCTGTCGAGCGGGCTGTCAGCCACCAAACGACATCGCTGGACGAAGATACTGTTTGACCAGCGCGATAGGGAACCAGTGGGTCAGAATAGTAACCGACCGGAGACAGGTCGCCGGCCGTCCTGTAAAGGTAGTAAGTAACCTTAGCAAAATCGACTTGATACATATCGAGGCCTAAATCGTTCGATACTTGTCCGTCTTTTTCAATCCGATAATTTAACGAAATATCACTGTTGGTGTTGTTGCGAACAACAAACTGCACAGATTCGCTGTCATCCTTCAGTAACACTAAGTTGGGCGAAATGAAGTAGTCGCCAAGCGTGCTCGGATTAGCCATGTTGCTGGCGATTTTATTAAGCGGCGTCTGCGGAGACGGTTTAAAAATTTTGGTGAGCGGTGATAGGAAACCAGTAACGGGCCCGTCGGAGACGTTGCTTACAAGCGACGAGCGTTTATTGGGCGCGAACGGATTAAGAAGGAAGATAAGAACCAACAGAGCCAAAACAAGAGTGGTGGCAACAAAAATCTTTTTATTTTGCATGTGGACCTATGGGGAATCGGACCCCAACCTCATCCATGCCATGGATGCGTAATACCACTTTACTATAGGCCCATCATTTTATTTTGTAAAAATAGCATAAGTTTGGTAAACTCGCCATATGCTAAAGGAATTTTTTATTAAAAGAATGCTGAAAAGTAAGGGCGTGAGTGATGAGCAAATCGCCTCGGTGCTAAAATTGGTGGAAAGTAATCCGGAATTGTTTAAAAAGATCGCCGAAGAAATTAAAGTCAAAATGGATGCCGGCCAAAGTCAGGAAGCCGCAGCCATGGACGTGATGTTGGCTCACCAAAACGAACTTAAGCGAGCCGCCCAATAATGAGATGAAGGAAAACTTTGCCCTGGGGACGATTGCCAAGAAACGAGAACTAGCAACCACCAAGTGGTTTAGTCATCATGACGCGTGGCGAGTTATCAGAAAATTTATACCTCAACGCGAGAAAATTGATCGCTACCAATAACAACCAGTGCGCCGGTGACGATAGTTAGAACAACGAGGCAGACTACTGGAGAAATATAAGATTGACCGGTTAGCGCCCAACGCAGACTCTCAACGCCGTAGGACAGCGGATTTATTTTTGTGATCAGTTCGAGTGCTTGCGGCAGTTGGTGCAAGGGGAAAAGCGCGCCTGACAAAAAGAATAATGGTTGAATCACAAAGTTCATGATCAGCGGGAAGCTCTGCATGTCTTCCAGTCGTGCGGCGATGGCTGTGCCTAGGGCCGAGAACAGGCAAGCTATTAAAATAAGAAACACGAGAGCGATCGGCATCAATAACCAACTTTCCGGTCGAAAGCCGGTCAGCAGAGTGATAAAGAAAACAAGTATGCCCTGAATCACGGCCACGGTGGCGCCGCCGAGCGTTTTGCCGAGCAAAATTTGGTAGCGTGGTACCGGCGCCACCAAAGTTTCTTTCAAAAAGCCAAATTGTTTATCCCAGATCACTTCTAGGCCTGTGAACACGGCGGTGAAGAGGACCGTCATGGCAATGACGCCCGGGGCGAGAAACTGGATGTAATTGCCGCCGCCAGCTCGGGCGAAAATGGGACTTAAACCGAAACCGAGGGCAAAAAGAAAGAGCGCGGGTTGGCCGAGCGCGCCCACGATGTTGGCTTTCTTGCGGATGAAGCGCTTGAGTTGGCGGAGCCATAAAATATAAACGGTGCGCATGTTGTTATTTAAACATTTTTAATGTGGTGCGCATTTGGTTTTTGCCGAAGTCGGATGTTTCCTCGCGCATGGTGTGGCCGGTGAGGGCGATGAAGGCGTCCTCCAGCGTGGTGGCTTTAGCGTTTTGCATAATTTCTGCCGGTGTGCCCCGGGCGACAATTCGGCCATGGTCAATGATGGCCAAGCGGCCGGCGGCGCGTTCTACTTCCTCCATGTGGTGGGTGGTAAAAAAAACGGTGACACCTTCGGTTTTATTTAAGTTACGGACGTAGTTCCAGATGTGCTGGCGTGTTTGCGGGTCGAGGCCAAGCGTTGGCTCGTCGAGAAAGAGGACCTTGGGTTGATGGAGCAGACCGCGGGCGATCTCGAGGCGGCGCTTCATGCCGCCGGAAAAGGTTTTAACAAAGTGGTGTTGCCGGTCGGTGAGTGCCACCAGTTCGAGGAGCAGTTTAATGCGCTCGGCGTACTGGGCGCGCGACAGGCCGTAGAGCGCGGCGTGGAAGTGCATATTTTCGTAGGCCGTTAACTCGTTGTCGAGACTCGGGTCTTGAAAAACGATGCCGAAGGTGCGGCGTACGCCAGCGGGGTCACTCACCACATTAATATTGTGAATGGTGATCTCACCGGCGGTGGGGCGGGTGAGGGTGGTGAGCATTTTGATCGTCGTGGTTTTGCCGGCACCATTGGGTCCGAGAAAGGCAAAAATTTCGCCGGCGGCCACTTGCAAGGAAACATTATTTACCGCCGTCAGCTCGCCATATTTTTTCGTTACGTCCTTAAGCTCGATCATTTATGTTCGGCCTATCATACCAAAGTTGGATGGATTTAGACAAAAGAAAACCCCGCTCGTAATGACGCGGGGCTGTTTGATGCGTTTTGATTTCACTAGTCAGTTTTGTAGCTATGGGCTTTGCTGATGGCATCAAAACTTGCCATCATCATAATGCCGAACAGAAGGGGATACAAAATACAGATCAATAATTCTCCTGTTCCAACCATTTGGCCCAAATATTGCATGTACAGGACTCCATTGAACCCGTTCATTTTTTCTTTCTCCTTTTTCTGTGTGTCGCCGTTTTTTGCTCTTTCTGGTTAATCTTGTTTGACCATACCCAGTTGAGAAGTTCCGTAAAACTTTTCACGGAAGTTGGGTTGGGGTGGCCCTCCTTCTTGGCCATTGCCCATAATTGTAAATCAGAACCGATGAACCCAGCACTCATTTTTTGTCCTCCCGAAATCAAAGTTTTAATTTCTAGCCCAGCACATCGATTTTTCCGTCAAAGAAGCCCGCAACATCTAAGCCACGCCAGGTAATCCGATCGCAGCGCCAGCGATTCATCCCGTCGAGGACAATTCGATCTCCAAAGTGCCCGCCGACAAAAGCGATGGGGACTTCTGCTTCTCTATCTCCAGACGAGATGATGCTGGAAAATTCAGTGGGGTCGTCGGGTGTTTTCTGGAGTGCGTCATGATACTCGTTTTGATTTCTGCAAACAAAACGCTCTGTGATTTCTCCGGCTTTATTTTTTGTCGAGACGATAACCGCAACAATAATCCCCGCGGTTATTTGGGTTTGCCGCAGATGATTGGCTTCCGCATGACCGATATCAATCATTGTCTCATCTCCTTGTAAAAGATCCACTTTCGTCCAAAAACTCTGAATTATTACTACCATGTGCGGGTAGAAAAGTAAAGAAACCGCATTTGATTTATGGTGATAGTCTTGCTAGAATCATTCCCATGTCAACTCTCACTGTTTCTAAAAAAGAACTAAAGAAGGTTGTTACCGACGGTGTACGGGAAGCTATTGGTTCGGAGTTAATGCGCCTAAGACTATTGGGGCTAGCGGCTGTTAGTGAAAAAGAACAGCGTGAGATAGAGAAAAGCTTGCGCCACTCTGATCTTGCTATTGGGAAGAAAGTTAGTATAACGGCCTAGCCCCATGAATCGGTGGGAAATTTCTCTTTCGCGTGAGGCGTTAAAGTTTTTGCGTCGGAATCACTTTCCTCAAGCCAAAATCATTGAGCCAGTAGTTTTGGCTATCAAAAAACTTTCGGGCGAGAATACCAACATCGATATCAAAAAACTGAATCCTCCGTACGAAGACCACTTTCGTATTAGAGTTGGCCGGACTCGGATCATTTGTTGTCCAGATTTTGTTTCCCGATCGGTTAGTGTTAGGGAAATTAATTGGCGCGGATCATCTTACAAGTAACTAACCACTAAAAAGTAAAGGGAAAATTGTGTTATATTTTTAGATATGAAATACGCGATTTTTTCGGATAGTCACGATCATTATTACAATGTCACCAAGGCTCTTGAGTTGGTTAGGGATCAGAAAATAACCAGAGGCATTCATCTGGGTGATTTTTGCGCCCCACCTGTTTTTGATATTTTAGCCGCGGAAAAAAGTATCCACTGGACTTTAGTTTGGGGTAACGTTGACGGCGCGCGGGCGCAAACGATATTACGTTTTCGCGAAGCGACGAATCTGGATTTTACCCATGATTCTTTTCGGGAGTTGGAGCTTGAAAACAAGAAGAAGATTTTTCTCACCCATTTTCCACTTTTGGCGCAAAACGCGGCGAAGTCGGGTGACTATCAGGCGGTATTTTTCGGCGATAATCATCTTAAGTCAGTCGAGACTCTGGCTAATGGCACTCTGCTCGCTAATCCGGGCGAATTGTCGGGTACACGAACTGGTCAACCAACTTTTGGCATTTGGGATAGCGAAAGTAATGAGTTTGAAATTGTGCCCCTGACTGATTTTAAGGTAGCGAAGTAGGGAATACCATTTGTAATTTGATATTTTTTGCGATAAAATCGAGTTATGTTCAAGAACTCTAATTTTACCATTGAAATGGAGCGGGAGGTGGATGGTCGCTGGATCGCCGATGTACAGGAGTTGCCTGGCGTCATGGTTTACGGAAAAACTCGTGATGAGGCTTTGGCCAAGGCCGAGGCTTTGGCTTTACGTGTGGTGGCCGATAGGCTTGATGCCGGGGAGATAACCCCAAGCACCAAAGTTGCTTTCAGTCTAGCGTGAGTGATTGGCGGTCGAGAAAGGGAAAACAGGTTTTAGCGGCCCTAATTAAAATCGGTTGGAAAGTTAAACGTCAGCGTGGATCGCATGTCGTTCTCGAGAGAACAAATTGGTCCGATTATGTTTGGTCATTTCGTGACAACGAAGAACTTGGCCGACGCATGTTAGTTCGTATTAGTAAGAAAACTGGCCTAAAGCCTGAAGATTTGTAATTTTTAAACAACAAACAAAAGGGGCGGCCATTGCTGGTCGCCCCAGGGATTTTGCGAGGTATAAATCCCAGACTAATTCTTCAACCGCTTCACTCTCAATTTCGACGTCCGCGAGAATTAGAAATCATAATTATCTTGACATGTACTGCTAACTCACGATCGTGAATTAGTGGTACATACGATAAAAATGTAAATAAAAAATAAAAAAAGCGCCCAAGTCGAAGTGTGAGCGCCTCACTTTGATAACCCGGGTCCTTATTCCAAGATTTTTTCCACCTCCAATTGGATTCTCTGGTCGTCGAAATGTACGAACCAGGTTTTGTGTTCTAGATTGAAATGGATTACTGATATTCTCCCGCTACTCAAATGAACCTCAAGATATTGTCTTCCGCAGTAATCGATTGCCCAAAATCGTCCAGCAACGAATGTTTCCTGACAAAAAGACCGATAGAATCGCTGGAGTGGCTCTGCGTCTATTGGTTTTATTCGTATAGCATCGCTTATGCCAGGAACTTCAGACGGAAACGGTGAATCAAACATGCTACCCTTCATTCTTTTTCTCTTTTCGCGCTCGAGCGTTTTCCTTAGCCATTTCCACGCTACGGGAAGTGCTCAGGGGTGTTTTTCGCACCTGTTTGGGCATCTTGTTTTCCCGACGTTTGCAGGTTTGGCACATCCCCCCTATCTCTTTGACGCTCTTCATTCGTTGCCGACAGCGGATGCACACAAAAAATTTAGCCTGATTCATTGTTATCTCCTATTGTGTATTGAAACAAAGAACTACCAACATTCCACAACCATAATGATACACGAACAGGGAAGTTTGTCAAGCTTCTCAATTTCTGCTAAATTAGTGGAATGGGGTTATCAATTGGCTTAGTGGGATTGCCGAATGTGGGGAAGTCTACGCTGTTTAATGCGCTGACGAAAAAAAGTGTGCCAGCCGAGAATTATCCATTTTGCACCATTGACCCATCGGTAGGCGTGGTGGCCGTGCCCGACGAGCGGCTGGAGAAGTTGAACGATTTTTCGCACTCGGTCAAAAAGGTGCCCGCGGCGGTGGAATTTGTCGACATTGCCGGCCTGGTGGCCGGCGCCGCCGCGGGCGAGGGTCTCGGCAATCAATTTTTGGCCCACATCCGCGAGGTTGACGCTATCGCCCTCATCACTCGCGCCTTTGTTGATCCGGGAGTAATTCACGTGGCCAACAAAATTGATCCGCTCGACGACATCGCTGTCATTAGTACCGAATTGCAGTTGGCTGATTTAGAAACTGTCACTAAACGTTTAAACAATTTGGGTCGCGAGGTGAAGCGGGGATTGCCGGAAGCGTTGCTTGAACATGGCTTGCTCACGCGCTTGGCCGACTGGCTTAAGTCGGGCCGCGATGCCCGCGCGCTTACCCGCCCAGACTCGGCGAGGCTGGCTCTCTCGGTTGACGAGTTGGCGATAATTAAGTCGCTCCATCTTTTAACTTCCAAACCGGTGCTCTATGTGCTCAATGTTTCTAGTGCGAGTGAAAATAAAACCGTTGGTTTGGCGGAAAAAATTGGCGGGGAAGTGGTGGAAATTGATCCGATTTTTGGCACCGGTCTCGATGATTTGATCACGGCCGGTTATCGCCTGCTTGATCTGATCAGTTTTTTTACCACTGGCGCGGATGAGACGCGGGCTTGGACGATCAAGCGCGGTAGCACGGCGCCGGAGGCCGGCGCCGCTATTCATGGTGACTTTCGCGACAAATTTATCCGAGCCGAGGTGATTAATTGGCAAACCTTGCTCGAGGCTGGAAGTCTTTCCGCCGTGCGCTTGGCAGGCCTCCTCCGTACCGAAGGCCGTGACTACATCGTCGCCGACGGCGACGTGGTGGAGTTTAGGATTTAGGTTGATCGTGGTGGATTTATCCACAGCCTTCTCAATTTTCTAGTGCTAAACTATTGAAGTCAAAAACCATTAACAATCTAAATTTATCAGCCTCCATGTCTAAACGCTATT
>JBBTTC010000003.1:0-5440 GCA_038064435.1 Patescibacteria group bacterium
AATAGCGTTTAGACATGGAGGCTGATAAATTTAGATTGTTAATGGTTTTTGACTTTAGTAGTTTAACATGACCGTAAATCAGACAACAAAAAAGTGGGGATATCCCCACTTTTTTGTTTACTCTATTCTGACCATAAAGCTGATCAGGTCCGGTTCCATCTGAGTAATCGGGCCGATGGTAATTTTTTGACCGCCGGAATCAATTTCCAACGTTTGCTCCTCATGCAAGGCAAAATCGGGAGTAGCGTAATTCCAATCGTCAGTAGCCGGACTAGGATCAATTAACTGGGTGGTGGTGAGATCAATAACTGGATCGCTGTAGGTGTTAAATCTTTTTTTCACATAATTTAGCAATAAGCCATCCCTGTTGATCGAGAAACGCTCGTTGCCCAAATTGACATCAAAACCAATGGGTTGACGATATTCGAGGTAAATGTAACGCTCGGGCAAACCGGGTAAGGGAATCCTAGCTGTGCGCCCACCACTGGACGCCTCGAGCGGGTGCAAGCCGTAACGGCCCGAGCGAGTAATGGTCACAATGTCGGTGCCTTTTAGCCAACCGATTTTCTCCTTCATATAGCCACCGTAATGGAGTGAGGCACGGCCAAAACCCATGACGTCAAAGGGGTTAAAATATTCGAGATTCTGGCAATCCTCGCGAAAAGACTCGATGCCGCACTCCCAACCATTGGCATGCGCCAAACCCAGACTATGCCCCAATTCGTGGGCCAAAGCATGATTGATCCAACCCCAAGCAAACTGCTCCTGAAAAATACTGCGATAATAATTGTCTATGTTTCCGAAATGGCCCAAGCCAATACCAACATCAGACAGGAGAAAACTCGACCCATTAACCAATTTAACCGGATAAGGGCCAAGCGTTGACCAGCCACCCAACATGCAGGGGTGATTTTCAAAAATTACTACTTGACGATAGCGTAGAGCCAACTGCTGGTCGAGCCCTAGGTCATGGACGATCTTATTACCGTCCTCCCAACCATTAGCACCTAAATAAACTGGGCGGCAAGCGCCGTCGGCTGTTTGACCGGGGCGATTGAGACGGATCCAGCCATAAACGTCACTGCGATCACCGACAAAGGCCGTTTGACCATATGATTGCTCGTCAAAATAGGCGCGATTTTGACCAGCGAAGACTAGGTCGGCCACCTCGTCGGGGGTTACGGGCGGCGCTGGTGAATCACTAAATTCCACCAAGAGCACTAGGGTTTTGATCTCGCCCGTAGTGCTCTGTGGTGGCCTAGCGGCCGTGAACTTAAGTTGGCCCGACGAGCCGACCAAAGACTGATCCAACGAATAAGCTTGAGCTAGAGATACGCGAGTGCCGGAAGGCCAATCCAAGTTACCGGTCGGATAAAAATCGTATGCTGGGCCAGTATCGGGAACAATGGTATAGCGAGAGTAAGACTGTGCGACATTAAACTGCCCGGTGGCATCGGGCACATCAAAGTGCCGGACGCCCAACACACCGTCTATGGCCGACAACTTTTCAACCAATAGCTGAAGTTCGGGGATCAATTGGTTAAGCTGTTCGGCCGGCAAAACGGCCGCCAAGAAAGCCTGCGGATCGGCCGTAGCCAACTTTAGCAAACGGTTGCGGCGCTCGGTGGCCGTGGCTTTTAAGTCAACCAGAAGACGCGAAGACGGCCGAGACAAGTACTCTTGATTGAGATCAATCAAGCGCCGGCTAAGAGATGGTAAGTCTAAGCTTGGTAAAACAATGACGCTTCCGCCAGTATCGGCCACTACCTTAGTTTTGCCGTTTACTTTAGCAACCGTCGCTGCGTCAACACTGACGAAGTTTAGTAAAAATAGGGCTAAAATTATGCTCTTTTTCATGGTATCTCCTAATTATATACCATAAATATAACTAAGTCAAGTAAGGGTGTGGTCACACTAAGACTATACCCCAGTTATGAATTTTGCTAATGAACGATTTGCCACTGTGTCTTTTATTCCGTCCTTTAAAAAATCATCAGGGTCATGTCTTTTACCGTATGGGACACGATATTAAAAAACCCTATTCGCCGGCCGTGACGAATAGGGTGCGCACTCCTCCACATTCTTTCCACCCCGCCGAGTGCGAACGGGAAGCAAAGAACCTCTGCTCATCTCCCAACTGGCCGAGGCTCACCGTTGCTGGGAGCCAACTGAAGATACTTGATCCGATCCCGTTGGCGGATACAGGATCAAGGGCTCATAAATCTAATCCTGATTTACACTAGCATAAATGGTCTTATCTAAACAATCAGTGGCTTGATTTGCCGGTCGCCCGCCACGGCGCAGGGCAACAAGCGAACCCAAGCCAAGCAGAAGGAGTGATGCCGGCTCCGGCGCAATAGAAACATCGTCAACCAACAACCGATCAGTGGCCGAGCCGAGCTCGGCCGTGAAGCGGAAGTTTAGAGACTCGCCGGCCGAGGCCTCCGGAGGTAAGTCAAACGCGTACTCCGTCCAGCTGCCAATCGGCTGGTTGGTGATGCTAATTAAATGATTCCAAGTAGCACCATCGTCTGACCACTCCACGACAATACTGTCGTCAACCTCGAGACCAGAGTGAACTTTGGCCCAAAAGCCAAAAGTTAGATTGTTGTCATCGAAAGACGGTAACTCCAGCAGTAAACTGGAGTGACTTTGGATGCCCCCGATTCCAGTTTGGCCCTGAAAGTTCACGTAGCTATTACTGTCGTGACCCAGTAACGAAGTAACCACCTGGATCCCGTCGCCTTCAAGAGACCAAAAATTGGGATCGAGATTGCCCGACTCAAAACCGTCATTCCAAATCGTGCCACCCGGTATGGCCGCCGCCAGAACAGCTACCGCGCCAATTGCTGACAACATGCTCCATCCTTTCAAAAAGAACAAATCTGAATACCCGTACCTGAAACTGAAAAAATATTATCACATCGACCGCCACAAGCACAACTTCCCCACCTCACTTTTTCTATATCGACAGATCCGGCAAGGATGGTCCACTGCCGGTGGTTACATCTTTTAAATCTTCTGGGGGTGCACATTAAAATTAACTACTTATCTGTGCGATGGGTACAGCCCGACCAGCAACATGGTCGGCGCTTGCCTACCTTAAGTTCCGGGGCGACCCTAGTGATATGCTTCTTCCTAGTCTCCAGCTTCTTAACAGAAACAGTCCAGCAAATCCATTCATTACGAGCAAGTGGCGTAATATTTTCCCAAGCTACCAAGGCTTTAGAATCTGCCGCCAGAGCCTTTCGCAAGTCCGCTGGCGGCAATGTGTGTACCGTTCCGCCAGAAATTTTTATGATCATAATTCCATTCTGTTGGGTGTCTGGAGAGAATCGAACTCTCGATACCGCCTCCACAGGGCGGAGTTTTACCACTAAACTACAGACACCATCTTACTCGGCGCTGTTTAACGATAGTTTGGCGCCTCTTCAGTTATACCAGACTGATGATTGGCCAGTCTAGCTAGAGCATAGAGAAGTGAAGAGAGACGGTTAAGATAGGCGCGCATCAGCTCGGGCGCCGCGCCGAGCGCCACCACGCGCCGCTCGGCGCGGCGCGCCACCGTTCTGGCATAATCGAGGCGCGCCGCCGACTCGGAACCACCGGCCAGAAAAAAGGTTTTGATCGGCGGCAATTTAGTCTCAATCTCGTTAATAATTTTCTCCAGCTCGGTCACCGCATCGGGCGCCACCATTTTATCCGCGCCAGCCAAACCAGCCTGAATAATGAACAAATTGTGCTGAACTTGAGTGAGGGTCGCCGCCACGGTTGAGTCAGCGACGAGCTTGCACCAACCCAACAGCGAATTTAACTCATCAACCGTACCGAGCGCTTCAAAGATTGGTGCTTGCTTACTCTCTCTCTGGCCCGGGCTAAATAATTTGGAAGTTCCGCCATCGCCCTTCCCGGTGAAGAGCATGAGAAAATTTAACGATTAACCAACACCGACGTACCGCCCTCTGACTCACAAGCGCTGATGGTAATTGAGCCATTGGTATTGCGTGACATATAGTAACCAGTGAGAGTCTGCGACCAACTGCCAGTACCATTCGGACTAACTGGCAAAGTGCCCAAGTAGCCCTCGGTGGTTAAACCAGACAAGTTAACGCAGTTGGCTGCCGCGGTAACGGCCGAACACGCGGAGGCATTACAACCGGTCGTGGTTGTGGCATTACTAATCATGTAATTAGTGTCGGCCGCAGTTGCTGCTGCTGGAGAACCAAAATTATTGACCCCGTAAATGTAGTAACCGCCATTGTCTACTTGATCAATTTTGATGGCCGAAAGTAGGGCTGTCACATCCGTCCAACGGCTAGCGTCACGGGCATCGGCCAAGCGCGACAATGGGTCGAGCGAGACAAAAGCTACCCCCGCCAAGATGGCGATAATAGCAATAACGATTAAAAGCTCAATGAGTGTAAAACCCCCACGGTGATTAATATGCTTAAACATTTGATAAAATATGATGGTTAGTAATAAGTCAATCTTAGAGCCAAAATCGGCAGCCGGCTAGTGGATAACTAAAAGTTTACCGGCAAGGACAAATCGCGCTCAAAAGCGGCCAGCTCCAAGCCGCGCCGCGCTAAGCCAAAGGCCTCAACAAACAAACCCTGCTCGCCACGCATGAGCGAATCGAGCTGGCGATGCACCATAATCTCGGCCGGCAAACCAGCCGAGCGCACCGGCAAATGCAAATTACGATTTAGATAATCCGGTAAACCAATTAAGCGCCCGCCGCCACCGGCTAAAACAATTTCGATAATCGGTTGGTTAAACTTTTGATCAATAAATTTAATCGTCTCGCCAAGCTCAACCAAAAGCGGCTCCAGAAGACGCGTGAGAAGTAACGAGAGGCTCGGTTCCGTTGATGACAAACCGAGTTTTATTTTTTGCTCCTCGGCGGCAGTACGGCCCAGCTGAAAAGTGGTGGCAATTTCGCGCGTTAACTTCTCGCTCCCCCACTGTAGCTGATAAGAATAAAGTGGTCCGACCTCGCCAAAAACAGCGATCATGATGGTCGCGGCGCCAACGTCAACTAGCACTCGAGTTTTTCTTTTTAAATCACGACTTAATTCCAGGCCGCGCGCCAAGGCCACGGTCTCCAGATCAAAACTATTTAGAATCAAATTTTGACTGCGCAAAAAATCGTGCCACTCGGCTGCGGCCGGCCGAGAGGTGGCCGCCAAAGCCAAATGCGTACCGCCCGGCCCAGCCAAGATGGCCCGATGCGCCCAAACTAAATCTTTGCTCAATACTGGAAAATTACGCTCCACTTGCTCACGCGCCACAGTTGCCAATGAGGAATTTTTTTGCTGTTCGGCCAAAATGGTAACGGCATGGAAATAAACTAATGCTTCGGGCAAAGCAAAGTTGATCGCCCGAGCGGTGATGGGCCGCGGCGCGGCGTTGACCACCCCGCCGCCGTCGGCCACCACGA
>JBBTTC010000003.1:5450-90001 GCA_038064435.1 Patescibacteria group bacterium
GCGGCTAGGGTGGCGGCCAATTTTTTACTGTCTTTAATCCGACCAGCAATTACCGCGCCGGCCGGTAAGAGCGCTCGACCAGCGGCCGAGACAGTTAACCGTCGCCCCCAACGCGACAGCTCCAAAATTTCTATCGACCGGTCAGAAACATCCAATCCAACCGCTTTTTTAACAAACCAATTAAGCATTAATCAGACTTCTCTTGCCAAGAATTTAAGGTTACTACTCCGCCAACCACCGCCAGTGTGGCCTCAATTTTTTTTGTGAAATCACCGCGAACCGCCGTGACGGTTACCACACGCCCACCCCCGCCCTGATCTGCCACTTCTATTATACAAGAGCTGGAGCCGATTATTAAATTGATCGGTGCCGTGGGTAAACCGTAATTTTCGTCAATCACTAATCGACGCAGAGCTTCTTCCAAACAACCGTCGGCCGCGGCCAAAACTTCTTGGCCGCCATTCTCAACATAGCCAGCTTCCAGCTCATCAAGACCAATGCGGGCCGAGGCCACAGCCATCAAGAGTGATGCCGCACCGAGCACGATCACGGTGAGCAAGGCCATAAAACCTCGAGTTGCGTGCTGTGGCATTGTCATGGTCGTCGACTGACGCTAGTCTCGGCCGGCTGATCGTTAGCCAAAATAAAGGAAACCTGGATGTGGTCACGTTCGCCGGCCGCGGCCAAATTGGTAAAATTAAGATTAGTAATTTTCACCGCCGGCGCTGATAAGTTGATGGGCGGCCCGCCGCCCGCGCGCACCACCATCACACCCGCAGCCGTGAGACTAAATTCCAAGTCGGCCGCCGGCGCCGGCATGTCGAGCGCGAGCGTACTGCCCGATGCGCCGGCCGCCGGCGCCGTGACGGCCGCGGCCTGACGAATTTTTTGCGACAACAAATCAAGCAAAAAACGTCGGTGCCACTGCGTGTCAGCCAGACGATGATTTTTGTCGGTCGTTAAAGAAACATTGAGAGAAAAATAAGTCAGACTGGTGGCGATTAAGGCCAAGATGCCGATATAAATTACAAACTCAATTAAGGTAAAGCCGCGCCGTTTGTTCATCATTTATAATTAACTCTCACCGCCTGTACCGCCGGCGTGGTCAAACCATCACCCGCCAGCTCCAACCGATATTCGACCCATTGCCCACCATTCAACGCCTGATCCACCAAGGTGCCAATGGCATTGGTGAAGTAGGTGCCCGAGCCGCCAGCGCCAGACCACGGCGTCCAGCTCGATCCGTCAGTCGAAGTGCGCAGCTGGAAACGAGCCGTACAGGCCGGTGAACAGGCTGGAATTGTCTGGTCCCAATCAATCACCTGCACCGGCGACGGATTGCCGAGAGAAAAAGATGATGATTGCAATGACCCCGCGCCCACGTAACCGCCGCTCACAAAACGAACAATCTGGCCCGAGCCGCCCGCCGCCCAGCAATCCGCCGCCGATACGCAATAAACGCCGAGCAAATTCTGGCTCGTGCCAGTGGGCGTGACGTTGTTCCAAGCCGAACCAGACCAACGACGAATATTGCCGCCAGAACCAACCACAAAACCATCACTGGCCGAAGTCAGGTGTAAATCATTCCAAGTCTGGCCACCTGTGGTGGTGTAAAGTTCCCACACCGAGCCGTTGTAATGCCAAAGGCGGCCGGAGGCGCCAGCCGCCCAAACATCATTCACCGAGACGGCAAACACCGAGTTGATGTTAGCAACTGACGGCACCGTCGCTTCGCTCCAACTGCCAGTGTAATGCGCTAAGGCCCCGGAATTACCAACAGCCCAACAATCATTGGTCGAGGAGCAGGCAATGTCATTCCAAGTCTCACCACCAGTATCAATGGAAAGTGACCAGGCCGAGCCGTTGTAATGCCAAAGGCGGCCGGAGGCGCCAGCCGCCCAAATATCGGTCGAAGAAACAGCATAAACCGCCATCATGTTGGCGGGCGATGGCACAACCAACTCATTCCAGCTCGCCCCAGTGTAATGAACCGTGGCCCCAGAATTACCCACCGCCCAGCAATTACTGGTCGAGAGACAAATTATGTCGTTCCAAATTTCATTACCCGTATCTCGGGCCAAAGACCAAACATCAGTCGTCAACCGCCAAATAACACCGCCCGAGGTAACCACAAAACCATCCTCCCCCGACAGCATGTAAATATCATTCCAAGTTTGAGCACCGGTGTCAGCTTGCAAACCCCAACTGGCCGGCAGAGCGCGCAACTTGATCTCACCGACAGTGGAAAAATCGATGTTGCCATCATCACTAAAATAACGAGTCGAATCTGACCACACGCCCTGACCCGCTCCGCCCGACCAATCGGTTTGCTCCCAATCGCGCGAGTCCCAATTGGTTAAGTAGGTGAGACGACCAACTTCCGCCGCGGCGCCAGACGGCGCCGTCCAACCAATCTTAACCTCCAGTTGCTTGCTCTCGAGATCATCATACGCGGCCGGGCAAGTGGCGATGTCGTGAAGCGCCGTGCGACAAACCGGCGCCAGAGTGCGAGTGCGGGTAAACGGGCCAACAATGTCAATCGAATTATTAATTAGTTCATTCCACGCCCCCTCGCGAACGCCGCGCGCCGCCTCTAAGCCGGCTTGAGCTAAAAACTCGGCCCGACCATAATCACCGCCATAAACCAAAGCATCAAAACTACCGAGCAACATGCTGGTGAGAGCGCTGGCTAACAAAGCAAAAATGGCGAGGGCTAAAATTACTTCCAATAACCCCTGACCGCGAGAATGGTTCATGACCTTAATTTTCTGTCACCGCACCAAATTGATTAACGCTAATCGACCGCGTTCCATAAACCTGATGCCCAAGAGTAATTTGCCCGGCTGCCGGCAACAGGCCCAAACCGCGACTAAAGTTAATATCGGGCGAGGGCAGATCGCTACCCAGAGTTAATACTGGTAATAAATTTACTATCTGATCAGCGCTGGTGTCACGACCCGGTGCGGAAAATGACGAGCCACGATAAACAACATAGCGATCCGGGCCAATTGGATTGACATCTAAATAAACGCCGCTGGCCAAGCCATGATCACCAGCCACACTGCGTGAGCGCGCCAAACGCAAGCTCGATAATAACTGGGCGGCCGACTCATTTACTTGCGCATCGGTTTGCCAGCGCCGATAAATGGGTAAACTGGCCGTGGCCAAAAGCAAAAAAATAGCCAGAACCAGCAACAACTCAAACAAAGTAAAACCAGCTTTAGCGCTTAACATTGCCGGTGATCTCATAAATCGGCGTGATGATCGACAGGGCAAACACCGCCACCACCAAACCGATCACCAAGAGTAGGGCCGGCTCAATGGCCGTGGCTAAAGACTTGGTGGTTTTGTCTAACTCCGCCTCGTAAAATTCCGACAGGTATTGCAATGTTTCCTCAAACTTGCCCGACTCCTCACCCACTCCGATCAAGCTGACAAAAATTGGCGGGAACAAACGCCGCTCCATCAAGCCCGATGAAAGTTTGTCGCCACGGCCAACCATAGCCGCGGCTCGCGCCAGCGCTCGCCGATACACATAATTACCCAGCGCCCGCTCCACAATACCCAACGCCTGATCGATGGGCACGCCGCTTTTGAGCAAAGAGCCCAAGGTGCCGGCCAAACGAGCCAAGTTGGCCTCGCGCTCCAGCCGACCAACAATCGGCAAACGGAGCCAGAGCCGATGAGTCAATGGCTCCATCCACCTGGCCCGAGCTAAATATGAAAGCGCGGCCAAACCCGCGGCTAAACCAATCACCGTCGCCAAACCGTGAGCCTGAACAAAGTTGGAAAAAGCGATCAACCAGCGAGTGGTGAGCGGCAACTCAACGGCCAAACCCTCAAACAATGGCGTGATTTTGGGCAAAACAAAAAATGATAGTGCTAGGCCGAGAATAAAGGTGGCGATCAAAACGATGGTTGGGTAAATCATCGCCCCGCGCACCTTGGAACGAAAGTCGCGCTCGCGCTCCAACGCTCGCGACACATTTTTTAAATTCTCCGGCAGGGTGCCCGAATTCTCGCCGGCAAAAACCGCGCTGGCAAATAAGCCAGAAAAAATTCGCGGATGCTCGGCCAGCGCGTCACTCAAACTGCGCCCCGAATCCACGGCCCGAAGCAAACCAGCCACCACCGGCTTAAGAGCGCCGGCGGCGGCGACCTCGGCCGTTTTGAGCGCCTCCGACAATACCAGCCCCGACTCCAACATCACCGACAATTGTTTGGCCAACAACGCCCGATCCGTTAAACTAACCCGACCCCAACTGATATCAATATTTTTCACCAGCTAAATTATACAACAAAATAAAACCCCGTCAGCCTGTCCGCTTGTGGCGGACCGCGGCGAACGGGGTTTCCAGTGTTAACGTTTTGGAATACGTTTTCCGCCGCGGCGGACCAAGGGTCTAAGGGCTAGTTCTAGGTGACTTAGTCCTAAGTACTAACTTGCGCGCACCGCCGCAGGGCGGCTGGCATCCCAGTCGACGCCGAGAGGGTACCAGCTCCAGAACCACCTGCCGCCGCCCCAGTAGAGGCAGCGGACGTAGAGGCCGACGGCCGAGTCACGGTAAATGGTTCCCCAGAAGAAGACGGCCCCGTTTTTCCACTCCTCGGGAATGAGCTGGGGGTACTTCAAGAGAAAGTCCAGCATGTTGGCGTTCAAGACCGGCTGGTTCTTGAGAACTGCCCGTAGCTCGTGACCGCCCAGCCACTGGCCATTCTTCTGGCCGTCGGCTAGATACAGGTTGATGAGTGACTTGGTCCACTCAAGCTGGCCACCCTGGCGATGTTCTTCCACCCGCCAACCAGCGGGTAGGAACGGGTCGGCGTCGCAGTCGATGATGAGGCGAGGCTCTGTCACTTGCCCGCCGACTTGTAGGTTGGACCAGCAGGGTCGCTTGGCCAAAAACTTTCTGGCTTCAGCTTCCCACCTATCACCATCTTCACCCAGAAGACAGTTTTCAAACTGATTGCGCAGTTCACGATGCTTGCGAAGTGCTTGCCTGAGCATGGTATCCATGGTCAGTGTCCTTTCTTGTAAATGTGCTAACTGGGGCCAAAATCAACGTGATTTTGGTACTTCCTTACTTCTTTCTTAATTATACACCCAATGGCTAGATGTTGTCAATAGCGTAAAAAGGGTTGGGATAGGGGGGATTTATAGCTTTTCTAAAATTTTCAGATAATCCGAAACCTGAACATCTAGGACTCGTAAATTGTTGCGAATAACGAAAATTGGTATGGACTTTATTTTGGGTATAACTATTGGGCGCTTCAAGTCGTCTCTACTCCACACGCGATGATCGCCTTTTTCTCGTGCAAAAACACAGCCAACAAACCTGAGAAATTTTTCAAATTTCTGCCAGGTGATTGATTTCAGGCCGGGCATGTTAGGCCGGCAATGGTATTTTCACCATCTGTGAAGACTGCCCCACCAACGACGGCGGCAACCAACGATTAGATGATTTTTGCCAGCCCAAATCGGCAAGAACATCAACCAAGGTGTTCTTCTTGATTGTTTCCTCAAAAAAAATGTCTACGGCTTCGCTAAAACGCTTTCTAGCTTGCGCCATGGTGCCACCCGAGGTTGAGAGATCGAGCGCCGGCGTGTAGGCGATAAATTGGTCCGCTTCGCGGAGGAATAACACCGGCAAAGAAACATTTAGTTGACCTTTATCCATAGCACCAAACTAACACAGTCTGCGGGTGCTTTCAATTAACCGTAATGTATCGTGGGCCGGGAACGAGATATGTAAAAGTGTAAAGACGAGATAGATTAAACCTTAACCACGCGCAAGACTTCTTCCAGCGCCGTGGCGCCAGACAAAACTTTCTGCACGCCGTCTTCCAGCATCGTCGTCATGCCATCACGTCGGGCGGCGGCTAAAATGGAATCGCTGGGCACGCGCGCCACCACTAAAGACTTAACGCTCTCGGTGAGTAAAAGGACTTCAAAAATCCCGATGCGCCCAACATAGCCCGAGCCATGGCACACATGGCAACCACCACCGCGATATAAAGTGATTTTGGCCAAGTCGTCGTGGCCTTGGGCGGCCAAAATCTTTTTCACTTCCAGATCACCGTCAATTGCCTTGATCTCGTCCTCGGTGGGCGCTCGCGAAGCGCGGCAAGAGGGGCACAGGGCGCGCACCAAACGCTGGCCAATCACCACATTAACGGTCGACGCCACCAAATACGGCTCAATGCCCATGTCGAGAAGACGCGGCAAGGTGGTGGCCGCATCGTTGGCATGGAGCGTGGAGAGAACAAGGTGACCAGTCATGGCGGAGTTAACGGCGATCCCCGCCGTCTCGCGATCGCGGATCTCACCAACCATAATTATGTCGGGATCCTGACGGACAATTGAACGCAAACCGCTGGCAAAAGTTAGACCAGTTTTAGCATTGACTTGTATTTGACTCACTCCCTCCACGCTGTATTCCACCGGATCTTCGATGGTGGAAATGTGCACATCACGCTGGTTGAGCACCTTGAGCATGGCATAAACCGTGGTCGTTTTGCCTGAACCAGTGGGGCCAGTGACCAAAATCATGCCGTGCGGATTGTCTATCGCCTGCCGCACACGCCCTTCGTCGGGCGACTGCAACCCCAAATCAGATAAGGTAAAACGCCGACTGGCTTCCGACAATAAACGCAAAACGGCATTCTCGCCCTCCGTCACCGGCACAATAGAAATACGCACATCTACTGGTTCGTTTTGAAATTTGAATTGCAGTTTACCGTCCAGGGCCGCGCGATGCTCGTCGGTGCGGAGTTTGGCCATAATTTTTAATCGAGCCAAAACCATCTCGCCCAGCGCGCGCGGCAAGGTCAAAACATCGTGCATCACACCGTCGATCCGCAAACGCACCAAAGCATGATCACGGTAAGGCTCCAGATGAATGTCGGACGCTTTGTTCTCGTGGCCGTAACTTAAAATAGCGTCGACCAGAGCGATCAGTGATTTTTCCTTCTCACTCTCGATCAGGTTGCCACTCAAATGAGCAATTAGTGATTCGACTTCTTTTTTAATTTCTCCGCGATAATAATTGAGGGCCTCGGCTAATTGTTTGGCTGTGAGATAGTAGCGCTGAACTGGCTGGCCGCTCTTTTTCTCTAACCAGTGACGCATCTCGGCATCGTCTGGGTCGCGCATGGCCACCCGGAGTCCATCTTTGTCCGAGCGCCAAACAATCAGGCCGCGGCTACGAGCCGCGGCCTCGGGCACAGTGAGCATGGTCTCAACGTCAATTTGCTCTTGCGCCAGATTAAAAAACTTTACCCCGTAAGCCTCGGCTACTAACTGGCCCAAGTCGGCATCACGAATCAAGTCCTTGCCCACCAGTACGGTGGGCAAGTCGGTGCCCGCCGTGGCCGCTTCGGCGGCCGCGGCGTCAAACTGCTCGGCGGCAATATGGCCGGGCAACACCAAAAGTTCACGTAGCTTGGTCGGCTCAAGCATGGAACGGCTGACCATCCAACCACTCCTTAACCCGCACCACCACCTCTTTCATGTCCACGTTGGATTTCACAAAATAATCCGCCGCGCCGAGTGCTCGCGCCTTGTCAATATCACTTTCCTGACCAAGGTTGGAAAGAATAATAATCGGTATGTCGCGAGTCTGCGGATCGGCCTTAACTTCGGCCAAAACCTCAAAGCCAGTTTTCTTGGGCATAATGAGATCGAGCAAAACCAAATCTGGTTTTTCAGCTTTAATTTGCGATACGGCCTCCTCACCATTTAGAGCTCTGACTACACGAAAGCCCTCACGCGCGAGTTTGTCACCCATGGCGGTGGAAAGAAACTTATCGTCCTCGGCCAAGACAATAGTGGGTTGTGGTTTGGTAATCATGCGTGTAAAAATTTTTTAATATCGTCGGCAATTTGTTCGAGACGAAAATCCGATTTGGTGTAATAACGACTAATACCGAGCGCTTGATATTGCCGCACCATCTCAGGGTTAGCCGAATTGGAAACAATAAACACCGGCGTTTCATGCCAACGCGGCTCAGATCGCAATTTGGCCAAAAAATCGAGGCCCGTCTCCTTGCCTAATAAATAATGATCCAGCCAGACTAGATCAACGACCGTGTCGGGCAAAGCTAATTGCGTGAAAGCCTGTTCAAAAGTGCGTGAGGTCAAAATCCGAAAACCCTCGCGCGTGAGCTTGTCTTCAATCGCCCGCAGGAGCAACATGTCGTCTTCTAAAATCAGTACCGTGGCCATGATTATTTAAGTTAAGCCCTTACTGCCGGCTTTCTTGATCATTCCCGACAGTGGCAATTCCACACTAAACGTCGTTCCCTTGCCTTCCAGTGAATCAAACCAGATCCGACCGCCGAAATTTTCGATAATTGACTTCACAATATACAGCCCGAGCCCCGTGCCCTCCGCTTCCTTGTCTCTAATGTTATCAGCCCGAAACAGCTTCGTAAATATTTTGGTCTTGTCGGCCGCCGGTATGCCATAGCCGGTATCAGACACTGCGATCAAAGCTACCGGCTCGCGACGCGTAATCGAGACAGTTACCGCACCATCGGTCGGCGTATACTTAACCGCATTAGATAACAGGTTTTGAAAGACGATCCGGATCAATTTTGGGTCAGCCATGATTGTAGACAATGAAACATCATAATTTTTCTCGATCCGGATCTTTTTTTCGAGAATTTTGGGCTGGAGTTCCTCGAGCACACTTTCGGCCACTACCCGAAGGTCGGTCGGCTCCGGCTCAACGGCAAAGGTACCGAGATCAATGCGCGACACATTGAGTAGAGAATTAACCAGATCAATCATGCGCCGGTTAGCCTCATGCAAACTGGCCAAATATTCCTTTTGTTTATCATTTAATCCCCCAACGTCTTCATCCAGCAGCATTTCTGAATACCAATTGATGGCCGAAAGGGGCGTGCGCAACTGGTGCGAGGCCAGCGAAACGAACTCAGTCTTAGCTTGGTCCACCTCTTTTTCTTTAGTGATATCACGGAGCAAGATAATACCGCCGGACACTTCGCCATCTTTAAGCAGTGGGGCCAACACCATCGCCGCCGGAAACATCCGGCCCTGGCGGGTTTTGAGTGAAATATTATCCAGCAAACTGATCGTTACAATATTTTTATCCTCAATCGCCTGCCGCAATGGCACCGCCTCGGGCGGCAAAGGTTGGTCGTCCTTGTAGAAAGAAAAGATTTTGAAAACGTCTTGACCAACAGCTTCTGGCGGCGCCACACGGAGCATCACGCCAGTGGCCTGATTCATCATGATAATTTTGAGGTCACGATCAACGGCCACCAAACCCTCGGCCATAGACGAGAGAATGGCATTGAGCTGACTTTGTTGATTATCGACTTTTCCTTCCGGCATGTCCGTTATTATAGCGCAGATAAAAAAAGCGCTCGACCTAATGGGGCCAAGCGCTAGGGGCAAGGTGACAAAAAGTTTCGGGCTGGTAAAATTAGGGAAACTCGTTGGCCCGACAACAGTTCAAAAACATATTCCGGCGGCACCCGAGCATAGCCAAAACGTTGGCGTAGGTAACGGGCGCGACGAAAAATTACCAGCGAATCTCGCGCCGAACCATTCTCGACAACGGCACCCAACGGTTGGGCATACACTCGGCGCCTAAATTCGTACCACACCCCAATCTGCAAAGCAGTGCCGGCCTCTTCGTTAATCACCCGTCGAATCTCTTTATCCTGACCCGGCCCCAACAGATCAAAACAAGTATTAACTCGCGGCATATTGTTCCTCGCTTTCTAAGAACCGCCCGACCCCATCTTAGCCCCGAGTCAAAAAAAGTAAAGTCAAAAAAACGCTAAGTTCTATTCTGGTGCGCGGGAGAGGATTTGAACCTCCAAGCCCTTACGGGCGCTACCACCTCAAGGTAGTGCGTCTGCCAGTTTCGCCACCCGCGCGTTTGAAAAAACTTACTTGGCTTCAATCGTCGCCTCGGCTTGCTTCATTTTGCGGCGAATTTCACGCGCTGATTTGTCTCGCGTGTAGTATAGCTTGGCACGGCGCACGCGGGAAGTGCGCAAAACTTCAATCCGATCAATGACCGGTGAATAAAGCGGGAAGGTTTTTTCGACTCCGACGTCGCCGGACATTTTGCGAACGATGAAGGTGGCTCCGGGTTCGCGACCATGCTTACGGGCAATGACCAAACCCTCAAAAGCTTGCAGGCGAGTTTTGTCGCCCTCCTTGATCTTTTGCCACACGCGCACCGTTGCCCCGGGACCAAAATTTAGAGCCAAACGCTCGGCGTTTGGCGGCGCCATTTCAAAAGTAAATTTTTTCTTCTCGGTCATGATAAAAGCAAGCCCAAACTATCACGCTTTGTTTAAAGAATCAAGCGCCGCTAACGCGGCTTCAATGTCGGCCGGCAGTTCAGCCTCCAGCGCCAAACGCTCGCCACTCGGGCTGGCGAGCTCGAGGCGCCAAGCGTGGAGAGCCTGTCGACCCAAGCCCGGCAAACACGGCCGCCCGGGAGCATAGAGGTGGTCGCAAACAATGGAATGACCAAGCGCCTTGAGGTGAACACGCAACTGATGAGTCCGGCCGGTTTGCGGCGCGAGCTCCAACCAGCTGTAACCGGGCCAAGTTTCCAACCGTCGATACTTGGTAACGGCGGCGCGCAAACGCCCACTGGCCGCCGGGCCGGCCGAGCGCTGACTCGGGTGGCGCCGACTGCGGCCAATCGGCAAATCAATAATTCCAATCTGATTTTTGACCTCACCATAAACCAGCGACAAATAAGTTTTTTTGATTAGTCGATCATGGAATTGTCTCTTCAAATACTCCAACGCGGCGTCGGTTTTGGCCACAATCAAGAGACCACTGGTGTCACGATCAAGACGATGCACAATCCCCGATCGTTCCGGATCCGAACCAACTTGCCAACCGGCGCAATAGCGCGCCTTAAGCCACGCCACAACAATTGGACTTCCACTGCGAGGTGCGCCATGCACCAGCCAGCCGGCTGGTTTATTGAGAACCAAAAGATTGCTGTCCTCGTAAATCGGCGCTGGTTCGAGCATAACGATAACGATAATTGATAACCACGGCGGCCGCCAGCGCGCCAATGAAATTGAAAACTAGGTCAAGCGAAGTGTTCCAGTAGCCGCCCACACCAGTCTGATCGAGCATTACCACGGCGGCAAACTCGATCATCTCGTTGAACGCGCCCAGCCCCATACCACCAAGCACGATCAGTGGAAAAAGCACTCGCCAATTAATTGTTGTACTCAAATATGGTCGCAACAGATGATAAAAAACCAAGGTCGCCACGGCGAAGCCAAAAAAATGAACGAGTTGGTCAAACTTTAGCACCAGTGATTCGCCGGAGCCGAAGAGGTGCAGGATCGGCAGTTTGTAAAGCACTTGACCACCGAGACGCACGCCGCCACCAGCCATGTGCATTAAACCCCAAAGCGATAGGCCGCCAAGAATCAAATTATCAAACTTGGTGCGAGGCAGAGTAAGTAAAATGAGTCCAATTATTGCCGAGGTTACTAACACGTACCACAAAAATTCGTAATTCCGAATCGATAAATAGTAGATGGCGAAGCCGGCAATATACAGGGCATTAATCGTTGCCAACCATTTTTGTGAGGCCGTTAGGGACATGTTAAAATCATAGCATGTTTCGTCGCTCGGGTTTTACTTTAGTCGAACTTCTAGTGGTGATAGCGATTATCACCTTGTTATCAAGCATTGTGATTGCCAGCATGAGCGAAGCTCGGGAAAAGGCAAAAATTGCTCGAACACAAGAAGAGCTAACCAGTATCAGAAACGCTGTGACTCTACTTCAACATGATACCGGTAAGTGGCCCTGTGGATGCTTGCCGGGCCAATTGATCGAGCCGGAAGTTTCTATTAACAGCGTCCAAGCGGGATTAAGAACATCGCCACTGCCTGGTTTTCGGTGCCCAGAAGACCTAAGCCCAGAATGCGGCTGGACAGCTGAAGATGTTTCCAAATGGAAAGGTCCCTACGTTAATTTTGATCTTGTGGATCCGTGGGAAAATGATTATCGCTACGATTCAGATTACTTTCCGCTTATGAATCGGCAGACACCATGCGGTAGCGCGGCCTGCAATCGTTGGCAATGCCCCGATGCTCCAGCCGCAGTATCGGGCCTTGGAAATGGTGATACACCGCCGCCAAACTGGCGTCGATCGGCAGTATATTCCTTTGGGCCAGCACCTCTGACTCAATTCATTTATGACGCCCCCTGTTTTACCACGGGCGACTGTTACGGTTGTCGGGAAGTGTACGCACCACTCTATTAAGTTCTATCGCTGTGAGTATTTACGACACCTTCATAACCTATTTTAGCAGAAATCAGACCTGATTACCCCTTCATCCACCCCTTCATCGGCTCTGCTACCGGATGAAGGGGCAAGAAGGACAATATCTCTAACAAACACGGGAGATTTTGCCCCTTACTCCTCGCAAAAGCGAAGTCCGACTTCACTACGGAAAGAGGGTCGCTCCGCTCCGGCCTGCTGGCCTCCGCTCCGCGAATGTCGCGGGGGTTGCGTTTGGGTGGCTCGGCCTTCTCGTTCCGTCCTGCTGTTTCTTTTTGCTCGTCGTGGGGGGGTAATTTAAGACGGGGAAAAAGGAAGGACGGAACGATGAAGGCCTCGGTTCGGGGGTCGGTTAGGCGTATAATGACAATATAACGCTTCTATGTCAAAACCGCGCTTAAAACCATTTCAACGCTCTGGGGTGGCCGACCCCCTCAAATTGCAGCCCCGCGACATCGCTCTCCTCCGCGATGTGGCCGAGTTTCGTTTTCTTAACTCTGGGCAGATTCTCGCGCTTCACGAGGGAAGTAAACGCAACCTCCAAGAACGGCTGACCCGTCTTTTTCAGCACGGCTATCTTGACCGTCCCGTGAGCCAAACCACCGCCAATCTGCCTTCCACTCACATCGTTTACTCACTCGGCCGCAAAGGAGCGGAGTTCCTCTCCAAGAACGCGGAGGAGCGCGAAGGGATTTATCGCCGCCTCGCCGAATCTGAACGCACGCTTCCCCTGATTGCTCACTCGTTGATGATTTCCCAATTCCGCGTCTGTCTCTCGCTCGCGACGAAGCAAAGCGGAGTAAAAGTCGTTCACTGGTTTCAAGGGCAAGATTTAAAAAATCTTTTACATTCGGTTCACGGCGAAAATCCCTCATTAGTGCCGGACGCATTTTTTACGCTTGAAGAAAAAGGAGATGTTATCAACTTTTTTGTGGAAGCTGACCGAGGAACGATGACGACGGAAAGGTTTGTAAATAAATTAAAAACATATTGGTCGTGGCGTAGCGACGACAGGTTGAAAGAGAAACTTCGCCTTGCCCGTTTCCGCGTCCTCACTCTCACCCCGTCCGAAGGACGGAGCGAGAGTTTACGGAACGCTGGAAAGGGCGGTGACCCGCGAGGAGAAGGAAGTTTGATGTTTTTATTCACGCCCGAAACTCAATATAATTTATCCGACCCCAAAAAGTTGTTAGAGCCGATTTGGAAGTCGCCGAAAGACGACACATCTCACACGATTTTGGAATAAGTGGTAAAATGAAGTTGTAAGTTTTCTTGGTCGTATGGTCGTGCGACCTTAATTAAGCAGTTATTTAATAAAATCTTATATGGGATTATTCAGCTTCAACAAAGCACCGGAAATTAGGGACGAAAATATCGCTCAAGAATGGTCGCAACTTGTGCTTCAAATGGGAAACAGGGGCGAAGAACTCCTCAAAAGAATCGCTCACAAGATTCAGGAGTTAAACTTGCCGCTCGTTACGCTTATGCGAGAAGAAGCGACGCTCGGCAGTTCCAACAATCGCTATAATTTTGTTTCCGTAATGCACGAGAAGTATCCTGACTACAAGGTTTGGATAGGAGCTATTGACCGAATGGGGCAACTTAAAGTTTCGTGGTTCTTGGTCGTTAAGTTACCGAATGTCATAACCGCCAAAATGCGGGATTTGAATCGCGCGTCTCGTGGCGGCAAGGAAAGGGTGTTGCGACCGGGACAACGGCTCGGCCGAATGCTCGGAGCAAAACTCTCCGAAAAGATTACCGGAAAGCCGACTCCGGTTCGTGTGCGTCCCGACGAATTGACGATGGACGATAAGGAAGAATACGGCGTGTTTATGTCGCTCATTCACCAAGCGACGACCTCCAGTTTGGGGGAGATGATGAACGAGCTTAACTTGGACTTCACCAAAGTGGACACGCACACCGAGGGCTTCGTTAATCTTTCGTAGTTATGGATAATGATTTTGTAAAACAACTTCGGAATTTCTTTACGAAGCCGAAGTCCGAGCCGGTATTGCCTATTAAGTCGCAGGAGCCGCTCGTGCGTTCTCGCGCTCCCAATCCTAACGAGCTTGCTTTAGGTTGGGCGGGAGGCAAAGATGAAACGAACGGGCAGGAAGTCCACCAACTTAAAGGGGTGTCCCAAGAAGTCCGAGACACTCATTTTTATATTATTGGTGCTTCAGGAAGCGGTAAAACGCGATTTTTAGAAACACTCATCAAGCAAGATATAGAAAACGATTTGGGCTTTGGCGTAATTGACCCGCACGGCGACCTTACGGAAGACATAAAAGGTTATCTCTATCTCTTACACAAAGACGACCCTAAATTTCTCCAAGAGAATATCGTTTTGATTGACCCGACTAACAAGGAACAAGTTGTTGCTTTCAATCCACTTGAAATAACAAAAGGAGAATCGGCCGCGTCCATAGCTTCTGAACTCACGGAAGCGTTTAAGAAAATCTGGCACGACGCTTGGGGAGCGAGAATGGAGGATTTGTTGAAAAATACCCTCATCGCCCTTATTCAAAATAATCTCACGCTTGCCGAACTTCCACTATTTTTGACCGATACGGAAGTGCGTCGCAAGATTTTGGGAAAAGTAGAACACGGCGTAAGCCGCCAGTATTTTAATAGGTTTAATAGTTTACCTCGCAGAACACAGGACGAGTGGGCGGAATCCACGCTCAACAAAGTAAACGCTTTTTTGTTTGATAACAGTATTCGGCAACTGCTCGCTTCACCAAAAAGCTCTTTCAATCTGCGGGAAGCGATGGACGAGGGCAAGCTGATCCTCGTCAAGCTGGATAAGGGCAGATTGAAAGGAAGTGCTGACTTGTTGGGTTCTTTACTACTCGCCAAAATACAGGCGGCGGCGTTCTCCCGAACGGACACGCCGGAACTGCAACGCAAGAAGTTTTATCTTTACATAGACGAGTTTCAAAATTTCGCTACCGAAAATTTTATAACTATGCTTGGCGAGGCTCGCAAGTATCGGCTCGCTCTTTTGCTTGCTCATCAAAATCTCGCTCAACTGCCGACGACTTTAAGGGCTTCCATTCTCTCTAACTGTGGACTTCAAGCATATTTCAGAATCTCACGGGACGATTCCAACATTCTTGCGAAAGAATCTCTTGCCTCAATTTATAACGAGCCGACCGGATGGGAGAGTTATATCCAAGCACTCCAAGAATTGCCTAGTCGTGCTTGCGTTATTAAAAATAAAGTTGACGGCGGAGTTATCGCCGTTCGGACGCTTGATTTGCCGTCTCCTCACGAAGTCGCGGAAACAGAAGAAAAAGAATTTGCGGAGGAAATCGCGGCTTGTGAGATAGGAAAAAAATATCTGCGAGGACGAGAGGATATTGAGAGAGATAGCCGAGTAAGACGAGAAACTCTTTTGGCTACCAAAGAGCCAGAGAGCTTTAGAGAAAAGAAAATGACCGAAGATATAAATTATGAGGAAATTATAAAAGGCGGAGAGAATGACTATGTGGAGTTCAAGTCATCAATCCGATACGACTACAAAAACGGAGGAAAAAGCAAATCAATTGAATATGTTATCTCCAAAGCAATTTCTTCGTTTATGAATACGGACGGCGGAAGGTTGTTTGTTGGTGTGGACGATTTCGGTGAAATTAGCGGAATAGAAAATGATTATGCCGATGTTCACCATAAAAACAAAGACGGCTTTCTACTCCAATTAAACAACATCATTAACCATTATATCGGCAAAGAATTTCACCAGTATTTGAGAGTTAAAATTATGCCAATCAAAGAGAAAGATGTATGCGTCATTGAGGTAATTAAAAGTAAAACTCCGGTATTCTTGAAAGACGGAGACAAAGAGGAATTTTATATGAGAGCGTCCGCCGCTTCACAACCAATGAGCGTTAGGCAAGCCAACGAATACATCAGGACCCATTTTCACGGAAGATAGAGAGAAGCAGGTTTGACATTATATGAAAGTATGTCATAGCATTCCCAGAACCTTGCCCGTATGGGTAAGGTCTCAAGGGGGTCCGTATGGATTCCCTTGTTCCTTTTTTGGATTGAAGAAGAACTAAACCGCCCGCCGTTAATAAGGTTCGGACTTAAAAGAAAATTGCGTCTTGCCTTTCCGTTGAAAATCGCGTTGCGATTTCCATCGTCGGGCTTGCGCTTGCGATTTTCTTTCGCGTCCTTCGCGCCCGACAGAAAAAAGACTTCGCGGACAGCTTTACTCATTGAAAGATCGCTTGGCGATTTTCAATTCGGCCTGCTCCGCTTTTTTCTTCGGTCGCCATTTATACCCCCACCCAACCACCCTTCCGAGAGCGCGAAAGAATGATTTGATTTATTTTTCCCAATCCATCTATACTTTGTATAGATGGATAACGAGGGTGAGAAAAAAGAGATTGATTGGGGTCAAGAATCCGTTAATGCCCTAAACAGAAGTCAGACAAGCAAAACTGAAAAAGCGAAAGAAATCGCAGAAGTTCAGTTAAAAGCTTATAAACACATAGATGATGTGGTAAAGCATTTCGGGCCTCCAGATAGAGAATTTTTTAATAGCCTCACGTTAATTACGGGTGTTATTCCGCTACTTTTCGCCCTTCTTTTTTTCGCTAACGCAGACCCGGGGGAAGAATGGGTGGGAGGTCTCCTAATCTTCGTGGGGATTTATGGATGGTGGTGGTCTATCAAATAAAACCCTATCCCTATCAATCTTGACTTTTCCCACGATAATATTGTATAACCTTTTTAAGTTTCATTACCCCCGCTTCTCCGGCAAAACGGATGTCGCAGGCGGGACGGCTTGGGGAATACGAGCCGACCCCGAACTTTAGGCAATCATTCCCGATTGGTTAAAGCAGGAATGGACATATAAATAAGTTTGTAGGCACACGACAAGGAGCGAGCAATCGCTCCTTTGTCTTTGGAAAAGAAACTACGGGAAACAGTTTTTACTCCTTTGGACGAACAACATTTAGAAGAAATAGAATCGCTTGGAGAAACGACTTTCAGGGAACAGCGTAGGGCGTTCGGCATAAAGACGAAAGACCGCCGCAATCATATCTACATTATCGGTAAAACGGGAACGGGCAAATCTACCTTATTAAAAAATATGGTGATTCAAGACTTGCGCTTGAATCACGGCGTTGCTTTGATTGACCCGCACGGCGACTTGGTTGAAGACTTATTAAATTACATTCCGAAAACTCGCACGAACGAAGTTGTCTATTTCAATCCTGCGGACAAAGAAAATCCGGTCGCTATCAATATTCTTGAAGCTAAAGGCGACGACGAAAAACATCTCGTCGCTTCATCGCTCATTTCTGTTTTTCGTCATTTGTGGCGGGACTTCTGGGGTCCCCGCCTTGAACACATTTTATACAACTGCGTCTTGGCTTTGATGGACACGCCCGGGCAAACCTTGCTCGGCGTATATCGTATGCTTGTGGACAACGAGTTTCGGAAACTTATTGTCGGGAATATCCAAGACCCGATTGTAAAAATGTTTTGGGTTGATGATTATGAAAACTATGACGAGCGTTTTCGTAAGGAAATAATCTCACCCGTTCAAAACAAAGTCGGACAACTTCTTACCAGTCCCCAAATGCGAAATATTGTCGGCCAACCCAAAAGTTCGGTGGACTTCGGTTTTGTTATGGACAATAAAAGAATCCTCTTAGCCAACTTATCCAAGGGGAAAGTATGCGGCCTTATCCGGTGCGGAACTTGTGGTATGGGCATTACCGCCGAGCGGAAAACGAAATACCAAAAGAACGGGAATGTTCACCACTACACCTATTATCGTTGCTCCCGAAAAAATAAAGCCGTCAAATGCTCCGAGCCGCCCATTCGGGAGGAGTTGCTTGATAAGCAACTATCAAATCTACTCCAACCCTACAAAATGCCGCCGGATTGGGCGACCGAGATTTCCAAGATGTCCGACAGGGACGAGAAGGAAGCCATCCAATCCGCGTCCGCCATCGTTCAAGGGTATAAAGCCGAGATACAAGCCATCTCTCAAAAACTCCAACGCCTTCTTAACGCATATCTTGACCAAGATATTGAGCGGGAAGCATACCGCTTAGAGAAGGCAAACCTTCTCTCCCGCAAGAAGTCGTTGGAGGAGAAAATGGCCGAAGTCGCAAAGGGGGTATCCGCTTGGGTTGAACCCCTGCGCGATTGGTTGAAAGACGCGCAAATGCTTAACGAAATACACGAAGACGCCCCTCTTTCTCTTAAAAAATCTTTCGCCAAAAAAATCTTCGGGTTGAACCTGACACTTCACGCGCGCGAAGCGCGCGGCGTTGCGGAAATTCAATGGGCTTCCGTTGCGGAAGCCCATCAAAAAATTGGAAAAACTGATACTTGTTTGTTCTTGGTGCGCGGTGAGGGACTCGAACCCCCGGCCTACCCGGTGTAAACGGGTTGCTCTACCAACTGAGCTAACCGCGCATGAACAAAATTTACCTGATCCCCTCGGGAAGAATCGAACTTCCATTTAGGGATTAGAAGTCCCTGGTTCTATCCATTAAACTACGAGGGGAAGTGCCCAAACTATATGGCAATCAACGCGCTGGGTCAACGATGACAGATGGCTGACTCTTTTGGCGCTCAAACCCTGCTTGGCGCGCCGCCAACTCGCGGAGAACACGCTCTAGTTCGTCGGGGTTTAATAATTTATCAGGATCAAGCGATGTTGGAGTCATCACTGTTTGACCAGCAATACCAGCACCCACATCAAGTCCGCGCATAATTATTGAGGCGGCAACAAACAATCCCGCCACCAAAACCAAAAAGACGTAAATCAACCGGCGCCAGTCGCGAGCTGGGTTAGGTTCAATTTTTTCTTTGTCGTAACGACGTTTAAACATTGGGAAATTCAAAACCTAATAATTTAGCCTTGAAAGATCCGCGCCAACGTCGGGTGGCCGGCGTGGATGTGCTCGCCGTGGCACTCACTCCCTCGGTCGACAATAGCATCTCGTCAAATACAATTTCCAAGGGCCAAGTCTCGATCACAGTTATTAACTGATGAAGCTGGGCAAAGCTGCCAGTGGCATCAAACTGAAGGTCTAGATACCCACCAGCGGCATTGGGCTCCACGACTCGAACACTAAACACAACCCCACTACCACCAAGCACCGACTCAAGCTGATCCAAAAAGCCGGCGATCTCGGGCCGATCGTCGGTAATAAAATTATTAGCGAGCGTGGCGCGGCCGGCGGCCGTGGCCGTGGAGATCTCAACCAAACGCTGGAAATATCTGGCCTTTTCTTCACCAATAGTGATCTCAGTGGCCAAACCACCAATACGGCCCCACTCTTTTTGCCCCAGCCAGATCAAACCGATCAAAATAGCCAAACCAAAAACATTAAAGCCAAGCATGGCCAGCAGACTGGGGCGGAGACTAATTGATTGATTAAGTTTCATGGTTGGTGAGTAACCGGCACCCTCACGTCGAGCGTAATATCAAAGTCAACCTGGCGATTTTTAATCAGGTCCGACACTGGTGACTCAATATTACTAAATATCGGCTCCGACTTGAGCGCCGCCACCCAATCTAGTAAAACCGCCCGCGTCGTAGCTTGACCCGACATCTTAATCTCCCCCTCCACGTCAGAATGACGTAAGTAGTGGATGGACCCAAGACTAATACCGGCAGGACGCAAGCTGATCAATTTAGTTAGTAAAGCTGCCGTTCGATGATCACTCTCCAGCCATTGGCGAAAGGTGGTGAGACGTTTCGCCGATTCGGCAAGTTCAACCCGCAAACGATCAAAGCGTTGCACGTCAACTACTCCCAGCACTTGCGCCAACTCTCGTTCTAGCTGCCGACGCTCGGTGACTATCCGCAAATAAAATGACCCCACCATCAAGCTAGCCAACACCAAGAGCACTGCCAACAAAAATCCGGCCAAAATAAAACGGCGGCGGCGATAATCGCGGCGGCGAGCTAGACGATCAATCGGCAACAATAAGTTAATCATGAAGTGAGGTGGAAACGACGCAACGCCAAACCGAGCGAAGTTGCGTAACGCAAGGATTGATTAAGATTAATACTCGGGATATATTCATCGAGCGAAAATAAATTAGTCCACACATTGCCCAGAGCCACCGGTAAACCTAAACTCAAATTAAGATAATCGACCAAGCCGGGTAAGGTAGCTTGCCCGCCGCACAAGATGACGCGCCCAATTTTATTGGTCGACGTAGCAGTGGCACTTTGGTGAGTCAACCAATAACTTAACTGCTTGTTAATCTCATCGCGCAACACCGAGACCAACGGCACAATCGCAAAAAAAGTTTCGCGATTGGCGGCCGAAGGCAAAAAACCACGTTCGACCTTGTAGCGTTCCGCCGTGTTGTAATCAGTGCCGAGTGTTTTCTCCAGTGCATGAGTAATATCTTCCCCTCCAATGTTGTTGACGGTTGACGTCCAGAGCACCTGCCGACCGCGCGTGACAAAAAAACTGGTCCGTGTTTTGCCAAAATCTACCACCATCACCAAATCACCGGCGGCCGATGTTTGAGCCACCACCGCTCGCACCACCGCTTGCGCCTCAATCTCCATAGCCTCGGCCACCAACCCGCCGGCGGCCACCACCCCAGCATAGGCGGCCACGATTCTCTTCGGCAAGGCCGTCACGGCCACCTCCAGCTTGGCTCCGCGCGAAACAATTTCATAATCAAAAACCGTATCGGCGACAGCGAGCGGAATATGCTCTTCCAACTGCAATTCCAAACTGCCACGAACATCGGCCTCATCCATGAGTGGTAGGGCCAAGCGCACCAAATACGCTTCCTCCTCTGGCAAAGACACGGCCACCTGACGAAAGCGGGCCCGTCGACTCAAGGCCAACAACACCTTAGCCAAAACTTCAGGTTGCTTAATTTCTCCGGCCTCCACGGCCCCGGCCGGCACTGCCTCGTCACCATAATCTATGAGACGCAGGCCGGCCGGCCCGTAATTTAGTCGCACAAATTTAACTGACCGATCAGAGATGTCAAGACCCACCGCCGCCGGCGCCAAATAATGCGGCGGCGGGAACAAACGCAAAAATTTATCATGAGCCATGACTCTTTAGTATAAAACGATTACGGCCGTCGCTCCAGATAGTTTCGCAAAATCAATGACGCCGCGCGGGCATGACTGTTATCATCAACAATTTCTCGATCAGCTTCGACGCTTGTTAAATCTTCGCGCTCCCAAATTACCGGCAAATTCAACTGCTGCTCCAATTCTAATTTAAATTTGACTACCGCCGCAGTAATGTCGTTGGACTGACGGGCTAAATTGAGAGCGTCACCGAGAACAATTTGCTCCACCTGTTCATTCCTCACCAGCTTTACAATTTGCGACAATGTCGTCGACGAATTGGCAATCACGCTATGCGGCTGAGCAATCGTGCCACTTGGATCAGAGAGTGCCAAGCCGATGTGTTTGCTACCGTAATCAATACCCAGAATTCTCACCCCCACATCATACCACCGTAACCAAGTTGTGCTAAAATAGAATGATGATTGATCTGCAACACTGGGATGAAATTAATGCCTTTGTGGAAGCCAACTGGTTACCGCTTCTAATTTTCACCATCTGGACATTGACCTGGAAGGGCTGGGCTCTGTGGCGCGCAGCTCATGACGAGCGCCGAGGTTGGTTTGTGGCCATCCTACTGCTTAACACGCTCGGCATCTTGGAAATTTTTTATCTCGGCTTTGTGGGTCGACGGCAAAAACCGTCAGCCACCAGCTCGACTTCGATCGAGGCCGATGCTTAAATAAAACTGGAGGGGTGGCAGAGTGGTCTATTGCACCGGTCTTGCCCGCCAGAGGCGGGTCCGCCTCCGGCGGAAAAACCATGGCCTGCATCTACATTCTACATAGCAGAAGCGCCAACAGATTTTATGTCGGTTCGAGCCGAGAAGATGGGCCCGCCCTCAGACTAGCCGCGCACAATGCCGGTAAGACCAGGTCGACAAAAGCTTATCGGCCTTGGATTCTGATAAAATGTGAGGACTTCCCTAACTACACCGTAGCGCGAAAAAGAGAGAACTTCCTGAAGTCGGGTCAGGGGAGAAAATGGATTAAGGAGGGGTGGCAGAGTGGTCTATTGCACCGGTCTTGAAAACCGGAGTCCGCCTTGTGTGGACCGTGAGTTCGAATCTCACCCCCTCCGTCTTTGTTTTAATTCCCCGCTTCTACCTCCGACCACGGAGTGGAAACTTGCGGGGCGGAAATTTCCGCCGGTTGATTATAGCTAGCGGCTGACCAATCAAGTTCGTATTTACCGTTTAGTTGATAATCTGGCTGGTCAGGTAAACCCTTAAATAAGCCGGTGAGAGAAAAACGGTAGGGTAGGTGATCTTTTTGGCCAATCCAAATCTCGCCCGACGGTAAAGAAATTTGCCCCAGCAATGTTTTAAATTCCTCAACTTCCTCCGGGGCCAAAGCACCCTGCTGACCAAGGGCAGCAGCTAAACCATCCACCCACCTTTGCCACGACTCACGATTAACCTCAATTTGAAAATGATGGGCCGATACACCCTCGATTTTCCCGCCCGGCAGGCGCGCACCAGCGCGCAATAATTCCGTTAGCTTAATATTACCCAAGGCCTGTGGCAAAGCAACGGCAATGGGATCAAGCTTAATCCAACCAACATCAAGAGCCCGATTCAAAACTAACCAGTTATTTTCTGGCCAGCGCTTAAGACGAAAATAAGAATCGGCGCCCAACAAACGGTACTCGACCTCAGCCGTGATGGACGACGAAGTAGCCGCAACCAAGTCACCAAATGGTAGACCAAATGTTTCCAATTCCACCACTCCGGAATGTCGATCAGGGTAAACTGTGTTAAAGCTGGCTCGCAAGGCAAGCAAAAGGTTGTCCACCGAGCCAGCGGCGGCGGCCAATCGATCATTTTTACCCACCGCCTCAACGCGCAACTCAAGCTTGGACTGCCGTGCCGTTAGCTGACTCTCGGCCGCGGCCATTTTGACCATCACGGCCTCCGGCGCCTGCCATAGGGGCTCGAAATAGAAAAAATAGGCCGCGGCACTAATCCCCGCCACTAAAAATAAAAACAATACAAAAAATATCCAGCCACCGCCGGGGGCCGGCTTGGCCGCGGCACTAGCGTTCTCAGCCGCGCGCATCAGTTCATCAAGTGACGGACTAGGATTGGGAGCTGGCTTAGGTGCATCTTCAAGCATAACTACTTCTATTGTATAATGGATGCAAATTAATGACCACGCCGGAAGTGTTAATTAGTTGGCAAACACACGAGTACCATCATCGACCGCGGTCGAGCCGATGGTTCCTCGTTGTTGGCGGCCTTGCGGCCGCCCTCACCGTTGGTGCCCTGTGGTTCAATAATTTTTTGCTGGCCATTATTTTGGTCGTGGGCACCATCACGCTATTTATTTACAGCCAGCGCCAGCCCGAGGAAATCACCTGCGCCATCACCACTGGCGGCGTGCTGATTAAAGACAAACTCTATCCTTTTTACTCGCTTCAATCATTCTGGCTCCACCACGGGCCGGTGGCGCCGCAAGTCAGTCTCAAATCGGATCGAGTGTTTTTTCCGAAAATTATTTTACCCGTCAGTGCTACGGTGGAATTGGAAGAATTGCGCGAGCATTTGCTTGCCTTTCTCGACGAAGACAGGCATGATGTGACATTGCTTGAGGCCCTGGCCGACTATTTAATTCACTAGCTTGTCCCCGTAGTTCAACGGATAGAATATGAGCTTGCGGAGCTCACGATCGAGGTTCGATTCCTCGCGGGGACACAACGAAATTTACTTAGTTTTAACCACCAACCGCGCTAGTTGCGACTTGCGCCGGGCGGCAGTGCCGGCCTTGAGAACGCCGCGTTTAACGGCCTTGTCGATGGCCTGATAGGCTTGAGACAAAGTTGCCACACTAGGCGTTTGCTTGGCGGCACGCGCGGCTACACGCATCGCTTCTTTGCGATGTAAATTAAAAACACGGCGCCGCTTGGCCACCCGCAGAGCTTTAATCGCTGATTTAGTAATCGGCATAATTAACGGGCTAAGACTAGCATCAATTTGGCGGTGAGGCAAATTTAGTTATAGAATGGCGACATGATTGCCCGACTCCATGGCCAAATAGCTTGGCGGGATGATAAAACTGTTATCCTCGACGTAGCAGGCGTTGGTTATCGCGTTCACCTGTCCACTAGCGGCCAGGCCGCCGTGACTAATCAAGAAACCGTAACCTTGTGGACCTATCTGGCCGTGCGCGAGAACGCCCTTGATCTCTTTGGCTCGCCCGACAAGGCCGAGATTGATTTCCTGGAACTGCTGATTACTGTGCCGGGCATCGGCCCCAAAAGCGCTCTAGCTATTTTGTCTTTGGCACCGCCGGCCACATTGCGCCGAGCCGTGTTAGAAGAAAATGTCAGCTACCTAACCCAAGTCTCCGGCATCGGCCGCAAAAGCGCCGAAAAAATCATTGTTAACTTAAAAGACAAGGTGGGAGTGGGCGCACTGGAACAAACCGGCGAACTGGGCGCCACCGGCGACCTCTTAGCCGCCCTGCAGGCGCTCGGCTACACCCTAGTCGAAGCTCGGACAGCAATTAAGAATTTGCCGGCCGGACTGGACGACGATCGGGCTCGCCTACGTGAAGCACTAAAAATTCTTGGTCGACCGGCAAAATCGTGATCACTTTTCTTAAAAAAATTATCCCGACTGACCTGTTTCGTTGGCTCCAGCCTATTTATCACTATAAACTGGCCCTGCTTGGCGCGTTGATTTATCGCTTCCCGTCTCGCCAGCTGTATGTTATCGGCGTTACCGGCACTAAAGGCAAAAGCTCGGTGGTAGAAATGATCAATGCCCTACTGGAGACTGCCGGCCGGCGCACGGCCGCGGCTTCGACTATTCGTTTTAAAATCGGCCCGGCCAGCCAACGCAATTTGTATAAAATGACTATGCCCGGCCGACTAGTACTCCAACGTTTTCTCCGCCAAGCAGTGACGACCAGCTGTACTCACGCCATTATTGAAATGACCTCCGAAGGTGCGCGGCAATTTCGCCACCGTTTTATTGATCTTGATGCGTTAATTTTTACCAATTTATCACCCGAGCATATTGAATCACATGGTTCAGTGGAAAAATATCTGGCCGCCAAATTGAGTTTAGCCCGAGCGTTGGCCAGTTCACCCAAAACCAATAAATTGCTGATAGTTAATGCTGATGATGCTGTGAGTGAAAAATTTGTCGCCACGGCTGGGCCAAAGGTGAAAGTAATAAAATTTTATCCGTCTCGCGACAATGAGCAAATTGCCTCTCCCCTGCCTGGTGACTTTAATCGCGCCAACTGGCTAGCGGCTCTAGCGCTCGGACGAGAATTAAGTGTAACCAATGATGCCACCCGAGCGGCGATAAAAAAACTGACCGTCATCCCCGGCCGGGTGGAAGAAGTAGTAGCGCAACCATTTCGCGTTATTGTTGACTACGCCCACACCGTTGATTCACTAACCAAACTCTACCAAGCCTTCGCCGATCAGCGAAAAATTTGCGTTTTGGGCGGTACCGGCGGCGGGCGTGATCGCTGGAAGCGGCCGCTGATGGGTCAGCTAGCCAGCGCTCATTGTGACCGCGTAATTTTTACCAACGAGGATCCGTACGATGAAGATCCGGTGGCCATCGTGGCTGAAGTGGCGGCCGGCGCCGAGCGCACTAACCACGAAACCATCCTCGACCGCCGCGCCGCCATCGCCCGCGCCATTACCCTCGCCCAGCCGGGCGACGTGGTTTTAATCACTGGCAAAGGCACGGACCCCTACATCATGGCAGCCCAAGGCCAAAAAATACCGTGGGATGACGTCCGCGTCGCCCGCGAAGAACTAACCCATGCCCGAACTGCCGGAAGTTGAAACAATTAGGCGCGAGTTGAAACCGGTTATTATCGGCCGGCGAATCGAGCGAGTCAAAGTACTCTGGCCAAAAACTGTGGCGCCAACTTCAGCGCGCCGCTTCCAAACTAGCTTACGCGGCCAAACCGTCACCGGCCTGGGGCGGCGCGCCAAAATTTTATTAATCAAACTGGCTAACAATCTAACTCTAACCATTCATCTCAAAATGACCGGCCAATTAATTTACCGCCACAGCGAATATCAAATCGTCGGCGGTCATCCACAGGCCGGCGGCGCCGACAATTTACCCAATCGTTTTACTCGTCTGGTATTAGATTTTGATAATCGCGGTCAACTGTTTTTCAACGACGCGCGCAAATTTGGCTGGAGCCGACTACTCACTGGCGCTGACCAAGCCGAGCTAATCAGGCATTTTGGCCCCGAGCCACTGACACGAGATTTTAGCCAGAATTATCTGGCCCAATTAGCGGCCCGCTACCCCCGCCGGCCAATCAAGGCCCTACTGCTGGATCAAACATTAATCGCCGGCCTCGGCAACATTTACGCCGACGAAAGCTGTTTTCGCGCCGGCCTGCAGCCGGCGCGGCTGGCCGGCAGTTTAAAACCAGCAAACACTGCTCGCCTGCATCAAGCCATTCAACAAATATTAAAACTGGCTATCAGCAAAAAAGGCACATCGGCGCGTGACTATCGTCGGCCCAACGGTCAACAGGGTAATTTTGCCGACCTGCTTCAAGTGTATGGTCGAGGTGGAAAACCCTGCTTGGTCTGCCGCCAAATCGTCATCAAAAATCGTCTGGTTAGACGCGGCACCCACTCCTGCCCAAGATGCCAACACTAATTAGCGATCAAACCAGCGAAATAAGGCCACCGCCGTGGCCACCACCACATTAAGTGACTCCTTACCACCGCGCATTGGAATTTCTACTATCGTATCGCATTGCTTCAAGATGGCCGGATCAACGCCTCGTAACTCGTTGCCAATAATTAATGCCGCGCGCTCGGTCGGGAGAAATTTTTTGTAATCAACTGAACGCGCGCTCTGTTCGAGAGCCACCAGTTGATAACCGTCGCGACGCAAAGTGGCGAAGAGTGATCCAGGACGCGTGAGCCCCGACCAGGTCACCAGCCGCTCGGCCCCCAAAGCGGTTTTGGCTACTTTTTTATTGATCCGCCCATAGCGATCAATGGGTCGCGGCGTGTAGCCGGTCAAAAATATTTTTTCCGCCCCAATGGCGTCAGCTAAGCGAAAAATTGCCCCAACATTATGCGCGCCTCGGAGGTTATGTAGAATCAAACAAAATTTTTTTGTCTTTGTAACCATAGCTGTGCTAGGATAGCAAGATGCTAAATCCTTGGCCAGAGCTTCTGACTTTTGGACTAGTGGCTCCCCTTGGGCTACGTTTAGTGGCCGGCTTGGTCTTTGTTAATAGTGGCTGGCAACAAATTAAAACGTCTAATGAAAAATTAATTGGTCTCTGCAAACTGCTGGGTGGCGGCCTGATTACACTCGGCCTGTTCACCCAACCGGCAGCGGCCCTTTTGGGTTTATGGTCGCTCCGCGACTGGAAAACAAAAAGAGGGTCGCAGTACCCGCTACTGGCGGCCATCTGTCTGTCTCTGCTTTTCTCCGGTGCCGGTTTTTTTGCCTTCGATTGGCCGTTGTAAATTAAATTTAATATTGCGCCCATAGCTCAGTTGGTAGAGCAGCTGCCTTTTAAGCAGACGGTCGCAGGTTCAACTCCTGCTGGGCGCACACCCTACAACTCTAACACCCACCGCTCAAGGGCTAAATCAAGATCGCGGCGACCGAGATGTGCTTCGTGGTAAAGTTTAACCAGCTCCCACGACAAACTCTGCAATTCGTCGGCGCGGTAATGCGCCGCACCACCACGCGCCTTGTCCAAAACAAACGGTTTCAAGCTGGCCGGCGCCAGCGGCGAAGTTTTTACCAACAACATATTTTTTATCGGCCAAAATAATTTCCAAAAAATTTCCTCCGGTTGGAGACCGGCCGCGCGCGCGGCTAAGAGTTCCAACCACAAGCCCCGCCGATCGCGGCGCAAGCAAGCATCCGCTAGCGCGAAAATATTAAAATTATTTTTCGCCGCCGGCCGCGGTTTTGCTTCCACTATCCGGCCGGCAACATCTTTGATTTGACGCACGAGCTCGGCCGAGGGTGAATCTTCGCGCCAGACAAAACGATGAGGTGAAGCGGCCATGGTAGACAAATGGTTGACCACCGTCTCTAGAGCCAAGGGCGTCGACGCAATCTCCTCCAACACCACTAGTCGTGGCCGCGACCACAAATCGCCACCCACTATCGCCTGCTCTAAATCCAATAATGAAATATCGGGGCCGCGAAAACGAAAAATTTCACCGCTGAAGTTTTCTTCTGTCTGACTAATGGCCTGACCGCCGCACCATAGTTCGATCATAAATCTAATATTAAGCCCACCGGCGCATGATCCGAGCCCAACACATCACTTAAAATAAAAGCATCGCGAACTTTGGGCACTAGGTCGGCACTGACAAAAAAATAATCAATCCGCCAACCAACGTTGCGATCACGAGCCCGTGTCTTCTGGTCCCACCAACTATAGTGGTCACCGCCAGTTTGAAATAAACGAAAAGTGTCGACGAAACCAACGGCCACAAATCGATCGAGCCACTGCCGTTCCGCGAGCAAAAAGCCGGAAGTGTTAGCATTTTCTTTCGGACGAGCCAGATCAATTTCCTTATGCGCCGTGTTAACGTCACCGGCAAAAATCACCTGCCGGCCAGAGCGCCGTAGATCACCAAGATAATCAAGGAACTGTTGATAAAAATCTAGTTTGTATTTAAGTCGCGCCGGGCCCGATCCGCCATTGGGAAAATAAATATTGAGGAAAATAAAATCACCATAATCCAGTTCGAGCATGCGCCCTTCGCGCGCCAAAATATCATAACGGCCAAAAGTGGTACTCACTCGCGCGGGCACCGGACGGCTGTACACAACCACTCCGCTATAGCCTCTCTTTTCGCTGGCATAATCCCAAGACGAGCGGTAACCATCAGGTTGGATCAATTCCGCACTCAGCTTGGTATCGCGCGAAACCTTGGTTTCTTGCAAAGCCACCACATCATACTTTTCCCGACCTAACCACGCCACAAAACCCTTCTTCTCGATCGCTCGTAAACCATTAACGTTCCAGGAAACTAGTCGCCATTGGCCCATGGCGTGATTATAACAAAAACCCCCGCCGTGGCGGGGGGTTTTTATCTAGAGAAATGATCTTACTGTTGCGGCACCTCAACACCCACACCGGCATCAACACCAGCTGAAGCGGCGGGCAAAGTCTCGGCCGGCACAGCGGCTGTTGGCGCAGCCGGAGCCATCGGCAAACCCAATTCATCATTGGTCGGGGTTGGGCCCGTATTGCCATCCGAAGCGGGTGCCTCATCTTTGTTGCCCAACCAAGCAAAACCAATCACCAGCAAAATGACGATGATGATAAAAATTACAAAACCTTTCATGATATTCTGACAACTAATTCTGGTAAGCCCTCGACCTTTATCATTAAGCTGGATTTGATAATAAAGATATCACGACCATAAATCAAGTTGGCCGGATGATTTTGCTGGGGATAAGGCGACACCCACGGCCCGGCGATAAGCGCAAAAATCACAATCGGCTGCGGCGGCAGGCGGAACCGCGGCCTCAAGACAGCGACGTGCCGCGCCAAGCGTCACCTCAATCCAATCACGACTGCCAGCATGAGAAATAATCTTCACCCTAAACTCCAACCGACCATCAAGCGCCTCGCGGTCACGGCGACCGTTGAGATAAACAAAGTAGGCGGCCGGCGCCACCGCGTGACCATTGCGCTCCAGCAACCATTGATAAAATTCCACCTGTCGCTTGTAGCCGTTCTGCCACTCAGCATCGAGCGTTACCTCCTCGTCTTTACTCGTGGCCTTATAATCCACCACCAAAAGTTCTCCGGCCAAATTGACCCATATGTCGTCCACTGCCCCCGTTAGAATAAAATTGGTTGGCGTATGATGCCAACGGATGCCTTCAAAGTTCTCGCGCCAGCGATCGAGGTCGGGATGGACAAAAGGCACGGCCGCGATTTTGTGTTCCACCATCCACGGGTGTGGCTGGCCCAAACTGCGGTAATGATCGAACTCTTTTTTGAGAAGAAAATCAACGGCTGAGTTGAGATTGAGTGGGAAACCGGGCGGCGTACCCACACCCAAACGCCGATCGAGATAAAAACAAAATGGGCACTTGAGAAACAGGTCTACTTTTGAACGGCTCAAGCGAAACGGCTCCACTGAGTCGGGGTTGAAAAGCTGGCGTTGCCGCTGAGGACGATAATAATCAGACATGAAAATAATTCTAACAAAAATTCACCTGCTCTTCATCATTATATTCAGCGCCGTCCCCGAAGATTAAAAGCTAATTCAGCTCTGCCCAATTTGTACCGGAAGAAGCGTTGATGACTAGCGGCACCGTAGTTTCAATCGCTTGCTCCATGAGTGTTTTAATCTCCGGTTTAACGCGAGCCAGTTTGCCAATGGGTAATTCGTAAATTAGTTCGTCATGCACTTGCAAAAGAAGATGAACCTCGGCGGCTAAACCGGCCGTCGTGAGATACTCGTCCACCTTGATCATGGCAATCTTAACGATGTCAGCGGCCGTGCCCTGGAGCGGCGCATTAATGGCCATGCGCTCGGCGGCGGCGCGCAAGGCCGGCAAGGGTGAATTGATGGCCGGCAAGTAGCGGCGCCGACCAAACAAAGTACGAGTGTAGCCCGTTTGTCGGGCAATTTGTTTGATCGACTCAAAATAATTTTTAATCTGGGCGAAAGCGGTAAAGTAGTGATCATAAAATTCTACCGCCTCTTGTCGACTAACACCCAAGTTCTCACGCAAGGCGTTAATGCCCATACCATAGATAATGCCAAAATTGATTACCTTAGCTCGGCGACGCATTTCCTTGGTCACTTCATTCTCTTTAACACCAAAAACGCGGGCGGCCACGCCAGCGTGAATATCGGCGCCAGTGGCAAAAATTTTGTTCAGTCCCGCATCACCCGAAAGCAAGGCCAAAACCCGCATTTCAATTTGCGAGTAATCAAAAGCGGCTAACACGTGTCCCGGCCGAGCCACGAAGGCTTGCCGCACCGCCCGCCCCAGCTCACCACTGACCGGAATGTTTTGTAAATTGGGGTGACGTGACGATAGTCGGCCAGTGGTAGCACCACACTGATCGAACGTGGTATGCAACACCCCGTCTTCGTCAGTCAGAGCGGGTAAATTATCAATGTAGGTAGAAAGTAATTTTTGTAATTCGCGGTACGGCAACAGTTCCGCCACCACCGGATGAACGTCGCGCAACTTAACCAACTCCGACTCACGCGTCGAGCGCGCGCCGCCAGCCGTTTTTTTGAGGCCTTTGTAATTTAATTTCAATTCATCAAATAGTATTTGCGCCAGTTGTTTGGGCGAATTGAGGTTGAAATCGTGGCCAACTAGCTTAAAAATTTTTTTACTCACGACGGCCAACCGACGATGATAATCGGCCGACAGAACCCGCAAGTAATCGAGATCAAGCGTAATGCCGCGGCGCGTGGCTCGTTCCAAGATTGGCCAAAGTGGCAATTCAATTTGACGATAAACCGTATCGAGACCCTGCTCCTTGAGACGCGCCGCCAGATTGTCTTTGGCGGCCAGCAACTGTTCATCAGTTGGATCGCTCCGTTCCGGATCCAGTAAGCATGCAGCGATACGTAAACGCGCCCGCTCTTCAGTGGTAAAGACAATGTTTGGTGTGCCGTCCGCCACGGTGGCCGCGCCCGACGCATCAGACCACAGTGCACCAACCCGCCCAAGCAAACTCTTGAAGCCTAGATCGTTCAGTAAACGATTAACTGATTCGCGATTGACTTCCTGGCGCCAATCCAAAGCGGGCTGGCGCCAACTAACCGGAGCATCACGCCGAATAGTGGCTAAAGTTTTGGAAAACAGAGCCTCTTCTTCGCCGGCTACCAACAATTTAATTACGCGCTCGGTCAAACCAACCTTTAAAAATGGCCCGTGGCCAGACTTTAATTTAAGGTAAATTTGCTCGATCGAGCCAAAATTTTGAATTAATATCGCAGCCGTTTTTTCACCAATACCCTTAATGCCAATGATATTATCGGATGGGTCGCCACGCAAACCCTTATAATCCGGCATCAGCTCGGGACCAAAACCGAAGCGTTGCCGCACCGCCTCCTCATCATAAATTATTGTCTCATTAAGACCGCGTTTGAGCGTAAAGACGCGCACCCGTCGCCCGCTCACCAATTGCAAAGTATCCATATCACCAGAGGCAATAATCACTTCCAGTTCTAGATCGTCGGTTGTTTGCGCCACCAAGGTGCCAATAATATCATCGGCCTCAAAACCGGCGGCATCAAAAGTGGGAATATGAAAAGCGGTTAAAACATCGCGAGATCGTTTAATTTGCGCCACCAATTCCCGGTCGGCCGCCGGCCGACCGGATTTATAGTCCTCATAAATTTCACGGCGAAAAGTGGGTCCGGGCAAATCATAGGCGGCGATCAAATAATCGGGAGAAAAATCAGAAATAATTTTTGTCAGCATTGATACCAAACCATACAGGCCGCCGGTTGGTTCGCCGGCGGCGGAAGTGAAGTTGGGCAGGGCATGATAAGCCCGATGGATAATCGAGTGAGCATCAAGTAAAATTAATTTTTTCTTTTTGCCACTCATGGCGATAGACGAATACGTCGAGCTTGCTCCGGTAACACCCCAAACGCCACTTCGTGCGCGCCGGCCGGCAGGGCCGACGCCACTCGTTCGGCCCATTCTACCAATACAAACGCACCCGGATCAGCAATAATTTTTTGCCAACCAAGCGCCTCCAGGTCAGCCGAGCCAGCCAAACGATAGGCATCAAGATGATACCAAAAACGCCACGGCCAATAATCACTTTTGATCTCGTACTTTTTGAGCACCACGAAGGTTGGGCTGGTGATAGCTGCGGTCAGGCCCAGGCGCCGACCAACAGCTTGAGCTAGAGCCGTTTTGCCAGCGCCCAACTCACCACGTAGCCCCACTACCGTGGCCGCCCCGCTCGGCTGGTGGTCTCGCCAACGCTCTAGCGCCTGCCCGGCAAATGCTTCTAGGTCAGATAAGTTGCTAATTATGACCTCCATGGCCTCATCTTAACACAGCAATTTGTTTTTCCACTGCCATGATTAGGTGTTTTAAAATTAGTATGATAGGAATGTTATTAAGCCGACATGCTGGAATTTAAAGAGGAAAAACAATTACAAAAAGTTAACGAACTTCACTATAAAGAAGCAGAAGATCTGGCCCAAATCCTCTCACAAAAATACCAGCTCCCCTACATTGACCTCACTAAGTTTGCCGTCAATACCGATGCCCTGCGTTTAATCGACGAAAATGACGCTCGAGCTGGCCGTTTGGCCGCCTTTAAGCTGGTGGGTAAAAATATTTATATTGTCACCACTTCGCCCGAACAAGAAACAGCACAAAAAATATTGGCGGGGCTTAAAGATAAGGGCTACCGACCGGAGTTACACCTAGCATCGGAGGCCAGTTTGGAGCGCGCTTGGAGTCGCTACGAGGAAATTTCTCACGCCACGCGCACCGAGGCGGGGATGATTAATCTGTCGCCAGATCGCATCAAAGAATTTCTGTCAGCCATCACTGACCTGAATAGTTTTAAAGATAAATTTGCCACCATTACCGCCAACCCCGAGGCGGGTGGTACTTCTGATATTCTGGAAATTATTTTGGCCGGCGGTTTGGTTACCGGCGCTTCCGACATTCACTTTGAACCCGTAGAAAACAGTGTGCGTCTGCGCTACCGCCTCGATGGTGTTTTACACGACATTACCTTCCTCCAGTCGGCCACCTATCACCGACTGCTCTCGCGAATTAAATTAATTTCCGGTCTCAAGCTTAACATTACTAGTGCCGCGCAAGACGGTCGTTTTAGTTTAGTTCTGCCCGATACCGAGATCGAATTCCGAGTATCAATTTTGCCGGGCGCCTATGGTGAATCGGTCGTCACGCGCATTCTCAACCCGGATTCCATCCGCATCGGCTTCGATAATCTCGGCCTCGACGAGCACCTGCAAACTATCCTTGAGCGACAAATCCGCAAACCCAACGGCTTACTCTTACTAACCGGCCCCACCGGCTCGGGTAAAACCACCACGCTCTACGCCCTGCTCAACCAGATCAATTCTCCCGACACCAAAATCATCACTATCGAAGATCCAATTGAGTACCATCTGGCCGGAGTGAATCAAACACAAGTCAATCCAGAGAAAAATTATACCTTTATAGACGGTCTGCGTTCGGCCCTACGTCAAGATCCCGATGTGATTATGGTGGGCGAAATTCGCGATGGCGAAACAGCTAAAATTGCCATCAATTCCGCTCTCACCGGCCACTTGGTGCTTTCCACCCTGCACACCAATAACGCGGCCGGGGCTATCCCACGCCTGGTGGATCTCGGCGTCAGTGCCAAAATACTTGACTCGGCGCTAGACATCAGTCTGGCTCAACGTTTGATACGACGTCTATGCCCCGATTGCCGCCGCCTGGCGCCACCGACGGCTGAAGAAAAAAAGTTGGTTGAACAAATTGCCGCCGGCATCAGGAGGCGGCGACCCGACTGGTCGCCGCCAGCAGATTACCAGCTGGCGGCACCAGCCGAGGGTGGTTGCGCCACTTGCCACCATACTGGCTTTCGCGGCCGGATCGGAGTTTTTGAAGCCATCATAATGGACGCGGCCGTGGCACAACTATTGGTCGATAATCCCAGCGAGCGAGAAATCGCCCGGGCGGCCGAACCGCAAGGCATACTGGCCATGGCCGAGGACGGATTACTTAAGGTCCTAGCTGGCACCACCTCGCTCGCCGAACTGGCGAGAGTGGTTAATATCGAGAATCTAAACCTCTAAGCAAACCTTTCAACATGACATTAAAAGTTAGGCTGGCCTTTGGGGATAGCCCCCGCCAACCCCCGCAAAGAGGAAAACCGGAGCGTCCCCTTCGGCAACCCGATTAAGCCCGAGGACTTAGTTGCTTAGAGGTTTAGGGTCTCGATAATTGGTAACCACCTCCAGACTAGCATAAAAGAATTTTGATGTCAAGAGAAAATAAGGATAGTCCGGCGCCGGTCTTGGATGACCGCTTTTTAGACAGCGCCCTTCGGCCAACAGTTTGGGGTGACTATGTGGGCCAGCAGAACATAAAAAACAATCTGCAGATCCTGCTTCAAGCAGCCAAAGAACGTGGCCAACCGCCAGAACACCTTCTGTTTTACGGTTCGCCCGGTCTAGGCAAAACCACCTTGGCCTACCTGATTGCCAAAGAGCTGGGGGTGCAAATTAAAATCACCTCTGGACCAGCGATAGAAAAGGTGGGCGACCTAGCTTCAATTCTCACCAATCTGGCAACCAACGATATTTTATTTATTGACGAGGTGCATCGTCTCAATAAATTAATCGAGGAAGTTTTATATCCGGCCATGGAGTCGGGCGTGCTCAACATCATCATTGGCAAGGGACCCGGGGCGCGCGTAATCCAGCTCGACCTGCCACCATTTACCCTGATTGCCGCCACTACAAAAATTGCCGCCCTATCGGCGCCACTACGTTCACGCTTTTCCGGCGGTATCTTCCGTCTCGACTTTTATACCAACCGAGAAATCGAAGAGATTGTTAATCGGTCAGCCCGCGTGCTCGGCGTAACGGTGGCCGCCGCGGCCGCGGCGGCTGTGGCGACGCGTAGCCGCTTCACGCCACGGGCCGCCAATCAACTACTCAAACGTTGCCGCGACTTGGCCCAGATCAAACGCCGCGATATTGATGAGAGCATAGTGGTCGAAACACTGGAATTGCTCGGGATCGACAAGCTGGGATTAACTGCCGCTGACCGTCGAGTGCTGGAAGTTATGATTGATAAATTTAATGGCGGACCGGTGGGCTTAAACACCTTGGCCGCAGCCGCGGCCGAAGAAGAGGCCACAATTGAAGAAGTATACGAACCCTATCTTCTGCAACTGGGCTTCATCGAACGCACGCCACGCGGCCGCCAAATCACACCGGCCGCCCACGCCCACTTGGGTCGTTCTAACGCTAAAACAAATTTGTTTAACCAAAAATAGATTAGAATAAGCAATATGTCTGGGCACAATAAATGGTCGCAGATCAAAAATAAAAAAGCCGCCAGTGACGCCAAAAAGAGTCAGCAGTTTGCCATGCTAGTGCGCAACGTCGCTCTCGAGGCGCGACGCACCGACGGCAATCGCCAAGCACCGGGTCTGCGCGCCGCCATTGAGCAGGCCCGAACCGCCAATATGCCCAACGAGAACATTGATCGCGCTATCGAAAAAGCTCTTGGCACCAATGGTGAAAATTACGAAGAGGTGATCTACGAAACCTACGGGCCGGGCGGTGTAGCCATGATCATTGGTGGATTAACCGGTAATAAAAATCGCACTGGGCAGGAAATAAAACATCTGCTTAGCGACTTTGGTTTGACCCTAGCCGCGCCCGGCGCGGTGACCTGGGCCTTTGTTTCTCGCGACGGTAGGTGGCAAGCTAAAACCGAGACCGAAATAACGCCGGCCGAGCACGAAGAATTAAATCGAATCACCGTTGCTCTTGAAGCTCACCCTGACGTCAAAAAAATTTATGATAATTGTCGGCGTTGATCCGGGCTATGATCGACTGGGTGTGGCAATAGTCGAAGGCAACGTGGTTCGATATTCGGTTTGCCTGTCCACCGATCGCCAACTTGATTTTGCCAGTCGCCTGCAACAACTAGGACAGAGTTTCACCGCCCTGCTCAATCAGCATCGACCCGAGGCATTGGCGATCGAAAAAATTTTTCTTGAGCGTAATCAAAAAACAGCCATGATGGTGAGCGAGGTACGAGGCGTAATTTGTTATTTGGCCGGCCAGCATGGTTTACCAATTTTTGAATACACGCCATTGCAAATTAAACTAACGGTTACCGGCTTTGGCCGAGCTGACAAACGACAAGTCACCGGCATGGTTAAACGTTTAGTCACCATCAATCAGCCGATCAAACATGATGACGAATTTGATGCCATTGCCATTGCCCTCACCGCCTTGGCCCACACCCCGCACTTGGCTTTATCCACAACTCGGCCGCCGGTGGTTGCAAAATAATTTGGGTGTGCTAAAAATTACCTCCGTGGTTAATTAAAGGTCGTTATATTTAAATTTTTGTAGAAAATGGACGATATAATGATGGAAGGTGACATGGAGATGGACACGACCGAGGATGAAACCGAAGAGGAGAACGAAGTAGAAGATAAGGAGGTCGGCGGCGATGACGATGATGATGCCGATGACGATGAAGTGAGCGACGAAGAAGAATAAGAGAAGTAAAAAAAATAAAAGCCCGTCAGTTCGCCGCGGCGAAATGGTGGGCTTTTATTTATGCCTTAAGTGTAATCTGGGCGAAGCGTTTCTTGCCGATCTTAAGCTCTAGGGGGCTGATCAATGAGTGGTTCGGGTCGGCAATTTTTGTCCCCGATATTTCTTCCACGGCGCCAGCAGTCACCAAGCGCCGCCATTCACTTTTTGATTTAACCACTCCGGCCGTCACCAAGACATCGCCCAACTGTACGCCGGGGCGCACGTTGAGCTTGAGCACATCGGCTGGTAAACCATGTTGCTGAAAAGCTCTTTGCCACTCGCGCTCGGCCACTCGCGCTCGGGTGGCGCCAGCGGTCAGCGCCACCACCTCGCGCGCCAAACGCATCTTGGCGTCGCGCGGCGGCATAATCAAAACGGCTTCGCGCTCGGCCGAGGTCAGGCGAGTCAAAAGTTCCAACGCCACCGCGAGCCGCTCGTCCGGCCAACTCATAATTTGCCCGTAGATGGCGGCCGGACCATCGTTTAAGCGTGCCATGTTGCCGTCAGTCTTGCCCATTTTTTTCCCGCTGCCGTCGGTCAAGAGTTTTAGGGCCATAACAAATTTTTCCTGCCCATGATTTTTTTGCAGATCTCGACCCATCAGCATATTAAACGTCTGATCATTGCCGCCCAATTCTAAATCAACGGCCAGATGCCAAGAGTCGTAAGCCTGGAGCAGGGGGTAAAAAAACTCGTGCACGTAAACTGGTTCGCCGCGATCGAGCCGCGAACGAAACATGTCGCGCTCGGAAAGTTGTGACACCGTAAACTGTGCGGCTAGCACGAGGAGTGAGGCGGCATTGAGTTTGCCCAGCCACCGACTGTTGTACATCACCTCGGTCTGACGCAAATTCAAAAATCGCCCAAGCTGGCGCCGATAGGTTTTGAAATTGGCTTTGACTTCGGCCGCGCTAAGCTGGCGGCGCGCCGCTAACTTGTCGGTGGGATCACCAATACGAGCAGTAAAGTCGCCGATCACTAAAATTACCTGGTGACCAGCTGTTTGGAAATCTCGCAGTTTAAGCAACATCGCCAGATGGCCAAGATGAAGATCCGGACCAGTGGGATCAATCCCCCAATATAATCGCAGTGGCCCCCGACTCAAGCGCTCGGCCAACGCCTCGCGTGATGGGTAAAGGCGCTCAACGCCGCGATTTAACAATTCTTCCATCTCTTGAATTTATCATACTTTACCGACTGCTTCTACGTGTTAGGATAGGATTATGGTCAAAAAATTATTATTAATCGGCTTGGTGATGGCCTTCTTTGGCGCCGGCAGCGTGATGCTTTGGTTCACCACGCTCGACATCCCCGACTTCCGTTCTTTCAATCAGGATCGACTAATCACCGAGTCAACCAAAATTTATGACCGGACGGGTAAAATTGTGCTCTATAGTCTGCACGAAAATGTCGAACGACAAGTGGTGGATTTTGATCACATCTCACGCTTTGTTAAAAACGCCACCGTAGCAATTGAAGACGACCAGTTTTACGAACACTATGGAGTTAAGCCGATGGCCATTCTTCGGGCTTTTTTTGTTAATTTGGGCACCGCCTCCTTTCGCCAGGGTGGTTCCACCATCACCCAACAATTAATCAAGAACTCGGTCTTAACTCAAGACAAAAAAATATCACGCAAGATCAAAGAACTGGTCTTGTCCATCAAGGTAGAGCAGGTCTTGAGCAAAGAGGAAATTTTAACTCTTTATCTCAATGAAACACCGTATGGGGGTAATTTGTATGGCATCGAGGAAGCTAGCCGATCTTTTTTTGGCAAAGCAGCCGCTGATCTCAATTTAGTCGAATCGTCCTATTTGGCGGCCATACCCAAAGCCCCCACTTTTTATTCTCCCTACGGCAACAACCGCGACAAGTTAGAAGAGAGAAAAAATCTGGTTCTGGAACGAATGCTGGCCCTCAACTTCATCACCGCCGAAGAAAAAACGGCCGCCCAGCAAACAAAAATAACCTTCCAGCCAGCGGCTGATCGAGGCATTAAAGCGCCGCACTTTGTGCTTTGGGTGCGCGACTACTTGGAAGAAAAATATGGCCCCGACGTGGTGCGGCGACGCGGTTTGAAAATTACCACAACTCTAGATTGGGAATGGCAAAAAAAGGCCGAGGCTGTTATTCGCGAGTTTGCGCCGGGCAATGAAGAAAAGTTTAGAGCCAAAAATGCCGGCATGGTGGTGATTGATCCAAAAACCGGCGACATCTTGGCCATGGTCGGCTCGCGCGATTATTTTGAAACCGAAAATGACGGTAACTTCAACATTACCCTGGCTCACCGTCAGCCGGGTTCGGCCTTTAAACCCTTTGTTTACGCCACCGCCTTTAACAAGAGCTACACACCGGAAACCGTACTATTCGATCTGGAAACTCAATTTGACACTAATTGTGACACCGACCCCACCCGTTGCTACACGCCCGGCAACTACGACAACAATTTTCGCGGCCCGATGACCTTGCGACAGGCCCTTGCCCAGTCAATTAATATTCCGTCCATCAAAGCTCTGTATTTGGCCGGCATCCGCGATTCGATTGAGACAGCCACCGCCATGGGAATTGAAAACTTGGGTGACGCCAATCAATATGGTCTGCCCTTGGTGCTGGGCGGCGGTGAGGTGTCACTCCTCGACATGGTCAGCGCCTACGGTGTGTTTGCTAATGACGGCGTCCGTCACCCTTATCGTCGCCTGCTAAAAGTGGAAGATAATGATGGTCGGGTGCTGGAAGAATCCGCCATCAGCGGACGCCGCGTTTTGCCCGAAAACACCGCTCGCCTAATCAGTGACATTTTGTCCGACAATGCCGCTCGCTCACCGACTTTTGGCGAAAACTCCCTGCTCCACTTCCCCGGCCGCGACGTAGCGGTAAAAACCGGTACCACTAATGATTATCGTGACACTTGGATCATTGGCTACACGCCCGAGGTGGCCGTCGGCGCCTGGGTGGGTAATAACGACAACACGCCACTGGAGAAAAAAGTGGCCGGCTTGATCGTGGCACCATTGTGGAATTCCTTCTTCCGTCAGATTATGCCCGAGCTGGCCGACGAACGCTTCCCCGATCCATTACCGGCACGGAAAGACATCAAGCCGGTTCTGCGCGGCATCTGGCAGGGTGGTGAAAACTATTTTGTGGATCAATCGTCCGGCAAACTGGCCACTGACTACACGCCACCGGAATTACGCCAAGAAAAAGTGGTGCCGGCCGTACATTCGATTTTGTATTGGCTAGACAAAAATAATCTGCACGGCCCACGACCGAGTAATCCCGAGCTTGATCCGCAATTCAAACTCTGGGAAGAACCGGTGCGTCGCTGGGCCGCGGCGCGTGGTTTGACCGACAGCACCTTGGCCGTTGCCCCGAGCACCGAGGATGACGTCCATCGACCGGAATACAGACCGGTACTTTCTATCTCTGGACCCACTGGGCCGCAAACCAAAGATCAGGTAATCAGCGTGGAAGTGCGAGCCGAATCACGTTTCCCCCTAGCTCAGGTGGACTTTTTTCTCAACAATTCCTTCTTGGGTTCCGCCACCGCCGCCCCGTTTAAAATTTCCTTCCGGCCATCCACGATTGAACACTTGGCCACCAACAACGAGCTCCGCGCCGTCGGCTACGACCAAGTGCGCAACCAAGGCGAAGCCAAAATGACCTTGGAGATTAGGGAGTGACAACTGTCTTTTTACTTATACAAATTGCTGTGGCTATCAATATCGTCAAACTCAACAACATCCTCGGACAAAAAGATAAAAATCGCTCGAATATCGCCAGTGATGTTAATACTGCGATAACTGGCATAACGACCCTTGAGAGTGTGATTATTTAGTTCGGGACTAAAGGGATAGAGGGAAAACAATTTTAGCTTCAGTTGAAAAGCTTTTTTTATTTTGGGATTCAGTTTCTTGAATTTCTTTTCGAAGTTACGGTGAAAGAAAATTTTCATAGCGCCGCAAGATGTTTGATGGCCTCACTGGCGGTGAACGGGCCGGAGATGTTTTTCTTAGCTTGGCGATCAGCTTCAATGGCCGCTAGAGTGGCTTCCAGCTCGAGAGTCATTTGCGGGACAACAGAAAAAGTCACTTCTTCGGTTCGAATCAATTGCTTCAAGAAAGAGTTGATGATGGTGGAGAGTGGCACACCCAAACGCTCGGCAATGTGTTGCGCCTGCTTCTTGACCTGCTTGTCGGCCTTGATGTTGATAACCGTTTTAGTATTCATACTAACTATTGTATATACAACGGTTAAATAGTCAACCCACTGTACCAACTCCGCACGATCGTGAATTAGTGGGACAATGCCCGCATCCGAAGTTCGACTTCCAACACGAGGCTCGAAAATGTGTTGTGATTTTTGCTCGCCCGCGGCCAAGGGCGCTATTGTCAAGGACTGTCCTTGCCAGTGGGATTAACTAGAAACAAAAACCCATTGTACCAACTTTTTCCGATCGTGAAGAGTTGGTACAATGAAAATAATCAAAGCAAAACTATAAGCAACGCCCGAAGTTCGACTTCCAGCACGGCGCGCACTGTCAAGGACGATCCTTGACAGTGGGTGGCACAAACCCCCAAGGTGACACTTGGGTGTGTTCGGTATTAAGGTGTTCTAGACTGAAATCCGTAAGCTTCACTTGTCAGATATATGAATTCTCCAAGCGGGCCATCATCATCTGGATCGAGCACCAAAACTGGCCCCTGAGATGTTGTAAAAAACCCGGAAGACTTCATCAGATAGGCGGAATCAGGAGCGGTGATATCGTACTTATCAAGCATTTCATTTCCACCACTAGTATAGTGCCGCAGGTAAAGACGGCCCACCGAGGAGAGGCCTAGTGATCCACCAACGCTGGCCAGATTGGCAAGAGTAAAACGTTCTTTAATTTGGGTCGGCGATTGATATTCCAGAAATACAAGCCCGGATAACGTAGAAATAATCACGTTATTGCGCCAAAGGTTCATTTTTCTACCCACAACCTGTGGTATATCAAGCACAAAACTAATGAGTGGACTAGTTGGGATGCGAATGTCTACTACCTGCATTTTTGTACCACCATCGTGAACGATTAATGCTTCCGAATTCACTTGGATTAGATCGGGCACATGGCCCAAAAGAAAAGTGCCTAGGGGGAGTTCTTTGCCAACGATAGGGCTCGAAACATTAGTAATGTTTATGGGAAATATCTTGAAAGCAGCCAGAGCGAAAACGTGACCCTTGACCGCACCCACACGGGAAATAGAGGTTGAACCTAACTGTTGGGGAGAAACGTGTGAAAGTAAAACAAAATTGTCTGGGTCAGCACGATAAATATCGAGACCTCTTGTCCCGCGAGCAAGATACAGTAGACCATCAGACAAAAACATTTGGATGACCTCACTGATCTCAGTTACCGGCATAAGACGAATGCGCGGCAGAGAATAGGGATTACTTAAATCAGCGAGGCCCAGACGATCGTTGCTGCCAGACATCAACCAAACCTTATTGCCTTCAATAACATAATTCTGATTGGCACGAAATGAAATAATTTCGTTAGTTACTGGATCAATCGGTGGATACATCCTTGCAATAAAATCCATACTTGTCGCCACATGCACCGTCTTGAACACCACATCAGAAACATAGGGGTTGTTCCTTCGCACAGTCAAACTTACTTGTCTCTGAACATTCGGATCAGGAAATTGATATTCAACTACGCCAGGTATGATTCGTGTACCGCCGTAGGGTAGGCCCCAACTGTCACGATCAAACTGGCCGACGGATGAACGAGCATCGAGTCTTACCTTCAGACCCAGTTCAATCTGGTCATGGCTAGCGTCAGTGTCATCATCCTGCAAATCGATCTCCTCCCACACCTTACCGTCAGCACAAGTGCCATGAGTCGGTTCAGCATTTGTGCTGGCTAGACGGTAGGCGGTGTAGTTGGCAGTTAAGGTAGCATTGGCTGGGTCGGGGGTGACAGTGATGGGTAGTTGATCGATCGTGGTAATGATGCCGTTTTGCGTAACTTGGAGAATTGGCTGGTAGTCACCAGGCAGAGAGTAGATATGCGACCAGTTAATAGCGGTGCCGGGGGTGATTTTACCGCGCCGCACAGTGCAATCGCCAAAGCGCCATTCGTAGGTGGAGTCAGGTGAATAGCCAGCCGTGGCTTGGGTGAAGTTAGCTGGGCTACCGTGAGGAATGGTGCTGATGTTGGTGGGCGCGGCAAAAGCGTCGAGGAAAGCGATGATGTCGTCAATGTCGATGTCTTTGTTGCCCGGACAAGGCGCAATGTCGCAGTCGGGACAAGAGGTGTAGCCGTTGGCGAAAGCGTCGGTTAGCTTGAGGAGATCGTCAAGGTCAATGTCGCTATCGTGGTCGAGATCGGGGGTGGGGCAGTTGTTAGAGGCGGCTAATTGAGTGCCAGTATTTAAGTTAGTGTTAAAAGTAAAAGTTATCAGAACAAGAATAGCGGCTACACCAAAAGGCAGAGTGAGGAACTTGAGCATATTAAAAATTGTACCATATTCATAAAATCACAAAATATCAATCGGGGCGTGGCGATTGAGAGTGGCGGCGAGACGCTGGAGAATTTTGCTTTTCTGGACAAAAATTTCACCACGGACTAGCGGCGAAATTTGTAAGTACACGCGCCGACCGCTGACTTTTATTTGCTCGGACTTAAGCTGGTAACCACTAAATTTAAAAACTGTCTCAATAATGGCCTCCTTTAGATCCTGATGCGGTTTTTTCCAGTCGGCAAACTTAGCCAAAAAATCACCGAGGTGATTCATAGGGCCGGATTAAGAAGCGGCATAATCAAGTAAGTAAAACTAGCATCACCCACCCCGGTCATAATTACCGGTTTATTGGCGCCATTAAGCTTTAAATTAATCGTATTGGCCATCAAGGACGTCATGGCTTCAAGCAAATATCGGGCATTAAGACTCACCGTCACGGGATCACCGGTAATTGTGGCCGTTAACTGACTTTCTTGATTACCGATCTCGCTATCGCGGCTCATTAATTCGATTTTTTGTTGTTTAGGATCAATGTTTAAGCTAATTTTACTAAGTTTATCGGCAAAAATATTAGCCAACTTGAGCGCATTAACCCAATCCTGACGTAAAATGACCACTTCGGTCTCGTGCTGACGGGGAATAATTTGTTGGTAGTCGGGAAAATTACCGTCAATCAAACGAGTGGTGAAGTAAATTTCGCCGCCCACGATAACTAATTGATTTTTATCAAAGCTTACGGCCACCGAGCCAGTTTGATTCTCAAATGAGCGAATAATTTCGAGAGTATTGCGAGCCGGAACAATCAAGCTTAAACCTTTGATGTTAGTCGGGCTTAAATTAATCTTTTTTTCCGCCAAACGAAAGGAATCGGTGGCCGCTAAGACGAGATCCACACCGCTCTGATGCCAATAAACGCTATTTATTTCGGGTTTAATGCCGGAAGTTGAGGCGGCGTACCACACAGCCCGTAAACCTCCAATTAAGTCCTCTGCTGGCAATTCCAGCGTCTCACTGGTCTTGATGGTTGGCAAAGTGGGAAAGTCACCGCTGGGGTAACTTTTTATCGTGGCGGAATTAGTCGGCGTAGTAATTGTTAGATTATCGTTATTTAAAGACAAAGCAACCTTGTCTTTACCACTTAAATGGCTTAAAAACGAGTTCAAAATTGAACCCTTAACAACGGCAGTGCCCGACTGGGAAACACGGGCATTAATGGTAATTTCTATACCTACTTCCAAATTAGTAGCGCGAACAGTGATTTTATTATCCTTCGCCCCCAAAAACACGTTGGCGAGCAACGGCAAGCTAAGATTTTTGCCAGTTGCTTTGTCAGCTAAACTAATCGCTCGACTTAATCCTTCAATAATGACCTCGGCTTTCATGTTATGAATCTCTATTTAATCTTACTTAAAGAATTTGATGGCAATAATTATCCTGTTGATATGTTAATAACTCGATCTTAACTTTATTTTTAGCCGTTTTTTGGATTGAGGCCTGTGGATAAGGTCTGATCAGATTATGGCTAGAGAGTTGACTATTTATCAGCATTCACGGCCTATCCACTGCTTATCCACAGGTTATACCTCGTTGTACAGACGGTTACGGATTTGCTCTAATTCTTGAACTAAAGAATTATTGCTCTTCAAGTCCTGTTTGATCTTATCATAGGCATGAATAACCGTGGTATGGTCGCGGCCGCCCAACTTTTGTCCAATATAGGGGTAGGAACTATTGCAATCCTCACGCAAGATATACATTATCATCTGGCGTGGCTTAACCACCTCCTTTTTTCGGGTTTTGTCATAGAGCATACGCTCGTCAATATTGTAAAAGTCGGCCACGACACTGGTGACATTTTTAATTGAGACAGTTTTTTGCGGTTTAATGTTGTTTTTTAGTAAACTTCTCACCTCCCCCATATTCAGCTCGCGTTTTTTAAGATAGGCCTGGCAGACCACGGCATTAAGTGCGCCCTCTAGTTCGCGGATATTCTCCTGAACCACGGTGGCGATGTATTCGATTATTTCATCTGGCAAGGAAAAGTTAAGACTTTGGGATTTAGATTTAAGAATAGCCAATCGTGACTCAAATTCGGGCTTGGAAATACCAACGATCATGCCGCCTTCAAAGCGCGATTTTAGGCGATCTTCCAAATTGGGTATAAATTTTGGTGATTTGTCAGACGAAAAGATGATTTGTTTGTTATTCTCGTAAAAATTATTGAACAAGTGGAACAATTCGTCTTGGGTTCGATCTTTATTAGCCAAAAATTGCGTATCGTCCATGATTAAAACATCGTATTTGCGATATTTTTCCTTAAAACCGTTAGTTTTGTTGTTTAAAACCGAATTAACGTAATCAATCGAAAAGCGTTCAGCGCTAACGTAGTAGATTTTTTTATTGGCATTAATTTTCTTAAGATGATTGCCGATCGACTGGATTAAGTGGGTTTTACCTAAACCAGTTGGCCCGTAAATAAAGAGCGGGTTATAGACCATGCCGGGATTTTTAACTACGGCTTGCGAGGCGGCATGGGCCAACTCGTTAAAAGTGCCAACCACGAAGGAATCAAAGATGTATTTAGAGTTAAGGTTATCGTCTTTGTTGATATACAGATCGTTGAGCCCTAGTTGTTGGTTAAGTGATGGTTTTTCTCCCATCACCTCTTCTTTGGTCGGTGATTTAGGCTTATCGTCATTGGTTTTTTGGATAATATACTCCAAACTGCGCACCTCGGGACACAAATTACGAATGGTTTTTATAATCGACAAATGGTATTTGCTGGCCAGCCATTCTTTAGCGAAGGAATTAGGCACACCAACGTACATCACGCCAGCTTCCTGTTTAATAATATTGGTATTACGGAACCAAGTACCGAAAGTAGCACGAGAAATTGTTAATTCAATCTCGGTTAGCACATCAGTCCACAATTTTTTGTGGTCAGTCATGGGCCTAATTATATTCTCTCGAGACGGAAGAGCAACTTGTGATACTGCCGTTGGTTAATTGAAATAAAAAATGTTTTCGGCTAACATACCAATACAGCTAAATACACGATGTCGCAAACTTATCAACCCAAAAATCGCAAACGCAAGCGCACTCACGGTTGGCGCCGGCGCCAGTCTACGGCCGGTGGCCGGCGTGTGGTGGCCGGCCGCCGGCGAATTGGCCGCCGGCGCTTGACGGTCTAGGCGCCAGCTAGATCAATGTTGCCTCTGGCCCTAAGATTGGGGCGCGATCAGGCTACACAAGTGCTTAAACTTGGCCGACCGTGGTCGGGCGCCTACCTCTCGGCCCGCATCTTGAGGTCGAGTGACCATTTGTTGCCCTCGCGTTTTGCTTTTGTTGTTTCTAGTAAGAACGTCAAGCGCGCCGTTGACCGCCACCAACTTAAGCGTCGTGGACGTTCGATTATCATTAACCAGCGCGAGCATCTAGCCCCCGGCTACTGGGCGATGATTTTCTTCAAAGCCAGTGCGCGGGAGTTAAATTTTGCCAGTTTAGAAAAAGACATGCTAAATTTATTGACGGCGACCAAGTTATTAATTAAATGATTGCCAATCTTTTTAATACGATCTTTTTTGAACCGCTATACAATGCTCTGGTTTTTATCAGTAGCGTTTTGCCGGGCCATAATCTAGGTTTGGCCATAATTATCTTAACCTTGATTGTCAAACTCATTCTTTTTCCCCTCTATCATCGGGTGGCCACTACGCAAAAAAAATTAAAAACCCTTGAGCCGGAACTAAAAAAAATAAAAGATGAACACCGCGATAATCGTCAACGTCAAGCGGAAAAAATAATGGAGCTCTATCGTCAGCATGGGCTTAATCCCCTGTCAGGCTTATGGATTATGCTTATCCAGATTCCCATTCTGCTGGCCTTATTTTGGGTGTTTCGCGATAGCGTGACCTTGCGGCCAGAATTGTTGTATTCGTTTGTTAAGCCGCCGGCGACGCTCAACAGTTATCTCGGTTTTATTGATTTAACTCAAGCCAGTTATTTGCTGGCTATTCTCACTGGCGCGGCCCAATGGTTGCAAATGCAACTCTCCATTCCTCCTTTGCCGGCATCCGATCCCCAGACGGCTAAGGGCTTTAGTCAGGACTTGGCCAAAAGTATGAATATTCAAGCTCGGTATGTTTTACCCGCGATGATGCTAGTTTTTTCTCTCGGTTTACCCGGAGCCATTGCTTTGTACTGGCTGGTGGGTAGCTTATTTACTATCGCCCACGAACTTTTAGTTAAGAGGCAGACGAAGGCGCTTTTAGGGGCAGAGACCATAAACTAAGATCAGCTCGATGGCGGAAGAAAAGCTTTTGGCCATCAGTACTAATTAGTAAATCAATCATATCTAAATTGCTGGTCGCGGTTGGCAAAGACAGTAAGTCGGATGCGCCGGTGATGGCATCAACCGACCACACTTGATCGCTGGTGGTGAGGTCGCCGCGGTGCCAATCACCGAGTGGCCAACGGTCCGGCACAGCACAAATTAGGCCGGCGGAATTATTTTGCCAGCGGCATTTTGGTGGAATGGTGGCAATGGCCAGAACTGAAGTGGTTTGTTTTTTGAGGTCGTAAATATAGGTGACCGGACCCTGGCCCGAATTCTGGCTGTAGATAATTTTTTCTCCATCCGGACTGATTAGGGTCTCTAGGCCGCGGATGTTGCGCAAAATGGGACGCAGTTCTTTGGTCGTTGGGTTTAGAAAATAAAGAAAGCCGTTCAAATTGCTAGCTGGTTTGGTGGTGAGGGCAATAATTTTCTCGGTTGGCCAGTCTACCAACCAGTCGTCAAGTGGCGAAGAGAAAAGCGTTTGACCGTCATTTTGGTCCGCCGGCCACTTGGTTGCTACACCCTCGGTTCCAGTTGTGCCAGACTGGAGAAAAAAAGCCTTATCGCCGGCAAAGGTCCAGTTAGTGACGTTGTTGCCAAGACGAACGGGTTCGCGCGCCGCCTCGTTCCGATCTAGCGGCCAAGCGGCCAGCCAGGCGCTCGTGCCCGTTTCGGTGTGTTGACGCATAAAGAGACGCAATTCGTTGGATGTGGTTTGCCAGACTGTTTGTTGAATGCCGGGGAGAGTGAAATTTGATAAACGTTCCGGCTGGCCATCTGGGTTGAGAGTATAAACGTGGCCCGTGGCGCTCTCTTGGTAAAAAATTTGTTGGCCCATGGCGGTAAAACCACTAATAGGGCCAGAAATCAATTGCTGGGGTCGACTATTGTCGTCGGAAATTGGTTCGGTTGAATCACCGATGATTGGTGTTGGCGCAAATGCTTCGGGCTCGGCAATGTTTCCACTAGAATCGATCGGAAAGGCGTCACTGACCGTTTCGTCCTCTGGTGAGTTGGCTGATGGTGACGATGAATTGTTGCCGCCCAGCCACCAGATTACACCGAGAGCCGCTAGTGGCAAAAGAATCAGTACGCCAACAATAATTTTTTTATTCATTTGCCAGATGTTAGATCGGGGAAGCTCAAATTTACCAAATCAGGATTGATTTCGTACAAAATCAAATAAGCGGCCAGGGCGAGCAAGAGGCCCAGCACAATGCCGGACATGCGGCCTTTAACATCAGCTTTGACCCCGGGTAAGCCACTGGCGGCATAGCGCACTCCCTCCAGTACCAGCATGACGATGGCGGCCACAATGGTGAAGCTGATCAGCACCTTAAACAGACCCTTAAGGTAATCAGTTAAGTTGCTGGCTTGATCGAGGCTGGCAAAGCCGCTGTTGGCATTAGACAGGGCATCATTGGTCGGTGGTTGATTATTCGTCGTGCCGAGAGGGACAACGCCGGTGTCATTGGCTGTAACGATGGTGGTGCCCAGGACACCGAACAGAACAATCATTAGAATGACCAACAATAGCTTATTAATCATAATGCAGAGCGATTTTTTTCTCGGCGGCCTGACGAATGGCCGCGGGATTTTTTACCGCCAAATTAATCTCGGTTTGATCAAATGGCCCAGCGGCCTCAAAGATCATTAGCCGGCCGCCCCAAAACGGCGAACTGACCACTTGTTTATGGCCGTCTTGCGTTACCGTCCAGTTATAGACCAGCTGATTCAGGGCGGAGCGAGAAAAATTAAAAGGTTCGGCCAAGATTGATAGCGACGATTGATCAAGCCGTAAGGAAGAAGCTAGTGCCTGCTGGTAATGTGGTCCAACGAGGGGCGCGCTGGCGTAAAAAATAACTTGCGGTAAAACTAGATTGATATCAACTCGGGCATCAGTGAGCCGCCGGCCACCTTGATCACTGATGGTAACTTTGATTTGGTGACGAGCTAAAGACGGAGCAGTTTGGAAAGTGAGATTGGAGCGGCCACGGCCGGAGAGGGCCGGCAGAGATTTGCCATCCTTTTGCCAATTAAAATTAAGGTTTGCGCTACCGCCGCTCACCATGGCCACCACCCTCACTTCGCTGCCCGGTACGGCCTGGCTGTGCCCACGGTAAAATGGTGGTTGATAGGTCTCGGCCGACCAGAGCAGGTCAACAGTTAAATTACTGCGTTGGGCAAGCGCTGGGGTGGTGACACCGAGCGCCAAACCAATAATTATTAGATTAATAATCTTCATTATTGCCACGAACGATTTTTTCAGCTTTTTGACTAAGCAGGGTGGTAGCTATCGCAATGGTCCAGCCCGGGAGGATGTTTAAAAACGGCACGGCTTCGATGAGGGCGGCCACCGCTAGGGTGGCTTGCCGTTTAAATTGCCTTTGCACTATTCCCGACCAGCCACTGACCAGTATAAACCAGACAAAAAAAGTTAACCACGCTATCACGTCAATCGGAATGGTAAAGAGCGCGCCCGCTCCAGTTAAGCTTAATAAAAATTGAATGGCGTCAAAACATAAAGCCACGGCCACCATGGCGGCTTTGATAACAAAATTAATGTCGCGCGGTTTGCTCATTGTTGCTGGCCTGGTTTAGGTCTTGGCGAGCTTTTTTTATAGCCAGAATCTGCGACGGGTCGGAGGTAATGATTTGGTCTTCGGTGTATGAAGCAATGATCTTCATGGCCACATGTTTGAGACCAGCAAAGAAAATTCCTTCGCCGACCGCCGACTCAAGCAGGAGATATTTTTCCTCATCGGTGAGCTGGAAAGTTTTTTGCACTAAGTCGATGGAGGCCGGTGATTGCTTGAGGAGCAATTGCAAAGACGAGTTGGTAATGATGGGCAAGCCGTAATCGGAGCGCAAGAAGTCACCCACATCTTGAGTGATGGTGGCCACGCCTAAATAATATTTGCGGCCGCGTTTAACGAGCGAGAAAAGGAACGAAGCTGTGTCTTTGGACTTCATCATCCACCAAGCCTCATCAATTACCAACAGGCGTTTCTTGAGTGTGCGGCGGATGGCGTTCCAAATGTTGTGCATAACAATGTACATAGCCACCGGCTTGAGTTCATCTTCCATGTCGCGCACCGAGAAAACCACAAACTTTTTGTTAATGTCGACATTGGTTGGCCGGTTGAGAAAATTTGCCCAAGTGCCTTGGGTATATTTGAGCAAGCGTTGCGCCAGCGAAGCACCACCCTCCATGCCAGCCAAGACCAGCTCTAGGTCGGAGAGTAGGGGCGCCGGCTTGTGGCCAAAGTCGGTGTCGGCGGTGATATCTTTTAGAGCGTAAGTTTCGGTAATGGCGCTGTCGATAATGGCATCCTCTTCCGTCGTTAGTCCGCCCAACATGATGCGAAACAGTCCGACTAGGTTGATGATGTGTGAGCGCAAAACATCGGCCGGCGATTCGTCCTCGCGAGGAAAAGGTAAATCAAACGGATTGATGTGATGCTCGGAGGTGAGGGAAATATTAAAATAACGTCCGCCTACCGCCTCGGCCAAAAACTCGTATTCCCGCTCCGGGTCGATGACGATCACGTCAGTGTCGAACATCAAGCTACGCAAAATTTCTAGCTTGGTGGTGTAGGATTTGCCGGCGCCAGACTTGGCAAAAATCACCGAGTTGTAATTTTCTAGCGAGAAGCGATCAAAGAGCACTAGACTGGAATTGTGGCGATTGATGCCATAGAGAATACCGCGATTGGACGTTAGGTCAAAAGAAACAAAGGGAAATAAGCTCGAGAGCGGCGCCGAATTGAGCTTGTAGTTAATTTTTAGCAAGTCATTGGCCGCTGGCAAAACGCTTTTAAAACCCTCGGCTTGTTGAAACAAAGCCGGCTTGAGATAAACCAGCTTGGCGTCAAGAATAGATTTAATTTCCGCCTCGGCGCGGTCAAGCTCGTCGTCGCTTTGGCCGTAGATAGTGATGTACAGGCCAACATCAAAAATGCGCTCGCGCGCTTGCTGGAGTGAGTCGCGGAGTTTCTCGATGTCTTCGTGGGCGGTGTCGAGCACCGGATCGCGCACCATCCCCCGTTCTTCCTTCAGACTAATTTGGCTTTGCACCTCGGCCACCTTTTTTTCCAACTGGCGCAGGGCGATGGTGGTGTCGATCGGGTGAATAAAAATGGAAACGTCAAAAACCTTGTCCAAATTAATGACGGGTGAAAACCAATCATCAGTTAGAAACCGCGGATAAGAAATAACAAAAAAGGTGCGAGCTAGCTTATCGCCGAGATGGAGACGGCGGGGTGTGATCTCCAGAGCCGATGGCGCGACAATATCTTTGAGCTCTAGGACGCCCAATTGGTAAATATCTTTGGGTAGAATTGGTGTGAGATTGCCGGCCGATGTGGTTTTTGCTTTCGAGAAGATCGCCATGTTAAACGGCCGTGGGCGCGGCGACCTCACCCGGGTTAAACATTTTGAAATAAATCTCGACCAGTTCTTCCGTACCCAAAGTGGCTACTCGCACGCCAAAGCGGCTTAGGCCTTGGTTCACCACTCCCACCCGCTGTTCCAGCTGTGATCGCCGTTCGTCAAATTGATCTGTTGGGCCGCCCGTCGCGGCAGATCCCCTTTTGTTGAGTATTCGTCCTAGCCAACCACTTTTGACCGGCATGATGGGCGGGTCATATGGTACGACCACGAAGAAGTTTTTGGTCATGATGTCGGTGGAGTCGGTAAAGTTTTTAATGAACTCGACGTACTCGCGAGTTTGGATCTTGATCAGGTCATTAACCTGATCCTTGCCTAGGCCTTCCAGCATGGCGATGTAGGGCTTGATGTCGAGCTGGCGGGACTGAATAAAGAGTTGAATATGAAAATCGAGAGAATTGAGAAAATTTTGGTATTGAAAAATGATCGCCTCCTTCTCTTCCTCCGACTTGAGGGCGAAGTTAAGAGATGAGGCGATCAAAATTATGCGCAGGCCACCGTTTTTTAAAACGACGACACCATCGCGGATCTCGGCGATCTCGACAAAATCTTGAGTGGGTCTACTTTCTACCGCCATGTTCCACAAATTGTAACATGACTGGCCACTTTTAAGAATCAGTTAATCTTTTCGCGAACATCGAGACTCCAAGATAGATCTTTGAGTTTGCTTTGCGACAGCTTGGGGATCAGCACTGGCCGTTCGGCGTTGACGAGCGCCTCGGCGGTGACGATTTTTTTGTCCGTTTTTTTCCATAGATATAGTTTGTGGTTGGCTAAATAGCGTGTGGCGGCCTCGGCCAAAAAGATCAAGGGTCGATTGTTGACTTTGTAAAAAGCCAAACCGAGGGCGCTGACGGCGATGGCCATCATGGGGATAACGGCTAAATAAAACGGCAAGTAAGCGTAAGCGAGAAAAGCTCCGCCGGCTCCGCCGGCCAAGTAGACGAACTGCTTGAAGGTTAGCGGCCCGAAAATCTTATCTTCAACTTCAATAAATTGTGGGACTTGGAAGTTCATTTAATGTTGGGATCAACTGATTCGTGGTAGGGGTCGGGCAGATCCACTTCTTCGCGCGGCAAACGGAAGAGCTTAGACATTTTTTCTTCAAACACGCCGGCTTGGCCGGCCGGAGCTTTGGCGGCGGCGGGCCCGGGCGCGACGGGCGGTGGCGGCACAACGTGGAGTTTTTTCAGCGACTCTTGAATTTGGGCAAAAATCAGACTATTAACGTCGGCAGTGATGGTGGCCACCACCGCCGGCGCGAGGCCAAGGTCACGCGCCACGTCGGCACCGTAGGTGGCTAGTGGTTCCAAGCCCATCATTACTAAGGCTGTGCGATCAGCCAAGAGACCAAGCTGATCCAGATGTAGATGATGCTTGAGGCCGATCTCGCCCAAAGCACCGGCCAAATCCAGCTCGGCAATGGCCTCCTTAACATCCTCCGGCAATCCACTAAACGCTTTAGCTAATTGTTCATTGGTGTGTTCCATGATTAGGTAGTTGGCGTTGGAGGAGCGGGTGGTGATGTTTGGGCGGGTTTTCTCATGCTGTCGAGGCGTTCTTCTAGGGTGGCAATCTTAGTGGCAATGTCTCTCGCTGCTGGAGATGTTGGGTCAGAGGTTTCCTCTAGTTCTTTTTTAAGACCGTCGATAATCTCGCCCAATTTTTTGGCATCGACTTTTTTATCTCTAATTCTTTTCATGTTGATCCGTTCTTCTTCTGGCAGCGCAACCTCAAATCTCCTAATTACTGTTCCCAAGTGTTGGTTTTTAGCGTCGATCTTTAGAGCCCCAGTTTCTCTCTCTTTCATTATTTCCTCTTCCTGTTTCAGTTCTTCCTGTTTCTGGGCCATTTTTTGGATGTCTGCTTCGTTCCGGCTGATTGATAGATCGTCTATTTCTTTCTTTATTTTATCAATCTTGCGCAAAGAAATTTGATCAGTGGAATGCATCCCAATTCGATCGGCATCAACATCGGACTTTATATATTTTTCCACACCTTCTCTAAGTTTAACGCGTTGTTCCGCTGACATTCTGGCGTAGATTTTTTCCGCTGCCTGTGGGTGAAGACGACGGATTGAGTCAATGTATTGGGCCAGTTTAACCGGATCATCCTTAAATTCGTCAGCTTGCTTTACCAGCCGATCAACTTTTTGGTCGTATCCTTCTTTGGAACCAAACCCGGCCTTGGCAACCGAACCAATAGTGTTTTTTAAAGCGAATCCAGCCAATGGGTGTTTGGCCATTTGATCTTTCACCCACTCACTTTCGCCGGCCTTGCGGGCCAGGCGTCCAATGGTTTCGCGGCCCATTAGGCCAGTGAGGCCGTAGCCGGCCTGTTTGCTCTTTTTGCTCAACCAATTCGAAGCCGTACCGGCCATTTTTTCTCCCAGACTATTGGCAATAATCAACGAGCCCAGCATCATGGCGATAGCAATGGCAAAATAAATCGAAACAGCAAAGACCCCGGAATCATTTTCGGCTAGCACGGTTAGGGTGTTGGAACCGAGCAGGTAGAGAGTAAAATAAACGCATAAAAGGTATAGTGGCGCGTAAATAGATTGGCTAAATAGTTTATCTTTCCACTGATCAAAATACTTATTTAAGCCGGGTGCGGCGTAAGACAAGAAAGCCAGTGGAGACAGGATTATTAGGGCAATCAAAATAATGCCGCGTTTTAATAATAAGATTGCACCGACGGCAAAAACGAAAACAGCGAGCAGAATCATAATGGTCGCGCCAGAGGTGGCCGCCAGGGCTTGGGCTGGACTACCGCCGGAGTTGGCAAATTGTTCTTGTAAATCTAGGCGGGCCATAAACATATCGGTCAACCCTTTGGTTTTATTGGGATTATTTTGGTCTCGGCCAATAATTTGTGAATAAATTTGTTTAGACGCCAAATTGGTTATTCGGATCGCCTCTTTGGCAATCACGCCGCTAAAGTTGATCAGTAGGGCGATCACAATGACGTTAACCAGCAGCTTTTTTTCACCGCCGCCAATATTGAGGATCATCCTGATGGCGATGTATAAAATGATAAAAATAAAAAACAGGTTGCTGATGTCGCGCAGGGCTCGCCAGGTTTCGGTGACCCCGGGACCGTTGGCATATTGATCAAAATTAACAACCGCGAAATTGAGTGAGGCATCAAATCCCCACCCAGCTAGTTTTAGAAATTGCCCAGTTAGCCAAAGAATTTTGTCGCCAACAAAAAGAATTACCGTTTCTGCGGCTTTAGCCACCCATCCTTGATTTTCTGCCACGGCCTTAGCCTCTTCGGCTTCTAGTATTGGAGTGGCCGGCTGGTAATAGTCAGGAGCAATTACGGTGTTGAACGGCTCCTGCGCCTGTGTGGTGAATGGCAGAACGGCTGAAATCGCTAGTGTTAAGATGGGTATCAGTGAAACAATTTTTTTCATAATCTAGCGTGTGATATTCACCTCTTTAATCACCTCCTCGCCCGAGCGCGCGGTGCAGCGGAGTTGATAATTAAGCCGCGGCTTGATTAGCAGTTGGCCGTCATCACCACTGGATTGGTAATAAAATTCATAGGCGTTTAATCGTTGGGCGAGAGCGGTGGTGCCGGTCTGGAGCGCCTCAATTCTCTGACGAAACAGATCCACCACGCGAGTGGCTGTTGGCGGATTAATCTGTCCCCGTCCGCCGACAACGATCGATATTGGTCCATTTTGATCGGCGATTACTAGACGGTATTGATCGTCAATGCCGATCGAGCCGGTGATAGCTGGGTTTATTTGTCGTCCATTCGCGAGCATCTTTGGGTCGGTAATCGCCATCGCCGGTAGATTAATCGTTAATTTATTGGCAACACGCACCGCCGTGATGGATGGTAACTGAATGGGGTGGCGAATAGGTTTTTCGCCAATTAGTGACACCGCGTCGCCAGTGGCCAATGACTCGTTCCCTTTTCGTGCTCCCCACCAATGATTGAGCGCCGTGCAGGCGTTGGTGCGGGTGGTTTGCCAAGCAATTGTGCTGATGTTGGCGATAGGATTGATCAGTGCCTGTTCTAAACTTGGTGTTTGGACGCTCATTATCACAGTTGGTGGTACCGAGCCGGTGGGAGTGCCAGATTCGCTGGGACTGGTCGCTCGATCAAGCAGGAAGTCGATAATAATTTTTATGAGATTTTCCTGCGACATTTGGTCGGTGTTGGAACGTCGAGGAAGATTGGTAAATTGATCGAGATCGGATAAAATGTCGGTAATCTCGATGTTTAGAACATTCTCCATTTCACTTGGCGCCACGCCGGTGATTCGTTCCGGTAGATTGGTGGCTAGGTGATCGCTAATGTTGTTGGCAAAGGTTTGATCTATCCCCGGCAGACCAGTTAGGGTGCCGGGCAAGCCGCCCTCGATGCCGCGACGAATGTTGTTAGCCGGCAGTTCGCCTAGTTCTGGCGGGGTCACCGGTTGACCCGAGCTTTTTCCCCAGCCGCTTTTGGGGCAGGGCCCCGGCGCTGGGCACGGATCCTCGGTTTCAAAAATGCTGTCGCCGGCCGCGTCGTCGTAGGTTTCCAATCCGGTGTCGGACTCCAATCGCAAATTTTTAACTTGTCGCCCGGCCACGGCCAGCTCGTCAATGATAAAATCTTCGATCGCTTCGTCTCCTTGTTCGGCCTGACGCAGGGGTGAAGTGACTAGTGCTTCGGTGTATTCACCGATTGTCGATCCTGGCACCAGAGTTCGCCACTTGAGGCAAAAGCCCTTCGAACTTTTTTCCACGCACTCTCGAATTGGCAGGTAGCCTTGACCCTCGGTTCTTTCTTGTTCGGCAATTTGTCGGGCCCGACTCTTGGCTTGATCCAGATCGTTGCGGACAATGTTTTCTACGCCACGTGGATTGTTTTTGTCCTGGATAATTTTGAGCCAAGCATCCCAGCCGCCCTCATTCCAATCGCCGACAAAATCGTCAAATTCCTGTTTGGTAAAATCGGAGGCCAGCTTCTCGCCGTAGGTGGCCGTTTCTTCACGAGCCAAATTTTCGTGAGCAGCGGCCAGATGCGGATACTTGTTGGTGTCTTGAGACAGACTTTCTACTTGTTCGAGAAAACCGCCACTGGCGTTGGTGATCGCGTCTTCTACATATTGTTCAGAATCGGTAACATAAAGTGGTTGTTTGTTGTCGCCACTGGCTCCGATTACGGCGGCCGGCATCTCGTAGCCACGATTTAGGGTCTCACGAATGAATTGATTTTTATGATCATTCAGAGCGCGTGCTGAGGCCTTGCGACTGTCGGAGTCGAGAGCGAATTCTTTTTCTTCAAAATTTAGTTGGATGCGGCGGATTGATTTGAGGTGGGTGCAAATTTGAATTTGCAAGTCTTTAATTTGCGACGTGAGTTCTTGGGTTTGTTCTTCGATTGTTTTGATCTGGCCAGTGGTATCGCTGATGTTTTGAGTGGCGTTAAGCAGGCCGCCAGTCTCCACCACCGGCACGGCCAGCGCTGATGCGGCCAGACCGGTGGGGTCGTTGAGCAAATTGCCCCCGGCCGCCAGTGGGCCGAGAATGCTATTTGGTCCGCCAGCCGAAAAGCCGTTAACCAATTCACTCATATTGCCAAAACCGCTTTGCGACATCAGGGTGTCAAAAGTGCCACCGGCATTGGCGACTTGGGCCAAAGTGCCGGGCAATTCGGACAAATTGCCCAGGTCGCCAATGCTATTAAAGGCCTGACCAAAACTGTCAAAACCACCAACAATGTCATCCAGCCCAGCCCCGAGCTTACTGGCTTGGCCCAAAACATTGGTCATGTCGCCCAAATTGTTGATTGAACCGGCCGAGTCGAAAAAGTTTTTAAAGTTACCGAATCCGCCCAAAATATCACCGGCCCCACCCCCCAAATTACCTAATTGGCCGAGCATGGCTGGCATACTGGATAGTCCTCGAACGTTACCCAAGCCACCGAGCAAGCTGTTAAAACCACCAAAGCCGCCAGTGAGTTGGCCAAAGGTCGCGTTCAGGTTTTTAAATTGCCCGAAAGCGCCAGCTAAGCTATTTAGATCACCTATTTTCCCAAAGCTACCAATCAATCGGTTGAAACCGCCAGCTCCTCCCAATATGGCACTGAAGTTGCCACCCAGATTATTAATCTGACCGAAGGAATTAGCCAAGCCCATTAAATCGCCGGTACCATTAATCTGGACCAGCAGGTTGCGCAGACCATTTGAGCCGCCGAGTACAACATCGAAACGGCCACCCAGATTTTGCACTTGGCCAAAAACTTCAGCGAGACCACTCACATTTTGAATACGAGTTAGATCAGAAACGGTTTGAAAACTGGCAGATACTTGCCCCAGATTACCGCCCATCGCTTCGATTTCACCAACAAAACTAGTCAAGTCCCGAGAAAATCCGTTCTGTGTTAAGGCCAGACGCAAACTGCTAAGTGAGCCAAAGCTATTAAGCGATCGATTAAGAATACTCGTTTGGGCCTCGGCTACCGGAGCCAACCACGATTGGGGGTTAAACCAAGCCAGTTTTGATGTGGTGTGACGAAAACTAATATCTACTTCATCCAATATGCCTGAAGGTGGACCACCGGGCTCGGGCGTGCGAATGGTGGCCGGCACCAGCGGCGCGGGATCAATATCGGGGTTAACGACACCGCTTGAATCGCCGCCCAGGAGGTCGGTTGGGTTAAAGCCGCCGCCTTGCTCGGCTTGGCAGGCTTGCTCGTCTTGTTCCAGCTGGCTGTAATCTTGCCGGCGCTCGCCCAATGCTTGTTGAGTGGGACCACTGCCACCACCGCCGAGTGACTGGAGAAATGTCGGCGTTACGGCTTGCCCCCAACTTGGCGCCAGTAGGGTGGCGAGAGCGATCAGGCTGACAATTTGTCTCATAAATTAAAACTCGGATGCAAGTTAATTTTTTCCTCACTCGAAAAAACAATCTCGCGATCGAGGAAATACTGATTAATTTTAGCAAATATTTGCCAAAGTTCACTGTAATGTTGGGGATAGATTCGAGCGTTCTCTAGAGCCAGGATTGGCTGATCGAAAATTTTCTCCATAGCAAAATCAAGTTCTGCCAGCCGAAGTATGGTATTTATTAATTGCAGGTGGATATCAGCGGCGTCTTCTGGTGTCACCACGTTCACTAGTTGCCCAACGGCTTGTTGTTGGCGAAGCCGTTGGGCAACAATCATCTTAGCTGCTAGCGCGTCGTCATTTTTGATGGCGCGCACGGTTAGCGCCATTTCGTTTTGCCACTCTGGTTCGGCATAAAATCTCAAGATGTTAGCTAGTTCTAGCCCATAAGCCCGAATGGCCGAGGGCTGAGTGGTGGCTGAAATTGTGATGTCGCTCGGCGAATATTGCCAAGCCGGTTGGGATGGTGTTGGCGCAGTGATGAGCGGTGCTGAATTGTTGGCCCGAGCCACTAAGCTGATCAGTCGAGTATCGTCGGGCGAAAGTTTGTTGGCTACGCCACCGAGATACCACAAAAAACCCATTACGCCCACGGCCACCAACAGTCCGCCCGCCAGCAACCACATCGTTACCCGAAACATTCATTTATTATACAAGATTAGATGATCGGCGTGTTATACTTTTGTCGTGAAATCAATATTGTTGGCCGTTCTCTTTTCCTTATTACTAATTGTGGTGGCGCATTGGCAGAGTCGGCAGTCACAGGCGGCCGGCTTTTTGCCGTTTGGTGGACGTGTGGCCACAGCGCTCCCCTGTTGTAATGGTTATATGATCACGGTTACCGGACCGCGCCCGGGTAGTTTCCTTTTTGGTCCCGGTTCGGTCGCGTATAAGAATTACCAACACCTAGTTCCAGGGTCAAACGTGCTTGGTATTGCCTCACCGGGTGGTTTTTGCCAGAGCGTCTTTGGGCGCTGTGCGCCCATTCCCGTTAATGGAACCATACTCAAAATTGGCAGCTCGCTTTAGAGTGTTTGACACAAAAAAGCACATGTGATATACTCGGAGAACCACTAACTAGTTTCTGGGGGTGCCTTGGGGAAAGGGGGAGAGGCCCCGGTTGTTGTCTTAAATGACGCAGCCGGGGCTATTTTTTTATCTTGTCGCCAACTTTAAGGCCAAAACGTTCAATCAAACCGGCGTTTATTTCTAAAACATACTTGATTGGTGTGGGCGGTGAAACGGTGTTGGGGTAGCTGGCCGGCGATAAATTGGGGGTGATGTGGACAATCTGCCAATTGTCGTTCAGCCAAATGATGTCGAGCGGGAAATTCATATCTTTCATCCAAAAGGCCGGCTGTTCTAGCGCAGGAAAAACAAAAAGCATTCCCCCGCCGATGGCTAGTTGGTCCCGACCGCTAAGGCCGCGCTCGCGCGCGGCCGGCGTAGTTGCCGTTTCGACCGTAATTTTATGACCGTTTAAATTTAATGGAGTGATTGAATTGAGCGATCGATAGCCAACAATCAAACCCAGAATCAGCCCAAGACCAATTCCAAGCTTTATATTTTTTGTGCTAAACATAACCACTGTTCTAATTTTAATTCTTCAGCTCGGGCTTGCGGCCCCACGCCGCCGGCCAGCAGTATTTCTTCCGAACAAGCCAAATTGCTTTTGAGCAGTTTGCGTTTGTGGGCAAAACCACGACTGATTAAGTCAAAAAAATGTTTTCCCCCCACTTCATGCAAAAGTTTGTCCGTGATATTTTCAATTTTGATGATCGCCGAGTCAACCTTGGGTGGTGGCGAAAAACTGCCGGCTGGGACGGTGGCCACGAGCCGAGGTTGACCATAAACTTTAACCGACAGTGACAGCAGGCTCTCGCGGCCGTCGGCCGCGATGATGCGCTTGGCTACTTCGGCTTGGACCATGATCACCATTTTGTTTGGTTTAATGGCGGCCGTTAAGAATTGGCGTAAAAATTGGCCAGTGAGGTAGTACGGTAAATTGGCCACGATACTGTAACTGTTATTTTTTAACCCGACCGACGACAATCCGAGGTCGCGAATATCAGCTTCTACCAGTTGCAGTTGGCCGGAGCTGGTGGCGGCGGCAAATTTTTCAGCCAGTAAAGGAATGAGTCGGCGGTCTTTTTCTACGGCGACCACTCGGGCGCCCGTGGCCAGCAGGGCGTTGGTGAGAATGCCTCGCCCCGGACCAACCTCAAGCACCGTTTCGCCTGATTGGAGGTCAGCGGCCGCGATAATTTGCCGAAGCACGCGCGCGGAGCGTAAGAAATGTTGGCCCAATAATTTTTGCGCTGGCGGTTGGTCCATGTTTAAAAGTCGATGATTGATTCGTCGGTTACTAACGCAGAGTTTATCAGGTCGGGATCAATGTCGACCAAAAATTCGGACGGCAGATTAACTTGCCGCTGGCCATAAATGGTGCGCGTTTGGGCGTAAGACAAGTGTAAGCCATACCGCGCGCGAGTGATGGCCACATAGCACAGTCGCCGTTCTTCCTCGCTGTCGCGTTCGACTCCATCTCGACCAGCGCGTGGCGCTTGGGGAAATAGGTTTTGTTCGAGGCCGGTGACAAATACTTGATCAAACTCAAGACCCTTGGCGGCGTGGATAGTCATAAGTTTAACGCGGTTGGTGGCGATAGTTCCCAGTTCATCTTGATCGGCGGCTAAGGCGGCCGCGGTGAGCAGTTGATTGATTCCCTCGGTTCCCGGCCAAGCATCATATTTGGTGGCCAAGCTGACGAGCTCTTTGATGTTTTGTAGGCGTTCGAGATCTTCGCCATCGCCTTTTTCCAACATTTCTTCCCAACCGGTGATGTGTAAGATTAATTTGAGCAGATTTGCGGCCGTGTGGGTCGTGGTGGCTGTTTTAATTTGTTCGAGCACAGCCGTAAATTTGTCCCACTTTTGTTGGGCCGCGGTGCTTAATGTTCCGGCTTGAGCGGAAAAAACCTTGGCCAAGGTGGCTGGTCCGATGCCCCGCGGCGGTACGTTGATAATGCGTTTAAAACTTCCTATATCTTCCGGATTCATGGCCGCTTTGACGAAGGCGAGGACGTCTTTAATTTCTCGTCGTTCAAAAAAACGTGTACCCACCACTTGGTAGGGTAAGTTGGCGTGCAACATGGCTTCTTCCAACAAGCGGGATTGAAAGTTGGCGCGATAGAGAATAGCCACTTCACCCAACACTTGGCCGCGTTCGGCCAGCGTCGCGATGGCGTTGGCCACCGCCGCGGCCTCGCCGGTTTCGTCGAGTGTCACGCGTAAATTAATTTTCTCTCCCGGCGGGTTGCGGGTAAAAAGTTCTTTGGGTATGCGCAGATTATTTTTACTGATGATCTGCCCGGCGGCGGCGATAATATTTTGACTGGAGCGATAATTTTCTTCTAGGCGCACAATGGTGGCATCGGGATAATCTTTTTCAAACCGCATCAAGTTGCGAAAGTCGGCTCCGCGCCAAGCATAAATAGATTGATCAATGTCGCCTACTACACACAGATTGCGATGTTTCGCCGCTAGCAATTTGACGATCTCGTATTGGGCCGGATTGGTGTCTTGATACTCGTCAACGTGGAAGTGCGTCCAGCGTTCTTGATAGTGATGCAAAACTTCGGGATGATGGCGCAACAGCTCGAGGGTTTTGAGTAGCAGATCGTCAAAGTCTAAACTATGTTCGGCGGCGAGCTGACGCTCGTATCTCTCCCAGATCCCGATCACCAGCCGGGGCCAAAATTCTTGGCCGATGGTTGACTGGTAGGCCGTCAGATTTGTTCCCTGTCCTTTGGCGCGGGAGATGGCGCCGAGAATTTTGCGCGGCTCAAACCGTTTGCTGTCCACACCGGCCTCACGACTGGCCAGCTTAATGGCCGCCAAGGAATCGTCTTTGTCCAGAATAGTAAAATATTTTTTCAATCCCAATCGATGGCCGTCGGCTCGCAGAATGCGCACGGCCAAAGCGTGAAAGGTCGAAACTATGGGCATCGTGTCGTCGGGGTAAGTGTTGGCCAACAGCTTTTTCACCCGCTGATTCATTTCCTCGGCGGCTTTGTTGGTGAAAGTGATGGCCACAATTTTGTCGGGTTCTAAGCCACGCTCGATTAAGTGTTTGATGCGATGGACGATGGCTTTGGTTTTGCCGGCGCCCGCGCCGGCGAGAACGAGTAGTGGGCCGGACTGGTGCTCGGCTACCCGTTGTTGGGCCGGATTCAGCGCTTGATTTTGCTCCATAGGGCTGATTCTACTATAAATTACTCGCTTTCATCTTATCCACAGACTACCGGGAGATGCCTTGCTTGGTCGCCGCTGGTGGTTATAATAGACAGCACTCGGCTTGACGGCACGGATGAAGTTTTCGGGAAGTCTGCTTATCTGAATCCGGCTTATTTTTTCAACACTTTTTGATTATTGTCGTCGATATTTGTCTTTTTTTACCGGCCTAGCCGTTCTTTTTTTGTTGTTAATAGCCCACTCGGCTGAGGCGGGTATCGCTTCTTTTGTTGAGGATCTTTTTGAGCTAAGGGCCGTTTATTCGGCTGCCGCCATTCAACCCAATTCGCAAACAATCGAATTGGTTGAGGGGCCGCTTAACGCTGGCCATAGTCGCGCTCGCGGCGGCGGCGAGGCCACTATTGTTGAGGATAGCGCTATTTTGGCGGACATTAGTCCGGCCTATGGTGGAGCGCTCGATGAGTCGGCCAGCGACGAGATCAGTGTCTACGTGGTGCGCACTGGCGATACTCTGTCCGAGATTGCCGACATGTTTAATGTTTCGGTCAATACTATTTTGTGGGCCAATGATCTAAGGCGCAGTGATTTGGTGCCGGCCGGTCAAACTCTCGTGATTTTACCCATCTCTGGTGTTCAGCATCGGGTGATAAGTGGCGACACCATAGCGTCTATCGCCAAAAAATATCATGCCGATGCGGTGGAGATCACTGATTTTAATGGTTTAATTGTCGGCCAAACCCTAATGGTGGGTGAGATTGTGATGGTGCCGGACGGTGAACTGATTATTGATGTGCCGGTAGGTAAACCAGCTCCCGGGGGTGGCGGCAAGAAATATGCTGGCTACTATTTGCGGCCGATTAGCGGGGGGGTCAAAACTCAAGGCTTGCATGGTTACAATGGCGTGGATCTAGCCACTTATCTCGGCGCGCCAATTTATGCTGCGGCTGATGGCGAGGTGGTGATCAGCAAATCCAGTGGCTGGAACGGTGGTTATGGTCAGTACGTCGTGATCCGTCACGCTAACGGCACACAAACTCTCTATGCTCACAATAGTCGGAATCTGGTACGAGTGGGGCAAAAGGTGACGCGCGGCCAGGCCATTGCTCAAATTGGCTCCACCGGTAAGTCCACCGGCCCGCATATCCACTTCGAAGTCCGCGGCGCCGCTAATCCGTTTTAGCTAAGTTTGACCTAATTCATCGGGCCTGATAGATTGTGGCCAATGAATTACTATACTTATCGCACAATTATTGAGCCGGACGGCAAGAAATTTCATGGTTATGTGCCAGCCTTACCGGGTTGCCACACTTTTGGCCGGACCATTCCTGAAACCAAAAAACATCTGCGCGAAGCCATCGAGCTTTATCTCGATGAGATTATGGCCGGTGGTGAAAAGGTGCCGGCCGACTCTAGTTTTGAATCTTTTGAAACAATCGCTCTGATTGATCGTAGGGTTCGTGTCTAAACAACGTCAGGTAAAAGCCGATCAATTAGTTAAGGCGTTGGCGAAAAATGGTTTCAGCAAACTCCGCACGCGCGGAAGCCATTTATTGATGGGCCACAGTGATGGTCGTAAAACGGTAATACCGATGCATGGCGGCCGCGATGTTCCCACGGGAACTCTCAAGGCCATACTTAAGGATATTAGTCTAAGCTTTAACGATTTATTTAAAAAGTAGCTCCTATTTTTACCATGAGGGTTCCCTTTGGGGAGTTCACATTAAATTGAGGCGTTGGGGTTTGTGTTGGTGGGGGTCGGATCGTGTTCTTTAATTCTGGCTCGGCACAGGCTCTCGATTTGGTACGGGCGTTCTATTTGGATCATGCCTATTTCGTCAGGAACGTAGCGCTCTGGCCTATTTTTTTGACTCTTGTAGTGTCCAGTTCTCATGGCCAAGTTCACATTACCAAGATTTTCGTTTCCCGAAACTGCCACATCACCATTAAATTGGTCCCAGTCAATCGAGCGACTGCCGCCTTTAGTATAAATGACTAGTCGATTGGGAGTTCCCGCAAACCAGGCATCACCCCCAAAGATTCCCCGCAACGAGATCCAAAGCAAGAAAAGCCCAATTAGGTCAAATAGAGCTGGAAACAGGAGTATCAGGCCCGGTTTAGTGGCAGTTCTGGGTTCACCGTTTAGTTCGTAATGTATCTCGCCCCCGGAGAACAATTGAGTCACGAAAATATAGGTCATAAAACCACTGATTGTTAGCCAGACGATCGCGAAAAACAGCATCATTATGCTTCCACCCAATGGTGTAGCTCTTTTGGCGTGTGCTACGAAATCTGGCTTCTCGCCGCCCAGCAATTCTTCGATTGGTGCTGCGATATTGGCCATGGTTTGGTAATGATTATGGCACAAAGTTCACTATTTGGTCTATCGTGTTGTTGTTTTCGTTACTCTCGGTGACTTTGTTGTCGTAATCTAATGCAAAATGGACATTTTTTGGGCCCGGTGTGGCATCTCCAGTTAATAGTAGATAGCCAGAGTAAGAAATGGTAAAACGTTTTGTTTCTCCGGGGGCAATTGTGCCAGTTATAAAACCTGTTTGCTCGGCGGATTTCTTAGTTCCGATAAGCGCTTTAGTGTTAATAGAACCGGTGAATGTCTTGGTGCCATTATTCTTAAAACGGGCCTCAATTTTTACGGTTTTATCACCAGCTTTGGGTGGTGATGGTGTAACTTGTATATCCATCACCATCAAATCAACCTTACCATTAGTGGTTGGTTGAGGGGCATTTTGTGTATTTGCTGGTTGACCAAATGAGCGTTGAATCGAAGCCGGAAAATCTAATTTCCACACCCCGTTTTCATTTGAAAACACGTAGTCCCCGCTGGCATGGTCTCCATCTTCATCAACACAGTCGCCGGTGACAATAATTTGGTTACCGGCCTCAACCTCTTTTTCATAAGTCATATCCACACAGCGCAAACTAAAATCCGGGGTGGAAATCATTTGTTGTGAGCCAGCCGTAAAATATTTTGCCAAATTATTAAGCGGTAGTTTTTGTTGAATCCCGAGTCTGATTTGTTCAAAAGCCAACTTAGCTCCACTGGCCCCAATGTTTTCTGCTGGCTGTGTGGGAGCGGAACCCCCCATTTCTGTTTCGGTGTTTCTTTCGTCGGTAGCGGTCGGTATTGGCGATGGCGCTTTAGATTTTTGCTGAAAGTAAACCCCGCCACCAACTACTACTAGCACAATAATTATAGCGACAAGCATCTTTTTCATATACGAACAATCATACCACACCCCACTTCGTTGTTTCTAATTTTTTATTTTTGGGCGGTATTGGAGGGCTTCGAGCAGGTGGTCGTCGGCGATGTCGTCGGCTTCGGCCAGGTCGGCGATGGTGCGGGCAATTTTTATGAGACGATGGTAAACGCGGGCCGAGAAATTGAGTCGGGCGGCGGCGTCATTCAATAATTTTTGACTACTTGGGCCGAGCGGCGCCACCTGTTTTAACATTTTGGGCCCCAGTTCGCTGTTGGCGCGGATGGGCAAGTTTAGCGCCCGCGCTCGAGCATTTTGCCGGGCGCGGGCGCTGGCCACGCGGCGGCCGATGGCCGCCGAACTCTCTTCGTTGTCGCTCGGTGCCGAGAGTTTTTCCGGCGCCACGGGCGGCACATCGAGCCATAGATCAATCCGGTCAATAATCGGGCCAGAAATTTTTCGTTCATATTTTTGCAAATTGGCCGCGGTACACGAGCAGTCGTGGCCGCGCACGCCACGAAAGCCGCACGGGCAGGGATTCATGGCGGCGATGAGGATAAAATTAGCCGGAAACTCAATGGTGCCTCGAGCGCGGGAAACGCGGATCACCCGATCCTCCAATGGTTGTCGCAGGGCTTCTACCACGCGGCGATCAAATTCAGCAAATTCGTCCAAAAAGAGTACGCCACGGTGGGCTAAAGTAATTTCGCCCGGGCGCGGATAAGTGCCGCCGCCGACCATCGAGACATAAGATGAGGTGTGATGCGGTGCGCGCAGTGGTGGGCGGACGATCAATTCTTCGTTCAGCAGGCCGGCGGCCGAATGGATGCCGGTGGCTTCCAGTGCTTCGTCGAAGTTAAGGGGTGGTAGGAGGTGACTAAAAGCCCTCGCCAACATAGTTTTGCCCGTGCCGGGTGGTCCAGAGAGAGCTAAGTTATGGCGACCGGCGGCGGCAATTTCCAAACCGCGCTTGGCGGCAAATTGCCCGCGGATGTCGCTAAAATCTACTGCTTGTTCACTGCTCGCCCCAAAATTAATATCGGTTGGTGCAGTAATAGCTAGTGGCACAACGGCATCATCATCGTCATTTTTTGTTGGCGGCGAGAGGTGGTGAACAATTTCCAGCAAATTATTGCAACCGTAAACCGCTGGGCCGCGGATCAGCGCTGCTTCTCGAGCATTGTCGGCCGGTAAGTAAATTTCCCGAAAGCCGTCATCGGCCAGTTGTTTAGCCAAAAGTAAGGTGCCGCGAATTGGTCGCAGTTTTCCATCCAAGCCCAGCTCGCCAACAAAGGCTCGGCCGCGGGGATCAAACTTGACGGCTTGGCTAGCTAGCAGATAGGCCATAGCAATGGCCAGATCGAAAACCGGCCCCTCCTTGCGGAGATCGGCCGGCGCCAGCGACACTACAATTTTTTTATTCCCCTTTTGCGGTGAAGGTAGGCCAGAATTTTTTATCGCCGCGCTCAAGCGATCACGGGCTTCCTCCACCCCCTTGTCGGGCAAGCCCACGATAGAAAAAGAGTGTAAACCGCGCGAAATATCAACCTCCACCTCAACCGTATCGGCTTTTAAACCGATGACTTGAGCCGAATAGACCCGCGCTGGCATGGTTCCTAGTTGAAACGACTTTCTTCTTCGCGGTGAGCTTTGCAGGTGCGAGCGGTGGGCATGGCTTCGAGACGTTCTGGTTCGATTATCTCCTGACCGATCTCACAATGACCGTAATTGCCGTTGGCGATGCGAACTAGTGCGGCGTCAATATTTTTCAAACGAGTTTCTAAGACGTCAGTCGTCGCTTCACGGTCGGCCAGTTCTTCTAGGCGGTCAGCAGTTTCGTCTTTAAATTCCACCGAGCCTTCTTCTGGCGGGCGCGCCTGCCAGTCGGCAGGGTTAGAGTTGCTGCGTTGAGCAATGGTCGAGAGTTCTTCTTCGACCAGTTTTTTTTCGACTAGTAATTTTTCTTTAAATTTTTCCCAAACGTCAGTCATGCAGGCATCTTAGCACTATTGGGGCCGATTGTGGAAGCGACTAACGATCTCAGCAAACAAGCTCTCGTTTGAGGTGATGACGATGTGACGGCGGTCGAGGAAGGCGTAAAGCATAATTGTTTGGCCCGCGGTGGTCGTGAGGTGCCGGGTGTCGATATTGCGTATCACTTTATCGCGAAAAACAATGGGGTCTGGTAGGGGCGGTGTACTGGTGGCCTTGAGTATCAGAAAGTCGTCAAGATCGTCGGGCATATTTTTCTCCCAACCCAGCAGGGTGCTGAAGGCCTGTTCGTACAAATCAGTTTCAAAAAATAGGAAGCCGGCGGCCGTTGGTCCGCTGGCTAGACCGTACATAAATTTGTTGCCGAGATAGTTTCCACTCTTGATTATCGGCCCTATTTCCGCTTTTTTAAACCAGTCGCCCGATCGGAGTGGTTGGCCGGCCGTCGTGAAGCTGATGTTTTCGAGTCGGCCGGCCGGTTGGCTGGCCGCGAGTTCGAGAGCCGTTTGGGCTTGGTGTCGGAATTCACGGGGCGACCAGTTGGTGGTATCTAATCCTCGGCTTTGTTCGGCAAAAATTAGTGTTTGGTCGATTAAGCTGGTTGGGGCTGGTGTTGTTGGTTGTTGGCCACGATATCGTTGCCAGTAAATTACTCCGCCGCCAGCCACGAGGGCGAGAATTAATACTAACATCAGGGCGGCACTCCAGCCGGCACTTCGCTCGGCCTCACGGCGACGTCGACCCCGTTCTTGTTCCTGAATGGCGGCGCGAGTAAGAGAAATTTTTTCTTCGTTGACAGCTTGAACTAGGTCGGTTTTTAGCGTGCGCAGTGAGTTGAGACGTACTTGGCCTTGCTTGATTTGCTCAATGGTGGTCTGCGACTCATGAATTTTCGTCAAACGTGTGGCCAAATCTTCTTTAGCCACTTCGGCCTCGCGCCTGATCGCTTGCTCGGCCTTCTCTTTTTCCAGTTTTTCGTTGACGACTGAGGCGTGAAGTTTGGCTTGCTCGGTCTCAATTTGTACTTGTTTTTGTCGGAGCAAATTCTCTGCTGTTTCGCGCCGCTGGCGGCGCTCGGTGCTTTCCATCGCCAAGCCCGCCTCTCGTCGGCGCACTAACATTTGATCGGCTTGAGCGGAGCGTTGTTTTTGCCTGTCTTCACCTTCTAGGGCCCGGCGCGCTTCTTCTCTCTTTGCTTGCAGGTCGTCAGCCATTGATTAAGCGCCGTTGGTGATCGCTACTTCTTGCAGACGAGCCACGATTTTGTCTTCTTCGTCGAGCAGGGCGCGATATCTTTTGGTGTTATCTTCGATCGCCGTTTCAATTTTCCACACCGTTTCTTCCATTTCCCATTTTTGGCGTTCAATCTCTTGACGCCGATTTTGCACTAAGCTACGTTTCTTTTCCAACGCTTGACGGTCTTGGGGTACAACGGTTTTAGCTTCTTCTAGTTCCAATTTTGCTTCCTCGTCCTCCACCTGTTTTTCTTGTTCGAGTATGGGGGCTAGGGTGGCACGAGTATTCTTGCGCCGGTCGTCAAAATTGATCCAACTAATTTCCACTGCCTCTTTTTCTTTTTGGATTTGGGCCTGACGATTTTCCAATTCGGATTTTTCTTGGTTTAGACCTTTAATTTTTTCGGCCTGCTCCTTTTTTTGTAGCCGCTCGGGCCCGGTAAGCGCAGCTTGGGCGGCGGCAATTTTGTCAGCTAAATTATTATTTGGTTCCATTAGAACCAATTATAAAACGAAAGTTAACGGTCTCCAACTATCTTAGTGGGTAACTGCCGCTGGTACTGGTCGGCGTTCACGACGAGTATTGCTAGAGAGCAAATATTTTTTAGGATTTTCGCACAGATCGAGAAAGTCATCCGCCGCTTCTTTTAATCGCATGGAGGTGCTTTTACCGAAGGCAATGACCTCAACCTGGTTGCCGGTGTTGATTTTTAAATATTGCACTAGGGGTTCAAAATCACCATCGCCCGAGGCAATCACCACAGCGTCAAGGCGCGGCGCCAGTTTAACTGCATCCATCGCCAGACCAACATCCCAATCAGCTTTTTTGGCGCCACCGGCAAAAATTTGCAAATCCTTAGTTTTAATTTCAATACCGATTTTGCCCATCGCATCAAAAAAATTCTTTTCCTCACCCGATTCGGTGGTCACAACATAAGCCACGGCCCGAACCAAGTGGCGATTGGCCACCGCCTCTTTCATAATGGCGCTAAAATTAACTCGAGCCTGATACAAGTTTTTGGCGCAATGGTACAGATTCTGGGTATCAATGAAGATTCCCACTCTCTGGCTTGGATGCTTGATAATAGACATTATTTACCGAGGTATTTTAGGTGACCCCGACGACGGGAGACCATTTTTAATAAGCCGCGGCGCGAATGTTCATCCTTGGGGTTAGCTTTGAGGTGGCGGGTTAATTCCTGAATCTGTTGCTCTAGCATGGCCGCCTGAACTTGGGATGATCCCGTGTCGGTTTCGTGTTGGCGATGTTTGGTAATGACCGCCTTCTTTTTCTTGGTGGAAAGCATGGCGCTTAGTCTAGCGCAAAGAATTATCAAATGCAACAATGTGGCGATGACCGAGATGGCTAGACTTAAAACCGATTTTCTCGAATATTTGGAGGTTGAACGAGGCCGAAGTTTGAAAACTATTGCCAATTATGACCATTATTTGCGGCGCTTTTTGGATTTTGGCCAAATTGGGTCGGTGGCGTCTATCACCGAGGACTTGTTGCGGCGCTATCGCCTCTTTCTCAACCGCGCGGGTATTAAAAAGAATACACAGAATTATCACTTAATCGCTTTGCGGTCTTTTCTTAAATATTTGTCGCGGCGGGGACTGGATACTCTGTCGCCCAATCAGGTGGAATTGGCCAAGGCGCCCGGCCGCGACTTGGATTTAATTAACCCTGATGAATTAGCTCGTCTTTTGGCGATCAAGACGGTAACGTTGAACGATTGGCGCGATCGCGCTCTACTGGAATTACTTTTTTCTACCGGCTTACGTGTTTCAGAGCTTTGTTCTCTCGACCGCGACAGTATCGACTGGCGAAGTGACGAATTGTCTATCCGTGGCAAGGGTGACAAGGTGCGTTTGGTTTTTTTGTCCTCACCGGCGAAAAAAGCCCTAAAAGACTACCTAGACCAGCGTACCGACACCAGCTTGGCGCTATTTGTTGGTCGGGGTGAGAGTCGGTTGGGGTCGCGAATGGCGGAGCGCATCGTGGCCAAACGAGCCCTAGCCGCTGGCATTAGCAAAAAAGTCACTCCCCACACCCTGCGGCACAGTTTTGCCACTGATCTCTTGCGCAACGGCGCCGATTTGCGTTCGGTCCAAGTTTTGCTTGGCCACGCCAATATCGCTACGACGCAAATCTACACCCATGTGACCGACAAACATTTGCGTGATACTCATCGCCAATTTCATCGCAAGAGCTTAAGAGACAATACTTAGTTATCCACAGGGCAAGTATTGTCCTTTTGCTTGTCCCATAATAAACTATAGGACAGCAATAGATCTTTATCGGACACGACTCTACAACTATGTCTCGTGTTCCCACTCGCCTAAACCACACTGGCGAGTTTTTATTTGACCCAGTGTCGGTCGCGAATCTTTTTTAGCTCCCCTTCTTCAACGTTTTTCTTTTTCTCTTTACCTTTTTGTCCCAAATTTTCCAACTCCTGCTCCCCCATCTCGGCTAGTTTTTTAGCCCTAGAAATTAGATATTCTTCGCTGTTTAACTCTGGTTTATCCAGTACTTCCTCTAGTAGTGCATGCAAAATATGGCCGACCTTTGGTCCTGGCCCTAGTTTAGTTTCATGTAAAACCTGCTCCCCTTTTATTTTAAGCATGGCCACCGAAGTGGGATTACGCATCGCCTCCTCGATCATGGATTCATATTTACGCAGACGATACGGGTTTTCTTTGGGTCGTCCCATGCCAATGCGATCACAGGCGCGAATTTTCATTAAGTCCCAAACATTTTCCGGCCCCACACTGCGTATCAAACGTCTGACGGCCGATAGGGTGATCTTTTCTGTATCAGTAAAAAACATATGGTTTCTGACCAATTTTTCCACCACTTCGCTAATTTTCTTACCAAATCTTAGGCGTTGCATGATCTGACGGGTGATTTTGGCTCCGACTACGTCGTGGCCGTAAAAGGTCCAGTCGTCCTTTTCCTTGCTCCATTGGCGGGTGGGCGGTTTACCTATGTCATGAAATAGCGCTCCTAGTCTCACGTGTAACGGAAAATCTTTATCGGCAGCATGTTGTGCCACACGCAACGTGTGTTCCCAAACATCGTATTTATGGTCGCCATTTTGCTTCATATCAATGCCGGCTTCTAGTTCTGGTGCCACGTGTAACAGGAGACCAAGCTTAGACATTAGTTTGATGCCCACCAGGGGTTGGCTTGAATTTACGATGCGAATAAATTCTTCTCGGATTCGCTCTGACGAGATGGCTTTAAGTTGGTCGGCAGTTTCTCTGATGGCCCTTTCGGTCTGCGCTTCGATGGTAAAGCCGAGTTCGGTGGCTAGGCGCACGGCTCGGAGGAGACGTAGGGGATCCTCGGCCAAGCGCTTATCTGGTTGGCCAACTGCCCGTACTACCCTGTCGACAATGTCTTTTTGGCCAGCATATAGGTCAATCAGCTTGTCGGTCGCTGGGTCAAGGGCGAGAGCGTTAATAGTGAAGTCGCGCCGGCCCAAATCGTCTTCAAGTTTGGTGCTGAAGGTGACGGTGTCGGGGTGCCTTTGGTCGGAATACTTGGCTTCGAGGCGGAAGGGCGTGATCTCAACGTTTTTTAAGGTTGGATCTGCGGCGTCTGGATCATGGACGGTGACGGTACCAAAACTGTTTTCGTAAAAGGTTTTGGGAAATAGGGTGACGATTTGCTCGGGTTTAGCATTGGTGGTGATGTCCCAGTCTTTGGGCTTGAGGTTGAGGAGCAGGTCGCGCACACAACCACCAACCAAATAGGCTTGGAAACCGGCCCGTTGTAGGATCGTTACAATTTGCCTGATAGATTCAGGAATTGCTTGTAATTTGGGCACCATTGATGCCATTTTATATTACTTTTTGCTCTTTTACTAACCTTGTTATATTATTGGTTGGTTGGGGATCGTCCCCGTGGTGAAATGGATATCACAACGGTCTTCGGAACCGTCATTGGGGGTTCGAGTCCCTCCGGGGGCATGGGTTTGATAACTGGCGGGCATGGTTTAGTGGTAGAATACATCCTTGCCAAGGATGAGTCGGGAGTTCGATTCTCCCTGCCCGCACAAAGGTCAAGGACTAAAAACTATTGGTCAAAGTGTGGATAACTCTGGGGATAGTGTGCATAAAAGACAGACCTTTAGGCAGGTTATCGGTCAAAAAGGTGAGGATTTGGCCTGTTTGTTCCTAAAAAGACACGGTTTTACGATTGTTGACAGAAACTATCTCAAAAAGTTTGGCGAAATCGATATCGTGGCTCGCAAGGGGAATGATTGGCGGTTTGTGGAGGTCAAAACCGTGTCACGGTCGGGGGGGGGGGGGGGGGTGGACGATTATGAGCCCGAAGATAATGTTCATCCGTGGAAACTAAAGCGATTAGCAAGGACAATCGAGATATATTTGAGTCAGAAGGGGATTGGGGACGACGTTGATTGGCAAATTGATGTTTTAGCTGTTTATTTGGATCAAGCTGGGCGCGAGATCAAAATTGACTGGCTGGAGTCAGTCTTCTAGCATTAAGGCACGGAGTGTAGTGTAACGGCTAACATACCCGCTTTGGGAGCGGGCGATTCCGGGTTCGAATCCCGGCACTCCGATCTTGGTACTCTGAAGTAAAAAGAAGCCCCCAGCCGCGGCGCTGGGGGCCGTCTCACCAATAATCGATCATTGGTGAGACTGCGAGACTAAATGTTTATTGCTAGAAAGGTGCCGGTGCGTGGGTTTGATGCGTTGTGCCGTTGGGTGTCAAACAAGAACCCGTTTGATTGGTTCTTGGCATAACGCTCAGCGCGCCAAACACAACATGAGGTTAGTCCGCACACATGGGGCGTGAGATGGCCATAGCCAATCGGCAGGGGATAGAAATACCCCGTTTTCCAACCGGCTTCGTCGGCCAGAAAGAGCTCGGCCAAGGTCGCTCGGCGCAATTTCCAGGTCGGGCCATTGTTCTGGATGCTCTCACCGATCTCTTCCTCCATCGCGTGGCCACTTATTCCAATCATGGCCAAGCGGGAGTTAAACAGAAAGATGCTGTCTGCTTCATCCGTGGCCCAAGAATCTTGGAGATTACTGTTGATGTCGTGCGCGGCGTGGAGATTGTTGGTAATACCCGTGGTTTGGAGCTTACGAAAGCTCTTTTGCCCGGGAACGACTAAGAGTTGCCACATTTCATCATTTCGCCCATTTTCGCGCTGGGCGATTCTGAAAACCGTCTCGAGGTCGTCGTTATTCCTGTGTAGTGGTCGGTGGTGGATTTCTTCCCCACCCGTGGCCACATGCACATGATCACTCCCTAAAAACTGTCGGCCAATTTTGACGAGTAAATCCAACCCCGCCGTTTGTTCAGCCACAACCATTTTTGCCTCCTTTCAAAAGTTTGTTCAAGAACTACGATGCACTACCTCCGACTTTACCATGACTACGGCTTGTGTCAAACTATGGGCCGACGGGATGTAGTATAGCGGTAGTATACACCCATGGGGTGGGTGCGGTCCGAGTTCGACTCTCGGCATCCCGAACCAAGTCCGATTCCTCAATGGATTTAAATAATTCTTTGATCTAGAATCATTGTATGTTGGAAAAATACTTAAGAGAAATTGGCTTAAACAATAAAGAGGCTCTGATTTATTTGGCGCTATTAGCCAGCGACAATTCTTCGGTCGTTGATCTTGCGGCCAAGACCAAAATCAAACGCCCGACTGTTTACGTGGTGCTAGAAAGTCTAGCTCAAAAAGGTTTAGTTAGTGAAACCACCATCGGCAAAAAAACTCATTACCAAGCCGAGCCGCCAGAAAGACTGGAGACTTTTATTGAAAGACAAAAAATAATTTTAAACGAGCACTCCAAGAGACTCAAAGATATCATCCCGCAAATTAAAAGCGTTCAGCGCGAAAGCGGCGAACGTCCCGTTGTTAGATTTTTTGAAGGCAAGGAAGGCATTTTTAGTACGAACGAAGATATTTACAGCAAAACGCCAGATGGTAGCCCGATCTATATGATTTATTCTAAAGATCTGCTTGATGAAATTTTCTCTGCCGAAGAAATGAGTAAGTACAAAAAATTGCGGCTGGCACAAAAAGTTAAATCTAAGGTCTTATATAATTATTCTAAGGGTGAAAAGTTGTCTGATGAAACTGGCGACCGAATTAGAATTGACGAAAAAAAGTACCCCCTCACTTGTGATATATCAATTTACGAAGACAAGGTCAGAATCAGCATTCTGGGTAAAAACCTTTCGGGGATTTTCATTAAGAGTCAAGACTTAGCTGACACCATGAGAAGCCTTTTTAATTTCGTTTTTGATCAAAAAAAAGGACCCGAGGGCAGTATTACTGCTCCCGGGTCCGAGTCTTAGATACCTACAAATGGCATCCTCACAAGACACTCTTTCTTTTTGGTCACAACAGACCAACCCCAACGACTAATCCATCATTTCTTTTTTCCTTTCTTTTTGGTTTGCATGTTTCGGTGCGTGATTAGGCAACCTATCCTGCCACTACCCAGACCCTATAATAGTCTGGGCAGTGGCAGTGTTGGCCGCACGGCTAATCACTCATAGGACACCTCCACATAAAACCAGGAACTAGTGGTTATTTAAGAAGCAACGTTGCTTCACCACCGCTGGTTACCAGTATAGACCCATTTTTCTGTTTGTCAAGGGTTTTTGTCATTTTTGGTCAAACCAACCTTATTTAAGGCCGTAAATGACGATTTTTAGCCCTCTTATGCTTTTAGCGAGTGTTTTTAATGTTTAACGTAAAAAGTTTTGCGAAAAAAATTTATCATTCTGATAATTTAGACTGACATTAATATATTAGAATATGGCCTGTTTATTGGTGTTTTGTCACAATATAGAATATTAATGTCAAAAGTACTTGACAAATATTTACGGCCGACTATAATGTATGGCAGATGATCTTTGATGTGCTCCCACCCGAGCCACCGCCCAGATAATATCGCGGCGGCTCAGGCGGGGGCAGATTGAGAAAAAAGTTGAACCATTTTTGGAAAGGAGGCCGAATATGGCCAGCTATGCCGCATCATCTAGTTTCGCCAGAGTTTGGGTGGCCACCAAGGAGGCCAATCAGTTGCTAGCCCAAGCCGACTACGACTGGTCTGGTCGCCCGCGCCGCAACACGGAGGAGGCCAAGAAACAGGCCTGCTTCGAGGTGCGGATGGTGCGCACGCCGACCAACGGCGTCAACGGCCGGCATCGCTAGCTGGCTCCGACCACGACCAACCCATGTCGATAAAAGGGGCAGTAATATCTCGGGGCAGTTCCGAGACGCTGACTTGGCTAAGCGGACATATGCCATGACGCTAGGATTAATGACCTAGCTCTGTCTCTCGATGTGTATCGAGACTGATGAGAGTAAAAACTCGAAACAGGAATGTTCTTTGTAACACTAGCCGGTCTGATGACCGAGAAGGAGGCAATATGCTCCATATTCCGAATCCAAGGTTCGTGAAAATCGGACACTGGAGGAACGAGCGCGCGGTGCATCAAGACGCAAGTGGAAATATCCACTTGCGGGTAAAGATGCAGTGCCATGGTTGTGGCACTTGCCTCAGTCGAGTCAAGCAAGTTCAACATCGACTCGAAGTGATGGGCGTTGAGGGTGCGAGTTGGAGAGATCACGAAATGTATCTTATCCTCCCGCCCCCGCAAAGTGAGACACACAGTATTTACGGTATCCTTGATTACCTCAGTGGTATTCTTGGTTTGCCGGTCAGTCTGGCGTAGCTCACCACGCGGCCAACCCGTGTCGAAAAGACGGGTAGTGGGAGTGACACATGCCTTGTGCTCCCGCCGCTTGACCCAAGCGTAAAAGATAAATCTGTATGGGTCCCGTAGGTACAGATTTAAAGAAAGGGGATCATATACCCATTAAATATGAGCGATGGTAGACGCCATTCTACCCTGTTACTCGAGTGTGCGCTCGGGCTGACGATTCCGAAAGGATGAAAGCAGAAAGTTCTTTGATTAAATAAATTTCCTGCACGACATTTGTATCGAAAAACTTTTCGGTCTAGATGTGGTGCAGGGAGTGTGCGACTTCCAAAGCACGTGAGGCGCGGAGAGCGTACTCCGTGGTGATCGCAAGCGTATGTGCTCGAAAGAGCCGCGCAAGGCGTAGATACAGTTTGTCTACCAGCGGTGACAACACTCTGGTCTGAAAAGGCGAACAATGTCTGGTTATACCAGACGAGCGTATCGCACCCGATCACCAATCAAACGATGGCGAATCCCGAAAGCCGCTTACACGGTGCGGGGGAAGGGAGACGTCCCTCGACCTGTTCTGGCCCGCGCGATTCTCGCAAGAGAGTCGCGGCACGTTTCCTCCCAAAGAGGCAGGCGCGACTTCGGTCGTTGCTTGAGTGCTGTAGGGGGAAGCCAGATTGCGCTGTCAGGGCAAGGGCGCGATCGATCGCACCGGCCATCGAACTTCGGTTCGATGGCCATCATTATCGAGTTCATCACGCGTGTGGTGAATTCGTTGGATGGTTTGTTAAACAGAAAGGATGTGGCACATGTTTACCGCCAATCGCCCGGTTCTGATTTTCCTCGACATGCCCGCAGATAGTCCGCTGGCGAAAGCGATCAAGCAGACCTTGCCGAGCGCCGAGTCCACGCATATGTACATTGATTCGCGCGCTGATGCCGATGTGGTTTTCGATTCCGCTCTGGTGGAGAGGGCTGGTGGCCTCTCTGGCCTTGTGGGAGTTATCGCATGGGTGAGCGACCCGTACTTTGTGCCGCTCAACTCAAATGTCTGGATCGCCCAGGTTCTCGGCATGAGAGAGGTCGAGCGTATCTGGTGCGCGGCGCATAAGTGATACGCACGGTTTTGAGGATTCCGGTCAAAAATCCTTAGTTCTTTAAAAAATAGTCCCATGGGTGAGTGGTGACCGTCGAGTGCCTTGAATCTTCAAGGCAATGTTGTAGGACTCGAATCCTACCGAAAAACCGATGGGCATCATCTGCCATGAGCGTAACCAAATGGTGTCATTTCTGCAGGATGACGACCGTTGATCGATGGCAAGCCGTCGATTTGGGAAGGGTTTCGAAAAGGAGCTGAAAATCAGCTCTAGAAACTTCCCTCTGTTTCGAGATGTGTATCTCGACTGATGACGGCGAAAGCCAGAAACAGAAAAAGTTCTTCGAAACAAAGGACGAGAAAAAAGGACAAGAAAATGAGAAGTGAAATCATGTTCGTTCGGAAGTCGCAAATCGTGTCGGAGAACAAGAGTGACGTCGGAAAGGAAGAGGCCTACCTTCACCGTATCCACGAACTGCTCTCCGATGGTTGGCTGATCTTCCACGTCTCGCTTGACCACGACGGCCCCGTGATTAAGTTGGGCCGACCCGTGCGTTCGACCGAGGAATAAAGGTGTGCGTCCGGGAAGTACGTTTAAACTTCCCTCTGATATTTGCCTGTGTGGGCGAACTGATGATTCCAAAAGGATGAAATCGGATGATCTTTGATAAAAATAAGAGGTGCCCGATAGTTGGCTCCTCGTCAGACGGTACGGTGTGGCAACCGTATCTATCAGCTGACATAAAGCCTATCCCAATATCAACCACAGTGGGGCATCTTGCTTTGTTGTGTTGATGGATAGGAAATCTACTCGAAGGTGGCGCCACTTTCGAGCGTTGCAAAGCTTGTTCGTTTCAGCCAAGAAACGAAACTTGCTTGGGCCATTTTGAGGCCTTGGTGGTGCAATGTGAGCGAGGGTTTGAGCCAATGAGCTCCTACTCTTATCAAACCACCATGTTTTCATCTAACGGTTTGAGGATTTTCCATAAAAATCCTTCCTGTTCTCCGATGTGTGTCGGGGCTGATGACGGCGAAAGCCAGAAACAGAAACCGCTCTTTCAAAAACCGTACCGAAAGGAATCGTCATGGTCAGTGACAAACTTCAGGCCATTGTTCAGACCCTAAAGGCCCTGCCCAGCTTCTCTGCTTTTGTCGCGGACCATCTTCCGCACCGTTTCGCAAAAACGGAGGCTGAAGCGCGGGAGCACCACGCTGATATCATGGAAAGCCAACTGGTGGTGGCGGCTTATAAGTCGCTCGCTACCGAAGAAGGCGTGGTCTGGTCGTCCTGCGGCGAGTGTCGTAGTTGCCTCAAAAAGGAGGTTGAAGAAATGGCACCGCTGGTCGAGGAGTTCGGTCGGGTCGGCATCGAGATCACCTTTTCGAAGCCTGTCCATCAGAGCGTTGAGGCTGAGGACAAGCGTTCGGGAGGCGACTGGTGGGCGATATTCCTGACAGCCCAAAGGAAGTCGTAGTCACCTTGATCCGAGCCAGATGGTGGTATACCCACCCAGTTTAATAGTTAACTGTTAAAAACTATACTGTCTCGAGATGTGTATCTCGACTGATGAGTCCGAAAGGACGAAACAGTTGATCTTTGAAACAACTTAGAAGGAGCTAACCATGAACGCTAAAACAAAAGAAGCCGTTTATCTCGTGTGCGTGTCGGCTTTTTTTGCCGTGGGTTTTGCGGTCGCGTGGTGGCTGATATTTATGTTCGCTACTTCCTAGCGGACCGAAAGCGCCACCGGAATTGAGCCCCCAACTCGCCAACAGGCAACCCGCTTCGGCGGGTTTTTTTTATTTTAAATTTGACTTAGTGTTAAAATAATACGATGGAGAAGAAATTTGATGAATGGAATGAGCGGAAAAAATCTATCAACTATTCTGATTCTCTCGCGGATTGTCATGAGCGAGAAATTTGGTGGTGTTCGATTGGAGTAAATGTTGGCTCAGAACAGCATTCGATGACCGAGGATTTCAGTCGGCCAGTACTTGTAGTCAGAAAATTCACTCGTGACATATTTTGGGGTATTCCTCTTACAACCAAAACAAAAAACATCGCTTTCCGAGTTCGTTTTAATATTGGGGAAACTGAGAACGATTTACTTATTTTACAAATGCGTAATTACGACCGGAAACGTCTGATTCGGAAAATCGGGGTAATGACGAAGAATGATTTCAAAAAACTCACCGATGCCATAAAAAATCTCCTGTAAAAAACGAACCCCGCAATTAAGCGGGGTTCTCGGAGGCCGAAGCCAATGTGTATATTTAGTATAGCTAACGACTTACTCCTGTCAAGACGTTGTATTTACAAATACAAGTTTTGCGCTAAGCTGGTAGTCGGTATTGTTCTCAAACAAGAAAGGAGAGTGTAGTGTGGGTAAAGGTAGAAACAGCCTAACGGCCGGTGACGTGATTCCCGATGCTTGGTTCCACTTGGGAATTAAAAATTTCAGCGACGTCATTTTTTGGGGCCGAGATTTTGTTCAGGAACTTATCGAGTTTTGGCTGCTTCGCGAAAAGTCACACGGTAACGACGTTCGACTCCGATTTTTGCAGAGAAATATTTTGCCACAGACAATTGAGATCAAGCCCTTGGTGCCGCTGTGCCGTCCCGAGGATTGGGTCCAGAAAGAGGATGGCGTCACATGTTTTGTGCGAATAGGCAAAGTGCAGAAGTTTGTGCCAGCCAAGGTGGTGGACCTAACTCCCTCGGGCGACAGCACTTCGCAGGTCGTGGTTGAGTATAGTGGGGTCAAACATAAAGATCGGTCGCGCGAGGTGGAAATCCAACGTCGATCTTTTGGTCGCTATCGCCACGAGTTGTTGCGTCCGGAGGAATTAGATTATTTGCGACGCAATTTGGAATTTGCTCGTGCTTGGTGCCACGCTGGTATTAAGGCCCCCGACTTTTACCCGGAGGAGCTTATGGTGGGTTTGGAGAGTCTGGTTGCTGTTGGTTAGTATTTGTGCATTTGTGTGTTAGAACTTAGACCCGCCGCGGCGGGTCTTTCTTGTGTTACAATAATTGTCATGTTCATTTGGAGTTGGCACTGGATCATCGTGGCCGCCGCGGCGGCGGGGGCAACAATTGCGCACTACATTTTTCATAAAAAACATCATCGCGCCAAATTAATTTGTCCGCTGAATACTAATTGCGACACCGTCATTCATAGCGAGTACTCGCAACTGTTTGGCATTGGCTTGGAGAGTTGGGGACTAGCATATTATTTATGGTTGCTAGCTAGTCATCTGGTATTACTACTTTGGCCGGAAGTGAGTGAAACGTTTTATTCACTCGTGCTGATCGCCGCCTCGGCTGGCGTGGTAACTTTTTCTTTCGGCTTAACTTACGTTCAACTTTTTAAAATAAAAGAATTGTGCACGTGGTGCATTGCCTCGGCCGGTTTGTGCACCATAATTTTTCTAGTCTCTTTGTTCCACTTCTAGTTTCATTATCGCTTGTGTTAGTCTAAAAGCGCCGGCTAGAAAATTATTTACACGCGGATGTGGTTTCCCGCCCAAAGCCTGTCGGCATTGTGGCGGGCCCGCCTAAATGCGAAGCTTTTGGCGGGAGTAGCAATCACCATGACCAACAAACATTACACATACGTTTTGTCTTGCTACGATACTATTAGTGGCAGAACAATTTACTATGTGGGCACAACGGGAGACATGGATCATCGTTTGCGTGAGCATCAAAGCGGAGGCGTAAGAAGTACGAAAAGTTTTGATAAGATTGAGCTGGTTTATTATGAGGTATGTTTTAATAAAACTGACGCGCGTTGCCGGGAGTTGCAATTGAAAACAGGTTTCGGACGTGGTTTCATTAAGCGTCGGCTGAAGAATTATTTACAAGCGGACGTGGTTTAATGGCAGAACTTCTGCCTTCCAAGCAGAGGGCGCGGGTTCGATTCCCGCCGTCCGCACACAAAAGGAATTGACGCCGTTTGGCCGACCGGGCGCAACGGTTTCACCGCCTGGATGCTCAACTTTTTGTCCCTGAGCGTGAGGTTCGAACCGACGATGGAAAGGATCAGGCGCTTCGTGCGTAGGTTTCCGGAACGAAAGCGAAACACGGCTTTGTTGCTGAACGAACTGACGAGTTCCACGGGTTCGAACCGTGGATCTGTCCCGGCGGCCCGTGCCAACATTTCCGCCAGTCGTTGGCGTTCCTGCTCAAGCTCCTGACGCTGCTTGAGGTACTCGTCATCGGTAAGTAGATCACGTACACGAAGTTTGGTCAGGTTCACCAACTGGTTCTCAACCGACATCAAGTGAGCTTGGGCCGAACGGCGTTGCTCCTCAGCCTCTGCTGCGCGTGCCGCGACCGATAGCCGCCCCCGGTCCACCGCCCAACGATGCAGGCGATCCGGCAGACTAACACCCTCCAGAAAATCAACGATTTGCTGCTCCAAACTCCTCAATGAAACATAAGGCTGGCGACATTCGTAGTCGCGCTTCTGCTTGGAGCAATGGTAGTAAACGTACTTCGACCCGAAGCGGTTGGTTTGGTGCTCGGCGGTGATCGCAAAACCACACTCGCCGCAGCGGATCAATCCAGTGTAAGCAAACTCGTGTCGCTGGCGGCGGCACTGGATCGGTCGGCGCAGCATGTTTCGCACCCGCTCGAACTCGTCGATGGTCACGACGGTTCTGTGCTTGCCCGGGTACGATCGACCGGCGTACTCGATAATGCCAGCGTAAAAAGGACTGCCAAACATTCGATAGATGACGTTTTTCGCAATCGGCGCACCCGTACTACGGCCCCGCCGCATGGCACACAATCCCCAGCGTTTGGTCGCTAGGTGCCAGATATCATGCGGCGTGTACGCGCCGGTGAGCATCAGCTGCCACATTTGCCGAACCAGCTCGAATCGATCCGGGTCAGGCACCATCGTCCTTGTTTCCCGGTCGTTGCGATAACCGAGTGGAGCTCGCCCGGGCTTCCAACCATTCTCGACTTTGGTTCGATTGCCCCGGCGTACATTTTCACTCAAGTTGTCGACATAGTACTTGGAATAGCCGAAGGTAATGGCCAACATGAATTTGCCTTGCGAGTTATTCTCGAACGTGGAGTTGGCGAGTGGATCGAGGCGCTCCAAGAAAAACACGATGACTTGGCAAGTACCCCGTTTCTTGGACAACCTTTTGCACGCTTGTCCCGCTGTTAGCG
>JBBTTC010000004.1:0-69334 GCA_038064435.1 Patescibacteria group bacterium
GAATCAATTATCAAATTCCTAGTCAACTGATTCCAAGGTCTTGAACCCTTTTAGGCGCATCAAGGCGAAAACCGTCAATCCCAAGATATATTCCCGGCACACCATAGCGATAAAACCCATCGACTGGCACAACACCGACCCCAATCAAACTTACGTCTGACTTAAAACCATAGAGCAGTTCAGCACTAGAATCCGGATCGTATTCGATCCGCAAAATAAGCGGTTCAGTGATCACGTCAAAATCATGAAGAACCCTAACCGATGAACCACCGCCAGCTACCCCTTCAGTGTAACCGAAAAATCCAGTCAATCTCTCGTACCACAGCGCCGAATAAAGAATCGTCTGGTCATCTAGATACCAAACAAAACCTAAAGATAACTTACCGGGCGCTAACTGATGTGGATCAATCGTAATTTCGGCTGTTAAAAAATGAGGTTCCGGCGCCAATAGTCCGGTCGAAACAAAAGAGAATTCCGCGGTCGGTAACGTGACCTCTAGGCCACCAAGACCATTAGTGCGGAGACCCTCAATTTCTTTACTCCAGTTAACTGATTGTGAACCGGAGTTTGCCACTCGCCCCAATCCCGCGCCAGCCGGTTCGTTAAACTCCCAGACATAACCGCCCAATGCTGACGACGACACCAACAAACTAGCAATCACCACTCTCATCTGCTACCCCTTTCAAAAAAAGAACTAACTAGCTCATCCGAATTAAGTATAGCAAATAAAATCACACAATATCTGCATTCATATCTTTTGTGCTAATACCATAAAATTGTGGTAACCCCCCTCAACTAATTCTACAAAATAGTCTACGGCAAAATTTGGTATCGCCGCGCCAGAATCTTTTATAAACAGCCCAGCTTCTTCAAGCCATTTTAGAACTTCTACGTCAGTCAACCACTCGTAATAATGGAATCCCTCTAGGCCCTTCATACTGCAGACGGGTATAGAGAATATGAAATGACTACCAAGGCGCGCCGCCCGAACCATCTTCCTGAGATATTCTGTGGGATTCTTGGTGTGCTCTACCGAATCTAAGTGAAGGTACGCCTCCACATCCCCAGGATATTCCTGCGTATTCATGTCGTAAACGATAAACTTTACTTGTTTGAGCAACTCGGGATTTATGCTAGACATTATCACTCGTGCAGTGTCTTCTGCCGATGGGTCCTGGTCAGCAAGAATGGCCGTGGCCCCAGGATTATTTTGTAGATACGGAAGAAGATACGGCCCAGGCACCCCAAAACCAACGTCCATTAGGGTTTTTGGTTTGATCCTATTGAGAAAAGCTGATACAAACTCATGCCGCCTCCTGTGATACGTGCCCCTAACCAGATTATGGAAATAAAGAGTGAGACGAGCAACATTCTTTTGGTATTGGTCATTGTGATACTCACTAACTCCTTTGGCGAGTGTATATGCCAAAACCTCTTTTTTCAGTTCATCAACAGTCACACCAAGCGCACTCAACAATTTTTTTATACCAGGTCCAATTTCAGCATCGGCCAACGTATTGTCCACCAAATTTAAAAGATCTTGATGTATACGCTCCCTTAGTTTATCTTGAGCTACTCTCATCTTAGTTCTTAACCAATTTAAAAATGATAAAACGTGGAAGTTGGTCTGTGCCCAGTAAATAATCGGGGTATTGATTAATTGACGCACTGGTTGGCTTTGGTTCAATGACACCAATCAGAGTAAAATCATTCTCTATCCAAGGGTTGATAAGATCTCCCAGGGTGCGGTGATAATTTGTCCACTCCACCGAACGACTACCAATCTCCAACCTTACTTTGTAAGGCGCGGGTGATGTAAAATAATTAGTTCCTTGAGTATACGTGGCCACATAATGCCCTGAACGATCTTTCCTGGCAAAATCGACCGGATGACCGTCAGAAATTAATACCATGCCTCCTTTTTTGAGAACTCGCCGGACTTCAGAAATGGTATTTATTAAAAGGTTTTGAGACGAGATCGTAACGAGAACCATATCAGCGACAACAGCATCAAAACTACAATCTTCCAGTGGAAACGCGGAGGTGATATCCGTCTGAATATATTTTATTCCGAGCGACTTCTGTTTCTCGTGCTTCATTGCAATCCCGATAGAAATTTCGGAAAAATCAACTCCGACCACCCGAGCGCCCTTTTCTGCCAAAAGTCTAGAGTAATAACCATCGCCACAACCAAGATCAAGCACCGATTTACCGCCCGCATCGCCCAATATTGCCAAAAGGGCGGGCGCTCTAATCTCCGTCTTGCGGACATGTGGAGTGCTGTAGATTTCAGCTACTTTGTTCCACTCATCTTTACCACTCATGGACAAACAAAATCCTAACATACTAAAATCAGAAAACCACTGTCTCACTCGGACTTTTTTGTAAAAATCTCATTAGCGCGACTTAGCGGACGATGTGAGAACCGTGTTTGAACGCAGAAACGATAGCCCAATTCATATATAGAACTACCACGCCCAGGGCTTGGTAAAAATGCCAATGCTATCGGCAAGTTTCGACGGAAATTGTGACACCCCCAAAACACCCCGACGGATATGCCGTCGATGAGTAGCCACCCTCGCAAGCTCCATGGTGTTGGTTTTGAAGGGGCTAATAACAAGCACCGGAAGATGCAAATCTTGAGTAACCATTCTAATCGGCTCGGCCAAATCAGAATCATTAGAAATAATTACCGCCATCTCGTAGAGCCCTAAATGACCATCGTGCAACAAATGCGCCGCGATTTTCACATCAGTCCCTTTTTCTTCGGTCTTAACAACCTTGATATTGCCATGACCGTCTGCTCGTCTCATAGAAACAATGTGTGAGAGAAAAAATCCTTCAACAATCTCAACATTGGGAAGCGTTTTCAGGGCGCGTAAGTACATTTGCTGTCTAATTGGTTTGTCTGGATCAGTATCGCCGTCACGAATTCTCATGGGAGCAGTAAAATATTTAATTTTTGCTATCTCGTGACCACGGAGCAGAAAGGAAGAGAGTTTGGCCACATCCAACCATTTGTACGGAGTTTTCTGGAGTGCTCCATAATAGAGATTAAATCCGTCTATGTAGACAATAACACGCATCAATTAAAAGGATACGCCCGAGATGCAGAAGCCGCAACTTTCGTTGCGGCTTCGCGTCCTGCCACCGAAGCAACAGGAGTTATACAAGTAGTGTATTCAAAAATATCGGGATGTCAACACTTGTTCTAGATTAATAACCTAGCTCCAAAGAGAAGCGAGGATTTTAAATATATCAATGTTTAAAAAATTGAGAAAAAGTAAATATATACCCAAACATATAAAAACTACGGCGCCCAGCATACGTGTTCCTAAAATAACGTAAAAAGAAAACCTATCAGTATTTTTACTAATCGAATTGAACCCAAACCCCACCAACCCCTCCCTAAAGAAAGTGATCCCTCCGGTTTTACTAGCCCTCCACACCACGCTCAACAGCAAAAAACCTAGGTAAAAAACGAGCATCATAAACGACAAGATCGGTTGAGTGCCAAAGACAAATAATTCCAAAATACCGACCAGTGCAACAAAGAGCAGGATAAACAATCTCCTAAAATAAATTTTTGATAATTTTTTCTTTTCCCCTTCTATTTCTAATGATTTTGATTTGGCAAATGCTAGGTAAATAAAAAGGATTCCTGGTAGTGGTGAAATTAAACTACCGTAGTCGCACACGATGGAACCAAAACAATCTAGGTACGCACGGATTGACCCGACCGCAAACCATACTAAACCTAATATTAAGAAGCCCCATTTCATACCAAATCGTCACACATTGTAGCATAAAAAGAACCACCCCTGCCCGTAAAGGCAAGGGTGGTGCTGTTAGTAACCCTAGTATACATGTGTCACGCAAAAAAACAATGGGGTGTGGGTAACTTGAGATTTAGTGCGCGGCCAACCGGACTTGAACCGGCAACCTCTCGCGTGACAGGCGAGTGCTCTAACCAGTTGAGCTATGGCCGCTTTCTTTGGACACAAAATATACTACTAGCAAATCAATGATAAATCCAGTGGCCGATTTCAGCTTGACTCCATTATACCATTGTATATACTTTGGTATATGAATACTAAAACGATTCTAAATGTTAAGACAGACAAAAAATTGAAGAAGGCGGCCCAGGAAACGGCCGAGGAGTTGGGCTTGCCCCTAAGTACGGCAGTTAATGCTTTCCTGAAGCAATTTGTCCGAGAAAAGGAAATCCGCCTCTCGGCCGATAAATATCGCCCCACCGCCTATTTGGATAGGATTATTCGCGCGGCAGAAAACGAGTTTGCTCGCGGGCAAACCAATGGCCCATTTACGAACAAAGAACTACTCGCCCACCTCAAGCGTTTGTAGAATATGCGATATTTTTTGGCCAAAAGTTTCGAGAAGGAATTTAAAAAATTACCAGAAAAAATTAGGGCGCGGGCAATAAAACAGTTACAAATTTTCGTCCACAATCCGATGGATCCTCGCTTGTATAATCATGCTCTGTCTGGGCCGCTAGCCAACCACCGAAGCATTAAGATTACTGGTGACATCCGCGCTCACTATGTATTAGTCGGCGAGGAAATTGTCAGATTCGTGGCCATCGGCCCCCACAGTAAACTATACAAATAAATCAACCAGGATTGTGAGGTCACACCTTTCGGAAAGGAACATCTAATTGGGGCCGCAGGAGGAGCCAACGATGGAGCCGGTTATTTGTTTGGAATAGCCATCACTATCCACACACCAACTTTGATCATCAGCATCTGGCAATGGCGCAGAGACGGCAAAAGCACCGACCTTGCCCAAATTGTTAACGGTAGAAACACAAGTGACTTTAGTAGCATCGCCGCCGCCGGCTCGCTGGAGAGAATCATAAATCGACTCGTCAGCAAATAATGTTTGTGCTTTGTTGCTGCATGGACCCAATGTAAACGGTTTTGTCCCATAACCACCTTTTTCCTCATAGACTAGTTCGGCCTGCGCCCTAATTGACGACAAGTGGGCCTTGGTGCTGGCTGCGGCTTGCTTGTCTCTGGCCGTATTGAAACCTAGCGCCTCGAGTATTTCGCTAACTGGCTTAGCACTGGCCGGCACTTCAACTATTACCGGCTGATTAATGTCCGACAGGGTGGTTTTGAAGAGAAGATTCACCTGCTTGTCTTTGAGCTGGATAGCTGTGTCGGGCGGTACTAATCTGATCCGGTACTCGGACGCAACAGGAAAACCTTGCCCATCAACCCACAACGAGACAGCAGTATTCTGATCATAATAATCAAAAACCTTAGAAAATTCGCTACTGTTTAGATACTCAATCAATCCTTGATCGTCAAAACCAGACTGACGATAATCTGCGAGTTCGGGATCCTTGTCAATTTCAGCAACTAGCTTTTTATAAAAAGGCAGAAGTGCGTCTTTACGAATCTTAAGATCGTATCGGTACAAAGACTGATTATCAACCTTATCTTTATACGGGGGATTCTTGAGCACAAAGAGCCTTTCGCTGTCGGCCAAAGCCACAACTTTTTTGATCAAATGGACAGACTTTTCCCGGGCGCTTTTAAATTTTTCTTCTATTTCGGGCAATTCCGACACGAGGTCAGATAACTCATCACGCCCACCAATACTCGACAAGTCATTGGCCGAAACCTTGATCCACTGGCCCTTAACCGCCGAAAGGTCAAAGAAGAAAACGGATGGGAAATTGTTTAGTCTAAAATAATAATCTGAACCCTTCTTCAGCGCCTCCGCCCCCACCTTGTAAGTTAGATCGCCACCGGTATCACCATCGGCGGCAAAATTAAAACGCCAACTGGATGGGGACGACTGGCCCCAATCAGCGGTAGCGCTAATGGCAACAGACCCGCTGATATCCGGTGGGATACGACTCGCGCTCTCGGTGAGTTGTGCCAAGAGTGGTTTTCCTGGCTCACTGGGTAGATAAAAATAACTATAACTATCTTTGGTAAAAGTAATTTGCTGGCCAGAGACAACCAAGCGTCTGTCTTCATATCCATTGTCTTCATAATATCCATATCTTTCCGCGGCGCGACGAATGGTCAAAATCGATTGAGGCAGATCAAATGTCACCTTGAGACTAAAGTTCTTGCCCCCGTCAGTGACTTGATATTGATATGGCTGATGGGAAACAGGATCCTCAAAGTTGATTTTACGGCGACTGGTGGATAATTTATCTAGTGAAGTTGGATAAGGAGACTTTGACTGCGCCAAGGCTGATAAAATGTCCGTAGCGTCTTTTGCCCGTTGAGCATCATTTTTGTACTTTTCCAACTGTTGTGTGTCGTTATATTCAATAGTAAACGGCTTGGCTCCAGTCTCTCGTACCGTCACATTGAGAGAACCAGATAAGGCATAGGTCAATGAATGAACTTCCGTCAGCTTGTCGGTCAATCCGGTAAATAAATTCCCCTCGTCGTAGGGTGGTTGGGAAAAAGGTCCAATCTTTTTTGCATAAGCGTAAGCCGCGCCCATAGCACCGAGCAAGATTATGACCAAAAAAATCAGCGGGATTAAGTGAGACTTTTTAGGCGAAGCTGGTACCACCAGAGTCGGCGGCACTGCTGGAATTGGGGTCACCGGCATAGTTTCCATACTCAACATTAATTGTCCTATGGTTGAGTTTAATCAACAAGGGGATAAGTGTGATGCCGGCGGGAGGAATCGAACCTCCGACCTTGGGCTTATGAGTCCCACGCTCTAGCCAACTGAGCTACACCGGCAAAATCTTGTTGCGGGGGCCGGAATTGCACCGGCGCCTAGAGGTTATGAGCCTCTCGAGTTACTGCTTCTCTACCCCGCGCTGAAGCAGATTGTATTCTATCCCGAACGTCAAATATAATCAAATTCTCGAAAAACTTTTTCGTAGAGAGCAACAACGCGTTTGGCCTCACGCTCGGTGACCACCAAATTAACCTCGTGGGCAATGCGGTTGCGAAATTTATGGGCCTCCCAAGCATCGTCAAGAGTTAAAAAATCGCTCCGGTCAACAACCTTGAGCCGCTCGCCCAAATTCTCGCCAGAGTAACGCAGATTACGCAACAATTGATCCAGTAATTTATCGGCCTCAATAACCGCCAAGACCCAATCGCTCGGCTGACGCGAGTCAATGTGGCGGCGCACCTGCTCCCATTGCCGATTGCGAAATTGTTTATCCTTAACACTCGACTCCAAAATATCAACGAAGTCCCTGATCTCGTTACGCCGCAAACGAAACAGTTTGACGCCCAAAACTAAAATACCAGCAGCAAACACCAGAGTTAAAAAAGATAAAATAATTTTAAACCAAAAAATCTCCCGCGATAAATCCGGCGTAGCCGCCGGCGCATTGATGAAAAACTCATAAAGTTTGAGGAAGAAAAACTCTAAGTTAATAAAGCCCGGATCGTAATTAGCCGTAACCATAAATCATTAGTAACCCAAGCGCCGGCCGATGGTAAACAACCACTCCTCGGCTCCGGCCGGCGCGATTAATTGCAAACCGAGAGGTAAATTATTAACTCGGCCCATGGGTAAAGAAATGGCTGGCACGCCAGCTAAATTGGCTGGCACAGTAAAAATGTCTTCCAAATACATCGCCACCGGATCAGTACTGCGCTCACCCGGCCGAAAGGCTGGTCCGGTGGTCGTGGGTGTGGCAATAAAATCTACCTCTTCCAATACACGCTTAGTCTCGGCAGTAATAGCCGCCCGCACGCCCACGGCCTTGGCGTAGTACGCCTCATAATAACCGGCCGACAAAACGTAGGTGCCAATCATAATGCGCCGGCGCGGTTCAGAACCAAAACCAGCACCACGGGTAACGGCATAATCATCCACCAGATCTTCGCCGGCTTGATAATAGCCGTAACGCACGCCATCGTAACGAGCTAAGTTGGTTGAAGCCTCGGCCGGCATGATAATGTAGTAAACTGCCAGTGCCTGACGCCAATGTGGCAAATCGACGGTCACAATGTCGGCGTTAGCGTCACGGAGTTTGGCTAGGGCCTGCTCAAACTGCGCCGCCACCGCCGGATCCAGTCCCGACTCCAAAAAGGCATGCGGCACACCCACCTTTATTTTTTGGGGCAACGGTCGCGGCGGAGGATAATCTTGACTGGTGGAATCTAGCGGGTCACACCCCGCAATTGCGCCATACAAACTGGCAACACAATCTACTGTTCGTCCCAGCGGTCCAATTTGATCGAGAGACGAACCAAGTGCCATAAGACCACTGCGCGACACAGCGCCATAGGTTGTTTTAAGACCAATCACCCCACAAAAACTGGCTGGCTGACGAATAGAGCCACCAGTGTCGGAACCCAATGCTGCCAAGGCCACACCAGCAGCCACAGCCGCGGCTGAACCGCCCGACGATCCGCCGGCCACCCGTTCGGGATCAAGCGGATTACGCACCCAACCGTAGGCCGAATTTTCAGTAGAACTGCCCATAGCAAACTCATCCATGTTGGTTCGGCCAAGCAAGACGGCGCCGGCGCGGCGCAGACGGTCGATTGCCGTGGCATCATAACTGGCGCGATAGTTTTCTAAAATTCTTGACGCCGCGCCGGCGCTCCGACCTCGAATCAAAATGTTGTCTTTAATTGCCAGTGGGATACCGAGCAAAGGATTGGGATCATTGTTGGCCCGCAATTTCTCGTCAGCGCTCGCGGCTTGATCCAGAGCATCAGCAAAAACTTCACGATAAATATTTAGGCGCGGATTTTCTAATTTAGCTCGCTCCCAATAGGCCGAGACTAATTCCGTCGCCGTGTAATCGCCTCGGCGTAGAGCCAAGCCAGCACTGGCAATAGTTAGATGATTATGATCGAGTTTCATTCTTGATCTTACCGATCAATACTGGTTTAACAGCAATCTGGCCAGCGCGCGAGCGCGGCGCGGCGGCGACGAGTTCCTCGTCGCCAGCCGCGGCTGGCACCGCCGGGCCGGCCAAGTCATCATCACGCCAAACATTCTTTAGTCGCAAATCGATGCTAGTTCCAGACTCCACGCTGATCGCCTTGAGTTGATCAACGTAGTCAAGAACAGCGCCGAGATCTTTTTGCCAAGCGACTTTGCCATCGTCAGTTACCCGCAAGCGTGACAATACCACCAACTTTTTAATGTCATCCGACGAAATCATACGAGCATCTTAGCATTATTTTACCATGGCTAAAAACTCATTTTCCGTTAATACTTTTTTGCCTAAAGCCATAGCTTGCCGGACCTTACTTCCCGGTTTTTCGCCAACCACCACAAAATCAATGGCGGCCGAGACACCGCTAGCTACCCGCCCACCACGCGCGCGGATCAAAGCCTTGGCCTCAGTACGCGAAAAACTATTTAACGTACCGGTCAAAACAAACACTCGACCAACTGCTGGATGACCAGCAACCGGTGGTGGACTGGTCTTCATCGATTCAAGTTCTAACACTAATTGTAAACGCTTGAGCAAAACTTGATGTTCCGGCGTAGCAAACCATTGGACCATAGCTTCAGCCATAGTCTCGCCCACGCCGTGAATCATCAAAAGTTTCTCCACTGCGGCCGCCTGTAAACGCCACAGTTGGCCAAAATTTTGTGCCAAAAGTTCGGCTGTTTCCTCGCCTACATGCGGAATTGAGAGACCCACCAAGAGCCGCGGCAGGGTGGTGCGCCGAGCGGCCGCGATACCGGCCAACAAACGTTCGACCGACTTGTTGGCAAAGCGCGGCAAAGTTAACAATTGATCTCTGGTTAAATCAAAAATGTCCGCGTAATCACTAATCAATTTGTAGTCTAATAAAACATCAATTATGCGTGGCCCAAGCTGACGAATATCCAACGCCTGCCGCGAAACAAAATGATAAAAACGACGACGCAGTTGAGCAAATGAATTTGGATTAACACAACGATGCGCCACCTCACCCGGCCGGCGCTCGATGGCTCCGCCGCAGGCCGCCAAGGTTTTAGGAAAAACATAAGGCCGCGCTCCGCGCGGCCGGAGCTCAATAACCACTGACACAATTTCCGGAATTACGTCACCAGCTTTGCGCACTACCACAGTGTCGCCCACTCGCGCATCGAGACGCTTAATCTCATCATCGTTATGCAGAGTGGCCCGGGCCACCATCGAGCCATCGAGTAAAACCGGGCGCAATTTGGCCACTGGCGTAATCACCCCCGTGCGACCAACCTGAAGCACAATATCCTCAAGCACCGTAGCCGCCTCCTGGGCAGCAAATTTAAAGGCCACCGCAAAACGCGGCGCCTTGCCGGTGTAACCCAACTTTTCCTGATCAACCCGATCATTAACCTTAATCACAACACCATCAATCTTGTAATCTTCGGCCGCCGCTTTCTCCTGCCAGTGGCGCCAATAGGCGATGGCTTCATCAATTGTGGCACAACGAGCAAAATGACGATTGACCTTAAAACCCAAATTCTGCAATTTTTTTAATTCCTCAAACTGATTCTTTGGCGGAGTAAAATTGGCAGCGGCCAGATCGTAGACAAAACATTGCAACCGGCGCGCCGCGGCCACACGCGGATCAAGTTGGCGAATAGCACCGGCGGCAGCATTGCGCGGATTAGCCAATAGTGGTTCGCCGCGGTGTGCGCGTTCGACGTTGAGAGCTTCCAGATCTGAACGTCCAAGCCAAATTTCCCCCTCCACCACTACCGACAAATTGCTATCTTCAAAACTAAGCGGCACCGACTCAATGGTGCGCACATTGGCCGTCACATCCTCGCCAACGATACCATCACCGCGCGTAGCCGCCGTCACTAAACGTCCGTGCTCGTAACTCAAAACAATCTTCAAGCCATCGATTTTTAATTCAGCAACATAGCTCGGGGCCTGGCCGAGAGTTTTGCGCACCCGCTGATCAAATTGCCGTAATTCGTCGGGAGTAAAAACGTCATTGAAGGACCACTGTGGGACGGTATGCCTAACCTTAACAAACTGCTTGAGCGGCGCGCCGCCCACGCGCTGGGTTGGTGAATCAGGGGTTATCAAATCGGGATAACTAGCTTCAAGTGAGGCCAATTCCGCCTTCAACGAGTCGAGGGCGGCGGCGGGGATGTCTTCCCGATCAAAAACATGATACAGCCGGCGATGGTGATCAATCGCCCGTCGTAGGTCAATAATTCTCTTGCCCGCCTCGCGCCGGTTCAACATAAGCCCATATTCTTGCCATTATTCTAATAGTAGTCGTTATAGTCAACCAGCAAACTGCGCTCGGTGCGTCGCGGATTGCTAGACACGCAACCGCTACCCGAGCCTATATTGTAACCGCTAGCCTCAATCAAGGTATCTGTCTGATCAGGATCCGCTGGTATTCTCTTGGTAACCTTCACGTCAACACAGGCACCATTATCTAATGCCAAACTGAATTGGGAAACTTGATTGCTAGGATGAGAAATAGTGAATACATTACTCAAACAAGAAGGGCCGGGGCCGCTGGCAGAAGCAAAAGAATCATTATTATTGCCAATCATAGCGCCAAAAACTTTGGGAGCAGAACCCGGATCAACGTAGGGATAAACGTTGTCCCAATAGTGGGCGCACTCCAAACCAGTGAGCGCCGCATAATATGATTTGAGCGACTCGCGGGCTGTGGTGGAGATCAAAATTTGCTTGTAAGTGATGTTGAAGAGACTCAAACTAACGGTCAAGACAATGCTTACCAACAGTACGGCGTAGAAGAGTACGAATCCTTGGCTAAAATATTTTCTCATTTCATCAATTGCTGGTCTTAAACAAATTTTGCACTAGGGTAACCGACTGAGATTGACCGCGATCGATCCAGTCAACGGTCGATGTAACTTTAAGCTCCTTGCCGGCAACAACTTCCTCAATCGTAAGCGTTCGGAAATATAAAAATCCAGACCAATAACCACCGCCGGCCGGATCGCCAAGAAACGACACGCACTCTACAAAGTCCACCGCTTGATTACAAATTTCATAATTATGATAAATATTATCGCCCAAATAAAGCCTTAGTGCTCTTATGGGATCACTTGGGCTAGGCAAGGGGGCAATATTTATTTGCGACCCGCCATTTGCGGTCGTAACATCCACATAACAACCATTAGTAAAACAGGCGTTTAGTTTATTGTCCCAATCCGTGCCAGAACCTAACGCTTGATTGAAATTACGTTGATTGATCACCGCCTCGAGAGCCTCTTGAGCCAAATAAGAACCGATAAGATAATTTTGCGCGTATCGCCCATCGCTAATGCCGCGTGAGGCCATGGCCAAGGGGCCCAACACGCCAATGACCAAAATGGTGATGGCCACCAGCATCTCGACAAGAGTAAACCCGCGTTTGTGTTTAAAAAAATGATTCATGTTTAATCAGAAATGGTGGTTTGCAATGTAAATTCAACCGGGTTACGCGGATCAACCACTCGCGCACTAAGCACCACTGACACCCGCGGGGCGGCTGGCTCGGTCGTTGGTAAATCAGGATGATCTTGATTACCATCCACATAAAATCGCAAGTCGGTGACTTCAACGCTCGGCAACGTAATTTGATTGGTTAGTGTATTTAAATTAATCGACCCACCGCTCGTTTCATCTGCAAATTTTATTGAGCCGGGAATTTCGCCGCTGGTGGGACGAAAAGCATAGAGAGCATACTGGCCGCTACTATCTTTAAGCAATAAACCTTCGCCGCCGTTACTGTCATCGCCAAAACCACAATTCTTATTACTAGCAGTGCCAATATTAATAGAGCCACTGGCTTGATTAATGCAATGGCGTGTCTCAAAATATTTAATATTGTAAGCCATGTTTTCCAAGACGAAATGCAAATTGTCAGTCACCAATTTAATAGCCTGCACGCGCCGATTAACACGATTGGCCGTGAGCACCGCCCCAGTGGCTACCAAAGCCACCATCGAGAAAATCGTCACCGCCACCATGATCTCGATTAATGTAAAGCCGCGTTTGGTCATGAACAAGTATAACCGTTAACCGTACCGGAGAACGGCTCGGCCAAAATTTGACCAGTAGAGACGACCCTAACGATCTGGCAACGCTGTTGCTTGTCGCGGAGGGAATTTAAAACAATACCAATCTGGGTATACCCGGCACCCCCACCCAAGGTACCACCAGTGTTGTTGGTAAAAACAGCGTCAAGCTTGGGGCGGACAAACAAAACATTAAATGCCGACAACGGAGTGGCAAGATCACAACCAGACGAACAGTTGAGTCTAGCCAAAATGTTGACTCCGCCCGGCAGATTATAAGTTTCTATGCATTCAGTATTGCCGGAACCACAGCCAGAACCAACATCATAATAATTATTTTCAGTGGGTACGAAATCAGCGTACAAAATTAAACTATTTGCACCGCCAAAATAAATCCCGTGGGAAGGAAATTTGCCAGCGAAGGACCGAGTGCCGACGCCGTAACTTTGTGCCTGACGAATAGTGACGGCAATCTCCTGTGCTACCAACTCCAAAATAGTTTTGTCGCGGAAGCTTGGCAGATCAGCGATCACCACACTAGTGATGACGGTAAAAATACCGAGCACCACCAACATCTCAATGAGCGAAAAACCGCGTTTAAAAGAAAAAAACATTTAGATTGAAAAAAAAGTTGAGGGCAAAACCGAGCGCCAAGAAAGGCGCAAACGGCACCTCCGCCTTAATTGTAGAATATCGTCCCACAGCGAGCAATGCCAAGCCCACACCAGCCCCGCTCCAAAACGACCAAACCATGGCACCTAAGGCGCCCGGCCAACCAAGAAGAAAGCCGAGGGCGAGGGCGAGTTTGGCGTCGCCCAAACCAAGCCAACGGCCGCGCGAACCCGCCCACAACAGAGCAAAAAATCCGGCCCAGCCAGCGCCGGTGGCCAAATACCACCAGCGATCGGGTTGAACTAGAGCATAAATTAAGGCTAGAGCGATAAGTAAATACACCGGCCCATCGGGAATAATTTGGTGCCGCCAATCATAGACTACGATCACAACGATCAAACTCATTACCAACCACCAAAGCAACCACCACCAATTAACTCCGGCCGGGCCGGCCGGAAATTTGCTGGCCACGGCGGCAAAGAGCGCCGCCGTGGCCAGCTCCACCAGCGGGTACTGCCAAGAAATTTTAGCGCGGCAGTAACGGCAACGGCCGCCCAAAAACAAAAAACTGAAAAGTGGTACCAGATCATACCAGGCGAGTTGCTGGCCGCAGGCCAAGCACAGCGATCGGCCGGCCACCGTGCGCCCGGTATTAAGTCGGTAAACAACAACATTCAAAAAACTGCCAACAATCAAGCCAAGGATAAACGTAAATACCAAAGTCAATTCCACCACCCCCTCATTCTATCGCTTGCCAGCGCTAATCTCACTGTCAAGGACGATCCTTGACAGTGGAATACTCGATCCAATCGGAAACGAATTCCTGAAACTCATGCGCTTGATTAAAGTAATCTGGAAAATTTTTGTTGCCCGACAAGATTGAATCCGATGGTCGGGGCCTATCTCTATAGTAGGCGTAACTTGAATATTCATATTTATCAAGAAACTGTTGAGCAAATCTGGCGTCAATTATTATCTTGCTCTCCCAATTATGCGGATCAACTGTTTTCACGGGATTAAGATGAATATACGCAAAAAGATATTTAAGATACTCGTTATTATCAATATGGCTAGCTTTAAAAGTACCCTCGAACAAACTACCGCTTCGATTCTGCTTTTTATTGAAGTACATCGAGTATCCAGTTAAAAGCTTTTTCATAAAAATTGTCACACCATTATCGTCTTTTGCCCTTACCAATAAATGAAAATGATTGGGCATTAAACAGTAGGCCCCAATATCAACCATTTTTTCGCCGAACGATCTTGACCACAGATGGCTAATTGTCAAGGACGATCCTTGCCAGTCGCTGAGATGCACTGTTTGACGAAAATTTGCCACATGAAGCAAAACAAGAAAGCGAAGGTAGTCGCCATGGCCTAAAAATATTTGCCGACGATCGGTACCGCGATTGTAGAGATGATAATACTGGTCAGTAGCAAAAGCTGTTTTTCTTTGCACAAAATAATTTTAACACCTCCCTATCGATAAGTCACTGTCAAGGACGATCCTTGACAGTGGGCGCAGGAAAACAAAAACCCCGTGAGGGGTTTTTGTGGCTGTGTCAGGACAGTGCGCTCGTGTGTCCGAAAGGACGGTCCTTGACAGTCAACGGCTAGGATAGTTTTAGGAACAGGAAGCAGCCGCAGCGCCACCTCCAATGGCCGCACCGGCTTTGGCTACACCAGCACTATTAACACACCATGATGTCGTATCTGGTAGGGTAGCCGAGACGGCCCAAGATGATGCCGCCGTTCCACCAGCAGCAGCCGTAAGATCACTGGATACACACTGAGCATCAGCATTAGCGTACGCGCCCTCTACGGCCACAATAGCTTGATTGATGTTGGTGTCAGCAAACAGAGTACTTGCTGTCGCCGCGCAATCGCCCAAATCGAAATCGGTGCCATAGCTTGTATTGTTGTCATAAAAAATCTCGGCTGAAGTCCTGATGCCAGCCATGTTTCCCTTAATAGCCCCGATGGTGCCTTTCTGGCGTGCTGTGTTCAAACTAGCCAGCACAATACCCGACAGGATGCCGATGATAGCAATAACGACCAGAAGCTCGATGAGGGTAAAACCTCGTTTATAATTCTTACTCATTATTTTCTTGAAAAACTTACTATTATCTACGACCAAATTGTTAATAAATGACGGCGTTCATTATAAACCCCCGCCCCAAACTGGCCAAGCGACCTGTGGATAACCACTAGATGCCGGAAGCCAAATTGTAGATCGGCATGAGCACCGAGGTGAGCAACACGCCCACCATGAGGCCCAGAACCACGATCATGGCCGGCTCGATAAGGTCCACCAAGGTGCGGATCTCCTGTTCCACTTCGCGCCGGTAAAAACGCGACAGAGTGGAAAGTACGAAGCTCAATTTGCCCGATTCTTCGCCCACTTTGATCATCTGGATCATGATGTTAGGAATCTCGTGATATTTGTAGAAAATGGCTGACATTTGCCCGCCACCCTTGATCGTCTCGCTAGCCTCTTTAAGAATCTCGCGATAAATTTCACTGCCCACCACTTCGGAAGTAATTTCCAGCGCCCGCACCATGGAGATGCCGCTGGAAAGCATGGTACTCAAATTATCGGCCATGCGTGAGAGATAAATTTTTTGATACAGGCGGCCGACGTAGGGCACGGTGAGCTTAAAGCGGGCCAAGCTAGACCGACCGCCACCCGTACGCAAGTAACGCTGAAAGAAAAAGGTTAAAATGCCCAGCACGATCAAAAGCGGCGCCCAGTAATTAATAAAGAAGTCGCTAACGCCGATGACGATGCGCGTGTAGATTGGTAGAGTCTGCCCCGTCTCGAGCAAAATGACACTCAACTTGGGAATAACTAAAGTGATCATCAAGATCATCACCACAATAAAGGAAACGATGACAAATAGCGGGTAAATTAGGGCGTTTTTAGCCTTGGACGTGAGTTCGAAAGCCCGCTCTAAGTAATCGGCCAAATAGGTAAAGTTATCCGACATTTTGCCCGACTCTTCACCAGCCTGAACCATGTGAACATAAAAATCAGAAAAAACTTTGGGGTGCTTGAGCAGGGCGCCGGAGATGGGCACGCCGCTCTTGATGTCGTCGGTGATCTCGGTGAGAACGTGGCGAAAGTAAGGATTGTCGGTCTCGGCGGCCAGCATGCGAAAGGTGGCCAAAGCCGAGACCTTGGCCTCAAACATGGTGGCGATCTGCCGCGACACCAAAACAATATCTTTATTTTTTACCTTGTGGCCAAGATGAAAGTGTTGACCGAGAAAACCAGTTTCGTCTTCAGCGTTAATGTCCACAATCACCAAGCCGCGCGTTTGCAGTGAGGTGATGGCGATGTTGACGTTAGGCGCGTCAATCGAGCCAGATTGCTGTTTCCCCTCTTTATCAACCGCCTGATAATTAAAAATCATAGCAGGCGATCCAAACTCTTGGGATTAAGCGAGTAGCGGTAGGCCACTTCGGCCGAGATCTGACTGCTACGCACCAGCTCGGACAAAGAATGATTGAGATCGATCATGCCTTGGTCGGAGCCGGTTTCGATCACCACATCAATTTCCGGCGTGCGGCCCTCACGGATCAAGTTGGAAACAGCGTTGTTGTTAACCAAAAGCTCGTAGGCCGGTATTAGGCCGCCAGCGAGACGCGGCACTAGGCGCTGGGAGAAAATGCCGAGCAAACTGCCGGCTAGCTGAACGCGAATCTGGCGCTGTTGGTTGGGCGGGAAAGAGTCAATGATGCGGTCGATGGTTTGCGAGGCGCTATTGGTATGCAAGGTAGAAAAAATCAAGTGGCCGGTCTCGGCGGCGGTGACGGCGGTGGCGATGGTGTCGGGCTCGCGCATCTCGCCAATCATGGCCACATTCACGTCTTGACGAAACATGGCGCGGAGGGCGGAATGGAAGTCGGCGGTATCAAACTTAACCTCGCGCTGATCAATAATGGAGCGATCGTTTTGAAAAATGTATTCCACTGGATCTTCGATCGTTACAATATGCTCGGCCCGCTCGGTGTTGATGAGTTGAATCATGGAAGCCAAGGTAGTGGACTTGCCCTGCCCAACCGGGCCGACTAAAAGGAAAAAGCCCTGCTCGCGACGCGTAAATTCCGTCAAGCGATCGGGCAAATTGAGTTCGGAAATTGATTTGATTTTGTTGGGAATAAGACGAAAAGAAGCGCCCACCACGCCCTTTTGGTAAAAAGCGTTGCCGCGAAAGCGTAAACCGCCAGCCACGCTGTAAGAAAAGTCGATGTCTTTCTTTTTGAGAAAGACTTCTCGATTGCCCTCGCTTAACGCCTCGGTAATTAAACCAATGGTGTCGGCCGGGGTGAGCTCGGGTTTTTTTACAATCGGAATTAAATCGCCCGAGACCCGAATAGTGGGATGGCGACCAACCGTTAAGTGCAGATCAGAGGCACCCTCGCGCGCCACGATCACCACCAAATCTTCTAACTCTTTTTTGTAGTCGGTCATGATTTAAAAGCTGGCGGTACGGCTCGACCTAATTTTAACTGCTTCTGACCGGCAATCTCTTTGACCTTGGCCACCACCTCGGACGGCGTGGAGCTGGCCTTAACGATGTAACCGTCCACACCAAGGGTTAACGCTCGTTCAATATCATCCTTCTGTCCCAAATTGGAGAGAACGATGACCGTGGCGCGTCCCGTTACACCTTTATTGGCCAATTCTTGAATAAGTTGGAAGCCGTCCATGCCGGGCATGATGATGTCGATAAGGCAAATATCGGGCTGGAGACTGCCCGACACCTTCTCCAACGCTTCAGCGCCACTCATAGCCGACTCGATCGAGTAACCCAACTCCGAAAATTTGAGTGAGTACATATCGATCAAAAACTTATCATCATCCACCAGCAAGATTTTTTCAGCCATACTTATATAATTATATTACAGCTTACTCACCTCTTCAAATGGGATCTGCCCGGCAAAAGCCTTGATTAGGGCATCCTCCCGCATGGTCAAAAAACCGTTGTGCCGAGCGGCTTTGTGGATGTCTTCTTCGGTGGGTTTAGTAAGCATCATATTTTCCACCTCGGGCGTGATACGCAAAACCTCAAACGCAGCAATACGGCCGCGCGTACCGCCCGGGCAGGTGGGTGAACGACTGGCGCGATAAACTTGGGCCGGCGGCTGGAGGCGCCCCTGCGCCTCCTTGGGAACCTCGGCCAAAATACTCTCAACCATGGCCTTAACACCACCCTCCACCGGCACTGCTTCTTTGGAATCGGCACACAAGAGCGGCACCAAACGTTGACCAATGGCCAGCACCAAGGTGGCAGCAATTAAGTATGGCTCGACACCCATGTCGACCAAACGCGGGATCACGCCGGCGGCACTGTTGGTGTGCAAAGTGGCCAACACTAGGTGGCCGGTGAGTGAGGCCTGCACGGCCAAACGCGCCGTTTCTTCGTCGCGAATTTCGCCAACCATGATGATGTCGGGGTCTTGACGCAAAATCGAGCGCAAACCGTTGGCAAAAGTATATTCAATCTCGGGCCGAACCTGGGATTGATTAACACCAGCAATGTTGTACTCAATTGGATCTTCCAAACTAACAGCATTGTTTTTCTCTTTATCCAGCTCGTGAAGCATGGCATAGAGCGTGGTCGTTTTACCCGAGCCCGTTGGACCAGTGACCAAAACTAAACCGTAGGGACGCTTAAGAATCTCGCGGATCACCACTAAATTCTCGTCACTCAAGCCGAGACCCGACATGTTGATAATATTTTTCTCCGGATCAAGAATACGGATCACCACCTTCTCGCCAAAGTATGTTGGCAAGGTAGAAACACGGAAATCGATCTTGCGATTATCGATCCGGGCCGAGAAACGTCCGTCTTGTGGTTTGCGTCGCTCATCCAGTTTCATATTGGTCAAAATTTTGATGCGAGCCACCACCGCCTCATGCACCGAGGTAGGCAAAAACAAACTAGTAAATAAAGCCCCATCGACACGAAAACGCACCTTAATATTGTCGGTCGACGGCTCAATGTGGATGTCGGAAGCATTGCCAGAAACAGCGTGTTGTAAAATCACGGCCACAATTTTGGTTACCGGCGCCTCTTCCACAATCGTGGAACCAGTTTTAGCCGAGGTGATCTCACTCTTCAGCGCCGTCTCTGATTCTTCAGCCTTGATTTCAGCATCCAGATCGCCCAAAGCCTTTGAAACCTGAGTCGTTAATGCCTCATAGCTGTTGATAACACGATTAAAATCGGCTTCAGAAATTAGAAAAACCTTAAAAGGTAGCCCGAGACGCGAAGTGATAAACTGCAGAGCGTCACGAGCTTCAATATTGGTAGGCTCCGTCATGCCCACTTCGAGCACACCGTCGGCCAAACCGATCGGCACAAAACGATAGTAAGCCGCCGAACTACGGGAAATGTACTTTAAAACCTCGGGCGAGATACGCTCGTCCTCACCCAACTGACGACTTGGTACCTTAAGATCGCTATCCATTAGCGACGATTAGTAGTTGAAGCCGAGCTGCCCGATGTACTAGCCACCGCGGCGGCCTCAACACCGATGGGCAAGAAAGGATTGGGTCGACCCTTGGGCTGACGCTGAAGAACAACGCTGTGATCTTGGAGTCCGCGCAAAAACAGGGGGGAAGTTAAAAATTCGTCAGTCAGGTTAATTCTCTGCATGGCGGCAATGAGACGTAAAAATTGATCATTGGCTTGGGCGGTGTCGGTGAGACCGCCTTCGAGAAAACCGGCCGGCCGCAAACCATCTGGCTCGGGCGGAGTGGCCTCACCAAACAACCACCAATAACCAGCAAAAATCGCTACCGCCACAAGACCAAAAACTATCACCGCCAAAATTGGTTTTTTTGTCATCATGTTTTTAGCCAATAAGTTTGCAGTTCAACATTGTAAGTTGACGGGCTTTCGTTGGCCGCCGTAAAACCGAGGCTCACCACATCAACCACGCGCAAGCTGTTGGCCAACTCATTGAGTAGTATCTTAAGCTGATCGTAAGAAGCCGTCACAGCAAAGCTTACGCCGAGCGGCTCGGGCACGGTCACCGTCCGCTCATCCGCCACAGCGGACTCCTGCTCGCTAGTGCGAACCGAAATATTTTTAACCACCAAACCAAGGCCACGAGCGATGCTATTGATTTCAATAATTAAACGAACGTTGTCGATATGGTCGGGTAAAAGCTTTTTGAGACGAGTTTTTTGGTCTGATGAAATATTGTTATAGTCAGCCAAGAGCGCATCGTAAATTTCTCGCGACTGCTTGGCCGTGTCTAAAACTTCCTGCAATTCGTCACGACGAAGCTTAAGGGTGTTAACCTCTTGCATCCATGGATCGGTAAGATAGAAAAAACCGGCAATCGCCCCGCCAATTAGCAACAATGGTAAAAACAATCTAATCATGGTGTGGAATTATCGAGATAACGTTGGTAGGAAACGAGTTCCGGCGCCAGATCAAGCGTGAGCTTAAAACCGACTCGACCATTGTCACCCAAAACAAGGTCGGAGAAAACGAATTTGCTGATCTCCCGACCGGCCTCAGCGCCCAGCTCATCCGACTGCAAAGCAATACTCTCGTAACCGGCCGCTTTGCCACTTAAAACCACTTGCCCCTCACGATAATTAAAATTATCGTAACTAATAGTCTTTAACGTTTGAGCTTCAAGTAAATCGAAAACTGGCAAAAGGGTTAGGTGCCCGCCAATCACACTCTTCGCCCCCTGCAACCGATCATAAAAAGACTGGATGTCGGCAATTAATTGTTGATCAAGCTCCTGCCGCTGACGTTCTAACTTGGCCTCCAAACCACAATTGATCGTGGTTGAGTCAAGACTAGTTTCGCAAGGACGCTTTATTTCACTAGTTAAATAGGAGCGAAAAGCGTAAACACCACCAGCAAACAAAAAACTTACCACAAACACTAACGTGCTTAAAATCATAAACAGACTACGTGGTTCATGCCGGCGACTTGGGCCAGTGGCCAAAACCTGTTTGGGTATAAACGAAGTGTTGTCGTGATTATCCATAGCCAATTATCTTAATTCAGCCAATTGCCGAAGGGCCAAGCCAGTGGCCACGGCAAAGCCGGGGCCGGTGGATGCCAGAGCTTTTTCCAAAAAGGCCGGGGCCTGGGTTTTGGCAAAAGGGTTGCCCAACTCCACCGGCGCAGCAAAACTTTTGGCCGCCATCTCGAGCAAACCCTTAAGTAGGGCGCCACCGCCCAACAAAACTATTTTACTCACGGCTCGTTTTTGCTGTTCTTGATAAAGCATTAAAACTTTATTGGTTTCAGAAAATATATACTCGACGATAGTGTTGACCGTGCTGGAAATGTCACCGCCCTCCAGATGTTCCACCAGCCCCACTCGCCGCTTGATCTCCTCAGCCTTAGCAAAATCAACTCCGAGGGCCCGAGCGATGCTAAGGGTAATATCCTGCGCTCCCTTACCAATAGTGTGCGACAGTCGAACAATGCCATAATCCACTACCGTTACCTTGCTGGTGGAGGCACCGATGTCTAAAATAACGGTGACCGTCATTTCGCCAGAAAAGACCGCTCGCAGGGCACTGAAGGTCTCGATTTCAAAAAACGCTGGCGTTAATCCCTTGGCCTGACTGATGTCGCGATATTGGCTAATCGTCTCTTGGTGAATGGCGGCGACTAACACCTGCGTCTTTTTTTCTCCACCTTCACTCCTCACGGCCGGTGGCGGAATCACCCACCAATCTAACTCCACTTCCGAGATCGGCACCGGCACATACTTCCGCGCCTCAATCGGAATCACCTTAGTGAGAGTGGCGGCCGGAATATTGCCCGGCAAGGTAACCATAACCAACAAACTAGAGCGCAAGGGTATGGCCAAGGCGCAACTAGCGGCCGTGACGCTGGCTTCAGTAAAAAGGTCGGTTAATAGTTGGGCCGTCTTCTCATTATTAAGACGTGCCACCTGACTTACGGCCAGATCGGCATAGGGACCGATCGCCAGTTCACCATAAGTTTCTAACACGGCCTGACCTTTGTCCTTTTTTAGTTGAACCACCTTGACCGACGACGAGCCAATATCAATACCCACCACTTGGGTTGATTTTTTTTGCCAAAGACCAAAACTAAAAAACTTTTCTAGCGGCCTCACCATAACATTATGATAACATACTTAATGCTATGGATTGATAGAATTGTAGCATGTGGTTGAGCATGTTTATCCACAGTTTACTAAATTTAATTTTACCGGCTCGATGTTTTGGTTGTGGTTCTGGTGGTGACTATCTCTGCACGGCCTGTTTGCAAGCCGCACCAACGGCCGAGATTGACGACACTGGCGTTGAAGCACTGTTTGATTATCGACATCCACCTATCCAGCGCGCCATTTGGGCCTTAAAATACCGCCACGCTAGTTCGATTGCCGATATTTTTGCCGGCGCGCTTGGGGCACGATTACTGGATGAAGTGGCCGACGAGCGTTGGGTCCGGCCGGGTCGCGGCACGCCGGTGATCATTACCGGCGTGCCGCTCTGGCCAGCGCGTGAGCGCTGGCGCGGCTTTAATCAAGCCGCCGCCCTAGCCAAAAGTGTAGCCAAAAAATCACCGTTTCCGCTCGAATTCCGCTCTGACATTCTGATTAAAATTAAAAATACTCCGCCGCAGGTTTCGCTCAACAGCCGAGCGACCCGACAAAAAAATGTCCGCGGCGCTTTTGCCGCTGGGCGGCCGGCGGCGGTTGCCGGCCGCGATATCATCGTCCTCGACGACGTCACCACCACCGGCGCCACCCTCACTGAGGCGGGCCGAGCGCTCGGCGCGGTCGGCGTTGGTTCCGTCTTCACCATCGCCGTAGCTCGCGGGTAAAAAATGTGTTAGGTTGATGATCGTTACAGAGATAATTGAGCAATGGAGAGTTGGCTGAGTGGTCGAAAGCGCCTCACTGCTAACGAGGTAGGGGGTTACTCCCCTCGTGGGTTCGAATCCCACACTCTCCGAACGCAGTCCGCGGCGGCGGACAAGTGAGGAGAGTGAGCGAGCCAACTGCTTGGCTCGCGTTGGGATTCGAACGGCGGAGTGCTCGATTTTTATCAAAAAATCGGCACGAGCCGGTGCCCAGACCGATCCGCCTTGGGCGGAGAGAGTCGCGGGCGAATCCTACGCATTTCGCGTCAATTAAAATACACGCCATGGCAAATCAAATAACACACATAGTTTTGGCAGAGAGAATATCGGATCAACTTTTTAAAAAATTTACTCGACATACATTTCTTGTGGGGACGGTTTTTCCTGATATTCGATACCTAAAAGTAATCGAGCGCGATAAAACTCATTTTAAAGGATTAACTTTGGAGGATATTTTGAACGAAACCAGTCCTTTCGTTGCTGGTATGAAATATCACAGTTTGGTCGACGAAGTTCGGGAAAAATACGTGATCGAAAAGAACATTTACCAATTTTTTCCTGCCTCGAAATTTATCAAGCACGCCCTTAAAACCTACGAGGATGAGATCTTATACAATAAAGTTTCTGACTGGAGCGAAATCGTAAAATATTTTGACATCATTGCCGACGGAGAAATAAAACTTGTCGAGCAGTCTGACAAGCTTAAATTGTGGCATTCGGTAATTCAAGAATATTTTAAGGAATCGCCAACCGACAATTCTCGCCGGGGCTTTGTTCTTGGGATTGGATTTTCTGATGAAATTGCGAGTGAAATAAATGGACTGATTGATAAAATGCGACAAATTCCGGAGGTTCGTGAAATCATCTTAGATTTATATAATAATTGGGATTCACTCGTACAATGACCAAATCAAATATATACTGCTTGATATGAATATAGTGACCGGAAAATATCGCCACTACAAGGGCAAGGAATATGAAGTGGTTGGCGTGGCTAAACACAGCGAAACTCTGGAAGAGCTCGTGGTCTACCGAGCTTTGTATGGCAATCACGATCTGTGGGTCAGGCCGACTAAGATGTTTCTGGAATCAGTCGAGGTTGATGGAAAATTGATTCTGCGCTTCCAGTTTGTGGAAAATCGATCTTTCCTCGGCGCACACCAATAAAAAAACCATGAAAACTCTAAAATGCGACCGATGCGAGCACGAAGAGACGGCAGAAACATTTGAAGAATGGATGAATAAACTCAAGCCGCACTACTTCAAAGACCATGCTGATGTGATGAAAGACTCAAGCAAAACCAAAGAAGACATGGAAAAATGGATGACCGAAAACAAGGCGAGATTTGATTCTGTCCCAACATCTTGAATTTTCGGACTGGAAACGGTGCTGGCGCGCCTTCACTAAACGACATTTAACATGACCCAAATTATCTTTAAATACGATCTCGGCAAGGACACAGAAAACTTCATCCGTGGAACTCGGGCGAAGAATAGCTCCAAACCAACTAGGCTTCAGGAAGTATACGTCGCTCAAAACGGCACCGATTATGACGAAGTAAAAGTTAAGGAATTTTTAGAATCATACGCAAACGAGATTTCTCTCGATCCGAATAAAGCGGTGAAAGAGCTTGAGGAAAGCTGGAAGAAGATAGAAAAAACATTTCTGCAACGAATTGAAACCATGTTCAAAATCACTTACCCGACCTCACAAATTACCGCCTACCTCACCACCAACCAGCGTTGCACCTATAACATTCCCGAAAATTATTTCTTCGTAAATTTCACTGCCAAATCTTCTAACCACATTATCATGCATGAACTATTCCATTTTTATACCTGGTACACACTTCATGATGATCTGGTGGCAGCGGGAATAGACGAAAATCAATATAACAACATTAAAGAATCGCTTACGATTCTGCTCAACACCGAATTTCTAGAATTGATGAACGGCGCACACGATGAGGGCTACCCTCAACACGTCGAGATGCGCGAGAAAGTACAAGAATTATGGAGCAGTTCAAAAAACATCCGGGAAGTTGCTTCCGGTGTGTTTTCCCTCCCCAACCCCAGCAACTCAAGTTCTTATTCCTCATCGTAGGCGTGCTTGAGACCGCCGGCGGAAAAATTACTCTCACGCCCGCCCATCAGACCCCCAAAAACACATACTCCTACGAAGACCTAAGATTGGTGAAGTTGTTCTTGTCATTGTAAGATAAGACAGATGGATCAAACGATCAACCCACAACCACCACCCAAATCAAAAGTTGGCTGGAGGTGGCTAGCGCCGGCATTGCTGGTCTTAATTTTTATGTATTTTCTCGTACTCGAAAACTTAGGGTTTTTTGCGAGAAGAGACTACACGACATGGTTGGATTTTATTACTTGGACACTGGTGATAACTTGGTTTGCCTCCATCGTGGTTTCAATTATTTTGGGCATTATTACTCCTAATAAAAAATATAAATCTATATCCTTATTGTTGGCAGTAACAGCGCTGGTTTTGACCTACTATTTGTCTCTGCCGCAAAGTCATCCGAAAAGACCCTCTGGCGCCGGGACAAGAGCAGCTATGGCTACGGTCCGTTTCGAATCCGAACTTTTTTACGACAATGTTGGCAATAATACTTACGGCCAAGTAACTGCAAATTGCGAGCAACCCAATTCACTTTTCGATTACGAGCCCATTAGGCAGGCAATCAATGCGGCCGAACAATATTCGAAGAACGAGGCAGTATGCCTATCGACGCCGGAAGCTTATGCCGCCTCAATTAAACTGCCAGACAAAAACACATTTTGGTGCATCGACAGTACCGGTTTTGCCGGCGAAACTTTAAGAAACATCACCCGGCCCATCTGTGGGGAAAAAGTGTCAAATCAGTAACCGGTGATCAGACTAAATCTTTTTTCTTGCTCTCAAATTCATCTTTATTAATTTCGCCTTTGGCGTAACGGCTTTTAAGAACTTCAAGAGCGGAACCGCCCGGCACCTGCCCATGACCCGCTAGCCATTTAACGAGCGAAACAACACCAAAGATCACCAATACCCACCATAAAATCATCAATAGCCAACCGAGACCACCGGCGCGTGCATGAGCAAAATATCCGGGCCCACCACCGCCCCAGGTCTGCATCATCGGCATCCAACCACCAAAATTGCCCATACCGCCCAAAGCTGAAGCCGACGGATCACAACCCGACAAACGTTTGCCGAGCGCGATGTGAATCTGCTCCTCTCCCTCCTCACCATGAGCTTGGACCATCATGGCATTCATGGCGGCATGCGACTCGCCCATCATCTGCCCCATGTAATATTCGCCCAGCACGCCAAACTGTTCGTCGCCCAAACTCGTGCAGGTAATTTCTTTGGCCTGCAATTTAGACCACAGTTCCAAGCCTTCTTGTTCCTCACGGGCGGTATGCTCCACAATTTCATCCCAATCAACTGCGACACCCGCGCGGCCGCCACCCATCATCATCTGCGCTTCAGCGTCATTGATAAAAAACAAAACACTGCCAGCAAACATCATCCCAAAAATAATTTTTTTCATGTTTACAATTAAATCGCTATTTAAACCAATCTCTGGGTGTGCGCGGCCAGCCGCGCACCAAAAGTAGGGCCAGCGGCGCGCCCCAATTAGCCCAACGTTCGACGAAATCCCAAATTGGATCAGGCCCGAATGGCCAGCGAACCATTGCAGTCCATAGTCCCCACACCATCATCCAGAGGAGAGCTACACGAACCGGCCTAATGAGAACTAAGAGAGCTAACGTTACGTCGATAATGCCAATAAAAAAAAGAATCGTGGTGATTGTATCGGCATTGATAATACCGAATGGATAGAAATACTTAAACCACCCCTCCTTGCCCTGAAGCGCAAACATACCGTGGCCAATGAACTCGCCAGCCACCGCGATACGCAAAACCCATTCGACAAGTTTTACATTCATTAATTATTTTTATTACTAAACTATTAATAAACACCGCTCATTTTAATTTTACCACCTTTTACAATTCTCGTCTCTTTAATAAAATAGCATTAACCGAAACGATAATCGTGCTGACTGACATCAACACCGCGGCCAAGGCCGGTTCCAGCACAATACCGCGAAAAGCCAAAGCGCCAGCGGCCAGCGGCAGGGCAAAGATGTTGTAGCCAGCCGCCCACCACAGATTTTGAATCATTTTGGAATAAGTGAGCTGAGACAATCTAATAATTTTCACAATATCGCGTGGATCATTCCGCACCAAAATGATTCCGGCCGACTCGATCGCCACATTGGTGCCAGCGCCGATGGCAACACCGAGATCGGCGGCGGCGAGGGCCGGCGCGTCATTAATGCCATCACCCACCATGGCCACCTTCAAGCCACGACCCTGCAGAGCCTTAACCTTAGCTGATTTTTGCTCTGGCAAAACGCGGGCAAAGTATTCCTCAATACCCAATTCGGCGGCAACCTGTTTGGCCACATCTTCAGAATCACCGGTGATCATCGCTGTTTTCACACCCAAACCATGAAGCTGCTCGATGGCTGCCTTGGCCTCCGGACGAATAGTATCGGCCACGCTGATGGTCCCGATCTTCTGCCCGCCAACTTCCACCACAATATCGGCACCGCCCCGATGACCAACAAAAACGTTTTGGCCATCAACCACCGCTTCGGCGCCAATACCGGGAATACGCTTAAAGTTTTGCGCCGACTTAACAATTAACTTTCGATGCTTGGCCTCGGCGACAATGGCTTGAGCAATGGGATGTTCCGAGTGTTCGTCCACGGCCGCGGCTAGGGCTAAAGATTCGTCCGAGCTAACTCCAGTAACGGCAAATTTACCGGCCGTTAGAGTGCCAGTTTTATCAAACAACACCATATTGACCGTCCGGGCCGCCTCGAGCGCCAAGCGCTGCTTGACCAAAAAACCGTTCCGCGCCGCCTTGGTGGTGGAAATTGATGCCACCAGCGGCACGGCAAGGCCGAGTGCGTGCGGACAAGCCACCACCAACACCGCCACCAAACGCGCCACGGCAAAACCTACTTCCGCGCCAGCCAACAGCCACGAAACCAAGGTGATCACTCCGCCCCCCACCGCCACCACGGTTAAGTAGAGCGCCGCGCGATCCGACAAAATTTGTAAGCGTGATTTAGAAGCCTGCGCCTCGGCCACCAACCGCATCACTCCAGCCAAAAAAGTTTTCTCACCAATACTATCCACCCGGACTTGCAACGAGCCGTCGCCATTGATCGTACCGGCAATCACCCTATTGCCAGATTTCTTAACCACCGGCTTGGATTCACCGGTCACCATTGACTCATTAATGTCCGAGTCACCGCTAATGATCGCGCCGTCGGCGGGAATTTTAGCCCCCGGACGCACCACCACCGTATCGCCGGCCAACAATTCCGACAAAGCGATCATTACGGTTTTTTCTCCACGGACGACCTCGGCCGTATCGGGCAATAGTTTCGATAATTCTTTTAGCGCGCCCTGCGCGCCAGAAACGGCCCGCATCTCCAACCAGTGACCAAGAAGCATGATCGTGATCAGAGTGGTCAACTCCCAGAACAGCGCCTCCGCACCGGCAAAAACTGCATAGACGCTCCAGAAGTAGGCGGCGGAGATGGCGATGGCTATTAGGGTCATCATGCCGGGCAGTCGTCCCTTAATTTCCCGCCACGCTCCAGCCATAAAAACCCAACCGCCATAAAAGAAAACCAGAGAACCCAAAATTAACGGCAAATAATCAGTGCCCGGGAAAGCCGGTGGTGACCAGAGTCCGCCAGAGGCGGATCCGCCTATGGCGGAAAAAATCATTTGAGTAACATCGGCATACAGCACCACCGGTATCGTCAAAACTAAACTAACCCAGAATTTACGCATAAACATGGCGGTGCTGTGACCTGCGTGTTTACTCGTACTGTGCTTAATCGGCACCAAACTCATTCCACATTCCGGGCACATGCCCGGCCGAGACTGTTGCACCTCCGGATGCATGGGGCAAGTGTAAACTGTCCCCGCTCTATCTTGGTGCGATTCGTTTTTAATTGGTGTGTGATGACAACAATTGTGCATAAGGTTTTATTTGAGTTCCCACTTAAATAAACGTTCGGAAACAGCACCAACGTTTTTGATTTTTAATTCCAGATAGTTGGAAGAGTAATCGAGAGATTGGAATACCAGTACACCCGCCCGATGATGCCCGCCGACTGCTCCCTCCCATCTTATGGGCCGATGCTCCGCGCCTCGGTCATCAGTCAAAGTAGTTACACTGACCATATCCTGATCTAGTTCGATCGAATGTGTATCCATCACTACGTTGAACATCCATTCCCGAGAACCGGACGACAACTTTATGGGCGTCACGGCCACAGTAACACCGGCCCGCTGATCGCTTTTTGTTTCCCATTTTTGCTGTACTTGTTCTGGCAAACGCTCCTCATAAAAAACCAATATCGCCACAAGGAAAGCGGCGACCAAGATGATTATGGTCGTTGATTTTTTCATAGATGCTTTTTGAACTTGATGATTTTATGACCGATAAATACGATCCCCAAAATATTGAAGGCTAAACCAACCCAAAAGATCTGTAACTGATATTGAGCGACGAAGGAAAGAGCACCGGCCAAACCAAGCAAAGGCACGATATTGGTCAAGTAATGGGCGCAACACGAAATCATCGAGAGCGTCGAAGTTGTACCGGTCACGCCCAAAATCTTAGCCGCGCCGGGCCGTCCGACGATCAGACCCCGAAGATAAACATACAAGCCAACCTGAACACCAAAACCAAAAGCCAAACTGGTGATAAAATACCAGAAATCAGCAAACTGCCCCCAAGTAAAATTCCAACCAGAAACCAAGGTCAACACCGCAAAATACAGCCCGAGCAACAGCAAGCTGGCCGATAAACCGTATACTAGTGATTTTTTTACCTCAAACATCCTCATAGTTTTATTTTATACCCCACAACTAACTTGCTCTTGCCGTTCGGATGAAGCCAATGAAGCGGCGATTTTGGCGTAACCCGAAGCGCTGGAATACTGGGCGTCCAAAACTTCACGCGGTTTGACGGCATCCCATTCGACACCCTGATTTTTGAAGTAAACAGCAATGGTCCGATAATGATCCGGAAACCAGTAAGTATTAGCGATGAGCGCCATCTGCCACATCTCTTCTTCGCTCGCACCCTGCGCGGCCATTAATTCTAGCAAGCCCAACATCGCCATACCATGATTGCAGTCAGGGAAATGCGCCGAGTTATTACAGCATGGCCGATAAATCCCCCGCGCTAGGCGATCAACGATCGCCTGTTGCTCGGGTGTTAGGGTGACAAATTGATGCTGACTGTAGTGATCCATGGTCGGACCACGAGCCAAGGTCCAACCGCCGGTCGAGGCAAAATTGCCGGCGCCACCGTAGCGCGCGTCCATCATTTCGCCCGATTCCAATATTGGATTTTTATTCGCCAAACCGAGCGCCCAAAACAAATTAAGCCACTGGTGAGAATTGGCCGCCGTAATTTCTAGCGGCGCTAATTTTTGATCAGTTAGCCAAGCATCGTATCCGGCTGGCAATTTTTCAACGTCAATTACTCCGGACGCCACCAACCGGGCACCCAAGTCACCCCAATGCAACTTCACACTCTCAACCTCTTTTGTCGGTTGTGATTTTGGCAAACCAATCAGAACAATTAACAGAACTAAAATTGCAATCGTTAAACTATTTTTCATCACAGCAATGAGCTAATTTTTTTACAATGTCGCCAATCGACCACGGCTTTCCGTTACCGATCTCATTTAGTATCTGGCGGCGCTTTTCGCATTTCGAACAATGCGGAAGGTGGAGAATTTTTGTAATCTTAGCGATCATGTCGCCCAACTTGAATTGTTTTTTCATAACAGAAAAATTAATACCCCAAGAATCACCATGGCTACTCCGCCCCAGAGTCTAAGATTTTTTGTTTCGGATTTTTTCCAACTCTGCACCTTAGCGATCAGCTCGCGGTTGCTAGCGATGAGTAGAATAATTACCAATGGCAGGACAAAAATTAGATTGTAGAGAAGTAAATAACCAACACCAGTTAGATACGTGCTGTAATCGTGGAGCAAACCGAGCACCATTAAGTAGGGTCCGCCGGTACACGGGAACTCGCACAAGCCTACCAAAGCCCCCAGCAAAAAAGCCGCCGGCAAGGTAGCACGAGACATCAGGCCGGCCATTTTTTTGTGAGCCACGGACGGGATCCGTAGCTTGACCGGAAAAGACGGGAAGAATTCATTCACCAGATTAAGGCCGCCGAGCGCCAACAAAAGCGCCGCCCCCACCTTGGCCATAAAATGCGGAGTATTGAAGAGATGCAGAGCTTGGAATAAACCGAGGCCGATTAACAGATAAACCAGCAATAAGCCCAAAATATAGACGCTACCAATCTTAAGAATACCGGCCCGCGACTTGCCCAAAGATAGCAAAAAGCCGACGGTTAAAATCAGAAGGCCAAAGGCGCAGGGATTGATGCTGTCGATCAAGGCCGCCACCGCCACCAAGGGCAAAAGCCATTTCCCGCCCGCGCTTAAGTTCCACAACGCGGTTGTGCCGATATTACCGGCGCGAAAGAAAATCACTCCGCCAAAGATGATGAGAGCTAGGGCGATTAGAATCGCCAATTTTTTACTCATTAGGGTGTGACTAGAGCCGAAAAGCCGAGCTCGACTGGCCGGCCGGTGCTATTTTCAATCGTCACCACGCGCTGGATCCGGCCCACGCCGGCCGGCCCGTGGGCGGCCGGATCAAACACCACTTCAATCAATGCTTCATCGCCGGGCGCCAAATTTTCGTCGATCTTGGGAATGGCGCCATGACCGGGCATACCGTAGGGGCCAATTTTTTTACCGTCAACAGTAAGTTCGGCCGTGGTGCACATGCAAGAGGTATACATTTTATTAATGGTCACCACAGTCGGGCTGGTATTTTTAATGCTAAAAACATGCTTAACCATACCAGCGGCCATGGAAATGGTGCCAAAATTGTAATCGGGGTTTTCTTCAACCACCAGAGCCGCGCCACCACTGGCCGCGGCCGGAACAGTTTTTTGATCAGTGGGACGGGCCAACCAAATCAATCCAGACAAACCGAGAATAACAACGACAATGTAAATAGTTATTTTGTTCATAGTGATTAATGATTAACAAAACAAAAATCCCTCAACCGAGGGATAAGCAGGCTGACGGAGCAAAACGCCATTCGACAAAACGACCCTCACTCCGTCGCCCTAAAAAACGGTTGGACTAGTTTCGTGCAAAGCCAACCAGCGATTGATTTTGACTCGAGCTGGCGCAACCTCAAGCCCAAATCGTGCCCAAATTCTCGGGGGCGATTCAGAAAAGACCGTCCAACCAATAATCACCAAAAGAGTGACGAGCAGCAACAGGGCTCCCAAACTAACAGTCCAAAAACTTGAGGCTGGCCCCTTGGCCGCGCCAAGATGAAAATTAAGAGCAGTTAAAAAACCGCCACTGGCTGGACAATCAGCTAAACTAATTAACTCGGCCAAACAATCATGATTATTCTGGCCAGCCGCATGACCCATTAATAATGGACTAAAAACCATCAAACCGGCCAAAACAACGATTAACAATATCGCCACACCGTAAGTTAAAAAACTCAGCCGCAACATGACGTTCATTTTAACAAAATGTGTGGTAGACTTCAAGCATGATTAGCTTTTTAAAGAGAAACATATTATTGATGGTCGCCTTTGGTTTGCCAGTGGTATTTATTGCGGGAGTAGTTTTGAGTATTTATCTGCCCGGTGTGTCAACGGCTTATGATTTCGTCTACGCGAGCTGTAACAAAAGCTATGGTTATTACGATGATGTTTGTAGCCGGTATCTAAACAACGCTCATGTTGTAGAAAATGGCAAGCTGGTAAATAAGCCGATTGATCCGACCCAAGACATAAACCGAAACAAAATTCCCGATGCCAACGAGTTCACGGCGCGCTTTTTCCGTCACGATACAGCTAAAAACGAGAGTCGAGAAATTACTCTGGGCGAGACGCAAATGTTAAATTTCAATCAGCTTTTGACTTCGCCCGACGGCGTGACGATCAGTAGCCACTCCAGCTATAATTCTGGCTTCTTCCCACTGTTTGACGGACGATCCAGTTATGGCCGATCACTAGTCAAGGGCCGCCGCAGTACACGCCTCAATTTAATTAACGGCGTCGATCGCTATTATGATCCGTCCGACTTTCACTTTGTCGGCTGGGTTTTACCAGGTAGAAACTAAAAAATTATGAACAAAGATGAATTATTGCGTGAATTGGCGTTAAAAATTAGCACGGGCGAGATAAATCGCGAGGAGGTTACCCGCAGTCTCGGCGGGTCCGCCGCGGCGGATCTAGGCGAGCCAGCAACTCCGGCTCCACACATCGGCTTAACCAAGTGGTTTTATTGGTTGGGCGGCATTATCGCCATCGTGGGTATTATTCTTTTTGTTGGTCAGTTTTGGGACGATTTAGGTTCAGCGGCGCGCATCATCGTCACTCTCGGTTTTGGTTTAATCTTGGCTGCCACTGGCTCGATGCTACTAAAACAAAAACCAAACCAAATGATCGGCTCAATCTTCCACACCTTGGGCGGTTTACTGATTCCGGGTGGAACCATGGTGCTGTTGTACGAGCTAGATGTAGACTTATCAACTCTCTGGCCAATTACCATTAGTTTTGGCTTGATATTCGTTTTTTACTTGGCATTAGCGGCCGCGCATAAACGTCCGATTCTAACTTTCTTTGCCGTCGCCAACGGCACAACTTTCGTCTATCTGCTGATAGAATCACTGATCGAGGGCCGCGCCTACGAGCACGAAAATCTTTATGCCTATCTCACCATGATCGTGGGTATAACCTACCTCCTGCTGGCCCAACAATTCAGCCGCGGTTGGAATAAGCAACTGGCCGGGCTATTTAATTTCTTCGGCAGTGCTGGTTTTTTGGCCGCGGCCGGCTCGCGCATCCCTGACTCGGTACCGTGGCAACTAATTTATGTTCTGTTCGTCTTGGCCATGTTGTTTTGGTCCATTCGAGCTAAGAGTCGAGGAATTTTGGCTGTTAGCACCATCGCCCTACTGGCGTACATTGGTTTTATTACCCAAGAATACTTCGTTGATTCCATCGGGTGGCCAATCGCTTTGATAATCCTTGGTTTTGTCTTTATTGGTCTTGGCTACGCTTCAATCAATATCAGCAAAAAATACATTCAGGCCGCCAATTGATAGCTCGCTGGTCTCATTGTCGCTTTTACAGATAAGCTGTGGTAGCATTGGAAAATATGGAAAATTCAAGAAATGTGGTTATAGGACTTGTGATCTTGCTAGTTTTAGTAGTTGCTGGCGCCATTTGGCTAGGCCGCGGTGATGAAGCCAACCGGCAAACCGGAGCGGCCAACCAACCCGGCGCTAACGGCCAAGGTGCTAGTGGTGGTGACGCAACGGTGACTGTCAACGATCAGTTTCCCGGCCAGATTGTTTACTTATCTAACTTGTCCCTACCAACTGGCGGTTGGGTAGTTATTCATGAAGATGGTGGTGGCGCGCCGGGCGCCGTCGTTGGTCAAAAGTATTTTTCCGCCAGTGATCGCGTAGGTGTGATTAATTTAAATCAAACTACAATTAATGGCCGCCGCTATTGGGCCATGGTTCATACCGATAACGGTGATGGCATCTTTGATCCGACGGTTGATCTACCGGCGCAAAATGCGGTTGGAGAAAATGTAATGGTCGGTTTTAACGTCACAACGACTTTGCCGGAAAATAAGGGCTAAGGGAAGTTCGCCACACATCTCCGCGCCAAGTCCAATCACGATCCATCCCGCCCAAAAGCCAAACCTGATCCCGCCAAACAATAACTCCGTGATCCTCGCGACCAGCCCAAACGGGCTGGTCGCTAGTTTTTTGCCAGTTAACACCGTCGGCCGTGAACCAAACATCATTACCAGTTGTGGGGTAATCTGGCGCCGTCTGCCAACCACCCACCAACCAGAGTTTATCTTGCCAAGCCACTAGGCCCTCCCCGTGCCTCTCACCCCACGGCGCAATCGCCACTTCCTGTTTCCAGATTAAACCATCGGCCGATGACCACACATCACTCATCGCTCGCTCCTGACCCACCCCAATGCCACCAGCTACCCAGAGACGCCCGCGCCACACTTCCATTGCCTGATCGTAGCGCGCCGGCCAAGCCGCGGCTGGCGTTAGTTCGCGCCAACTTATTCCGTCATCCGATACCCAAACATCATTAAAAGATCGGCGCTGGTCAAAATTAACTCCGCCAGTCAACACTAATTGATTATTAAAAACACTGACCGTTTGACCTTCGCGCTCCGGCCACGCGCCCCGGCCAACCCATTGCCACGACACTGCGTCGTCTGAAACCCAAATACCAGTGTGATAACCAGTCACCGAACTCCAACCGCCCATCAACCATAACTGACCGCGAAATTCAACCACCGACATTGACCGTAATGGCGGCCAAGCGGCGGCCGCAACTTCCTGCCGCCACTCACGACCATCAGCCGTAGACCAAATATCGTGATGGTGTGGGAGAGTCCAATAAGCTACTTGGCCGCCGGTCGCGACTGGCGTACCAGTCAAACCACCGGCCAGCCACAATCGATCACGCCAAGTAAAAACGGCGGCGGCATCACGCGGCCCCCAGGCCGCTGCCGACTCCACTAACTGCCAATTTAGGTTGGGCAATGTCGAGGGCTTGGAGGCGATGACGGGCTGACTAATGGCGGCCGGCAAGGACGTTGATTTAGTTATCAGTTTCCCCGTAGCGATTAGGATCAAGCCGAGCACCAAACCAATCAATAGATAAGTAATTGGAGGCAATTTCACTGGCTCAATCTAACACATTTGCTGAAGTCCAGACAACCACGATAAGCTATAGATCAATGTTACTCAACGAACCACTGATCCGTCATTTCCGCCTCACCGCGGGGCAAAAGGCTGGACTAAGCAAATTAAGGCTGAACACGGCACGTGATTTACTTTTCCATCTGCCGGCTCACTACGGCATCGCCGCCACCGAGAAAAACATCGCCCTACTCATCACTGGCGAACAAGTCTCGATCCACGGATTAGTAATCAAAAGCCAAATAACCAAGGCCTGGCGACGGCGCATCCCCATGGCCGAGATCGTGATCAGTGACGGCACCGGCCAGATCAAAGCACTCTGGTTTCATCAGGCCTATTTAGCCAAAGTGGCCACCATCGGTGCCACGGTGCGACTAACAGGTAAAGTAGCCGAGTCACGCGCCGGGGAAAAATATTTAGCTAACCCAACCCTGGAGCTGACAACCGGACTGCCCGAGGCGCCGGCCACGCTTTTTAACCCCAACTCACCGCCCGATCCCCACCTCCAACCAATTTATCCAGAAACACGTGGGTTGTCGTCCCTCTGGCTCACTCACGCCATCCGCCGCTTAATGACAGAAATAGATTTGGAGCAAGTCACCGACCCCTTGCCAATCGAGATTTTGCGGCGCTATCACCTACCTAGCCTAAACACTGCTCTTATTTGGATCCATCAGCCCAAACGGGAGAGCGATGCTCGAGCGGCGCGCAAACGTTTTTCCTTCCAAGAAATTTTTTTCATTCAACTTGAGCGCCAACGCGCCAAACTACAATATCAAACCAATCACGCTCATCGTCTCGCCATCGCCCAAGAGCCAATAGATGAGTTCGTCAAAAATTTTCCCTTTAGTCTCACCGCCGGGCAAAATCAAGCCATCCACCAAATCCTCGAAGATCTACGTTCCGACCAACCAATGCTTCGACTACTGGAGGGAGATGTGGGCTCGGGTAAAACGGCCGTGGCCGCCACCGCGGCCTACGCGGCCATCGCGACAGGCTGGTCGGTGGCCTACATGGCGCCAACCGAGATTTTGGCCCGTCAACACTTCCAGTCCTTCATGAACTATTTTGGCCCCAGCGGGATCAATTTGGGGTTAGTTACATCGGGCGAAGCACGCAAATTCCCATCCAAAATCAATCCGCGCGACTCAACCCATGTTCCTAAAACCCAACTTCTCAAGTGGGTCGCTGACGGTACCATACCGCTAGTGGTCGGCACACACAGCTTATTGGCTGAAGCAGTTAAATTTAAACGTCTGGCTCTAGTTATTATCGACGAACAACACCGCTTCGGAGTTAAGCAACGAGCCAAACTGGTTAACAAACCGAGCACGGCGGCACCTCACCTACTCTCGATGACGGCTACACCCATCCCCCGCACCTTGGCGCTCACCATCTACGGCGACCTCGATTTGTCTGTCCTCGCCGAGTCGCCGCCGGGGCGGCGACGAGCAATTACCACGATAGTGGCCGAGGCCGAACGCCCGGCCGTTTACCAAAACATTAAGCTCGAACTGGCCGCCGGGCGCCAGGCCTACGTCATTTGCCCGCGCATCGACGAGGAAGATGGGGATAATAAGTTAGAATTGAAATCTGCTAAGAGTGAACTACGACGTCTCCAAACCAAAATTTTTCCCGACTTTCGTCTCGGCTTGATTCATGGCCGACTAAAATTAAAGAATAAGGATGAAGTTATGGCCAACTTTACCGCCGGTCAAATTGATATTTTGGTCTCCACCTCGGTTGTCGAAGTAGGCGTTGATGTACCCAACTCTACCATCATAATCATTGAAGGTGCTGAGCGTTTTGGCCTAGCTCAACTGCATCAACTTCGCGGCCGGGTGGAAAGGAGCCAGCATCAAGCTTACTGTTATTTATTTAGCGAACGCCTGAATGGAAAATCCTTGGCCCGACTACGAGCACTGGAGAAAGCCGAGAGTGGTTTTGCGTTGGCCGAACTGGACCTCAAGTTGCGCGGCAGTGGCTCACTTAGCGGCGCCAAGCAATGGGGTCTCTCGGACATTGGTATGGAGGCTATCCAAAATATAAAAATGGTCGAAGCCGCACAGAAAGAAGCCAAGACCTTACTAACCCTCGATCCGGAACTAAAATCTTATCCCGAACTAGCCAAGCAAGTAGCTAGTGATCAGACCACCCAACATTGGGAGTAACTACTCAATCACAAAACTGGCGTCACTCAAATCACTAAAACCGGGAGTGTTGTAGTAGCAGTAAGCGTGGCACGCGATGTACATCTTGTAATTTCCGGGTGTCAACGTGGTGGGAATCGTCCAACTATAATCGCCATCGTTATTTAACATAGTAAAAAGATTAACAACAGCCGCTGGATCATTGCTTGGTAAATCCTGATTGAATAAATCGAGGCGGATAAAACTATTGAGATCTGCTCCCGTCCAACGAACCACCTGCGCGGTGCCACGCGGCCAAACCTCACCGCCGTTGGGCGCAACCACAGTGACGGGTAAACTGGGAATTTGCATGATGAAGGGCTGACCATTAACCCCACAACGTTGGCCATCGGCAGTGTTGCTGTAATAATCATCAAGACAAATCCAAATGTTGTAACGCCCTGATCTAGTAACTCGCGTGCCGTCGGCCGCTAAGCCCACCGACCAATCAAAACGTCCATCGTTAGAAGTGGTAGCGATGTGATGCAGATCGTCCTCGCCTTCGGCCTGAAAAGCTATGGCCACATTGGCACTGGCACTATTGGCATTCCAAAAAATGGCCTGACTAGAATCCACAAACCAAAGCTCGCCACCATTGGGAGTGGTCAACGCGATCGTATCGGGAATGGTCATGGTGGTTACCCAAAAATAATTATTGCTGGCATCACAAACCGTTCCGGCGCAAACCTGCAAATGATAAGCGCCATCGGTAATGTAACTACCGCTGGACAATCTTCCCGCCAACCAAGAATAAGATCCGGAATTAATGACGTTGCTGGCTATCGTGCGACTGGGACCGTTTTCCACCAATAGCTTGATGGTTACTGCCGTGGCATCAAATCCGTAATTATTCCAACTCACCACATGGCTAGTGCCACGTAACCAAACCTCTCCCCCGTTCGGAGCAGTTACTCGTGGTAATGACACAGGGGCATAGTCAATCAATTTAGTTTGCCCAATGGCCAGAGATGACTGGTCTGGACTATGAACCTGCCATAAACGCAATTGCTGGATTAATTGCCCGAACAAATCACTTTCGGCTCGAGCAAAAACTGGAACAAACAAGGTAAATAAGAGCAACGTCCCGCACAAAATTTTTATTTTTGTCATGCTAAAATATTATTTTGCCTTTCATCATATCATAATCTATAGTGAAGAGCGAGGCGCGTCAGCACGTGTAGCTCAGCGGTAGAGTCCGCCGCGGCGGATACACGCCATTTGCGTTAAAATATGTTTACGGTATATATTTTACAAAATCAAGTCGGAAAATTGTATACTGGCCAAACAAAAAACTTTGAAACAAGGCTAATCGAACATAATGTGACTGGTCATGGCTATACTGCTAAACATCGCCCATGGAAGGTGGTGCTGATGGAAAAATACCAGAATCGCACCGAAGCGATGAAACGAGAAAAATATCTGAAAACTGGGGCGGGGCGCGACTGGATAAAAAGACAATTATTGCACGTGTAGCTCAGCGGTAGAGTAGGCGTCTTATACACGCCCGGTCCCTGGTTCGAATCCAGGCACGTGCATCCTACAAAAAGACCAGTTCGATGGTAGAGTCCGCCGCGGCGGGCACGTGCACTAGAGAAGAGGTTTTTCGATCACTTCTTTGCGTTTGGGTTTAATGCCATGAGAGACGAGCAGGGCATTGAAGTCTTCGTGATCGATTGTTTCCACCTTAATTAATTCCTCCGACAGCGCATCGAGAATCAAACGGTGATTGGTGAGCACCTTCTTGGCCTCGGCCAAAGCCTCGGCCATAATGCGCGACACTTCTTGATCCACGAGTGCCAACACTGCTTCGGACGAATACTTTTCAGTGATGCCGCCTAAACCGGAGAAGGATTTTTGGCTACCGGCCTCGGTGGCAATAGGACCAATCTTGTCGCTCATGCCATATTTCGTCACCATATTGCGCGCCACATAGGTGGCCACGGCAATATCGTTGGCCGCGCCAGTAGTAATGTCGCCAAAAATTATTTGTTCGGCGGCATAGCCGCCGAGCGATACGGCGATCTCATCCAAAAATTCTTTTTTTGATTCCAATTTTTTATCCTCAAACGGCAACTTGAGCGTGTAACCGGCGGCATGACCGCGAGAAATAATTGACACCTTGTGCACCGGATCAGAAAAGGGCAAAATCGAAGCGATCAAGGCGTGACCCATTTCGTGATAAGCCGTGATGCGTTTTTCGCGCTCAGATAAAATATGACTTTTGCGTTCCGGCCCAAGCAAAACTTTTTCGACTGACCGGACTAGGTCATATTGCGTGATTTGTTTACGATTTTCGCGTGCGGCCAAAATGGCCGCCTCGTTCATTAAATTGGCCAAGTCAGCACCCGAGAAACCGGGAGTGCGCTCAGCGATCACCGTTAAATTAACGTCTTCACCCATCGGCTTTTTGTGACCATAAATTTTTAAAATCGCCGCGCGATCTTTAATGTCTGGTTTATCCAGCAATACTCGCCGATCAAAACGGCCGGGCCGAAGCAGAGCCGAATCGAGCACATCGGGCCGGTTGGTGGCCGCCATAACGATCAACTTCTCATTGGGCTCAAAACCATCCATCTCGACCAAAATTTGATTGAGCGTCTGCTCGCGTTCATCGTTACCACCGCCCAAACCCGAACCACGATGCCGGCCGATAGCATCAATTTCGTCAATAAAGATGATGGCCGGCGCGGCGCGCTTGGCCAAGCGAAACAGGTCGCGCACTCGGCTAGCGCCGACGCCCACGAACATCTCCACGAACTCGGAGCCAGAAAGATAAAAAAACGGTACGCCAGCTTCGCCAGCCACAGCTCGGGCCAACAGAGTTTTGCCGGTGCCGGGCGCACCGGTGAGCAACACGCCCTTAGGAATCTTAGCGCCGATGTCGAGAAACTTTTTGGGATTTTTAAGAAAATCAACAATTTCCAATAACTCCTCCTTGGCCTCGCGCACACCAGCCACGTCTTTGAAAGTGATCTTTTGTTTTTTGTCTTTAGGGTCAATCACCCGCGCCTTGGACTGGCCGAAGGAAAAAGCCTGGACACTGGCTCCACGCAACTGGCGCGAGATCAGCCAGAAAATTAAAAACAAAAACAGCACCGGCAAAATAAATGGCAGGAGATTGAGCAACCAAAAGCTCAAACCGGTTGGATTGCTGATCTCAATGGTCACCTGCCCCAGCGCCTCGGCCGACACGCCGTAATTGGCGAGGGTATCGGAGAGCGATGTTTCCACCTCCTTTTGCGATCGCTTACTAGTACCATCTTTAAATCCCACGGTTAGCGCATCACCTCGTACTTCGATTTTTTCCACCTGACCCACTCGCACCGCCGTGGCTAGTTCGGAAATGGTAATGTTGTCAGTCGTCGTTCGATTCTCGATAATTAACGAGTAAACACCAACTAAAACCATCAAAATTAAGATGGTTGAAACAACCTGCCGTCCGAACTGGTTCATGATTTTACCCCTAGGTTTTTCCATTGCCTAAATGCTCTTGTGCCTGATTATACAAAAAAAGTCTGACATGGAAAGAAAAACGAGCTAGAATGCTAACTGTATCATGGTTTATGTGAAGAATGACAAAGCTTATTTTGATTACGACCTGCTCGAAAAATTCGAGGCCGGCCTGCAATTGTTGGGCCTGGAGGTAAAGAGTCTCAAGCTTGGTCGAGCCCAACTGCCGGGGTCACACGTGATTATCCGTGGCGGCGAAGCCTTTTGGGTGGGCGGCATGATTCATCCCTACCAACCGGCTAACACACCAGATGATTATGATCCTAGTCGCACGCGCAAGTTGCTGTTAAGTAAAAAAGAAATCGCGCATCTGCAGGTTAAGAGCCAGGCCGAAGGATTGACAATCATACCACTTTCGGTTTATAGTAAGGGTCGGCAGATTAAATTAGAAATTGCCCTAGCGCGCGGGCGCAAAAAGTTTGATAAACGACAGGTGTTGAAAAAGCGCGTCGCCGAACGCGACATAGATCGGGCGCTTAAGGGTCGCCGAGATTTTTGACAATTGATTTTTGGGGATGATCGGCCTCGACATTTAGTGTTGCTGGTTCGGGCAGGTCGAGTTCTCTGGATACTCGTTAAACACCGGAAAAGCATAAGTGTAAACTTATCGTCTACGGGTAGTCGGGGTGTGGCTTCGCCATATCCTGTTACCCCCTCTTTCGCCTTAGGCTAAAGAGCATCAGCGCTGGAGACTTCCGATATCTGGACGCTGGTGTTATATCTTCGGGATAGTTGGCGCGACGCCTCGGCGCGCTGGCGAACCATAGAGGCACAGATCGGGCGGGTTTTGACTGTTCGGCCCCGCTCGAACTTAATTAAACAGTCTAAGCTTGTAGATCGCACCACTAACCCTATTTGCACCCGGGTTCGATTCCCGGCATCTCCACTCATTAAAACATTAGCGTCCTTCGGGGCGCTTTTGTTTTTTGAGTGGAGATGAGTCCGCCGCGGCGGACGTCCGGGAATCGAACGCCGGAGCGAGCGAAGGTGAGCGAGGCGGGGTCACGACCGCCGCGAGTACGCGGCGAGTTGTGACCGATTCCCCCATTCGAGCTAAAATAACCCCATGGCTGAGAAAATTGTAAAAGTAAAAGTTAATGCCGGTGCGAAAACGGAAAAGTTGGTGGAGATCGAGCCGGATGTATTTAGGATTAGAGTGCAGGAACCGCCAGAAAAAGGCCGGGCCAACAACCGCGTGGCCGAACTATTGGCCGCTCACTTTAAAATCCCAAAATCAAGCGTGTGTTTGATCAGCGGCGCCGTTTACCGCGAAAAAATATTTTCGATTGATTTAATGCCCGGATAATAAAAAACAAGACAGAACTACCGCAAATTATCAACGTAAACCCCACCGATACCAAGATTAGCACCATCTAATCCGATAGCATCAAAACCAGTGAAAGATGGGCCGCCGGTGAATGGTACCCAATCCGTCCATGATCCATTATTCAATTTATACCTAGCGGTCTTGTCAGCCGAACGCCACTCAATGTTTATCAAATTCCAAGTGTCATCTTCGTAGCTACCGAAGTTAACACGAGTGTCAGTGCGCGCATCGATATAATTAACGTTGCCATTTTTATTGAAAGCTACGACGATTCGTGATGGGCCGTCCCAGGATCCCTGATACATTCCCAGTTGAACATTTTCCGAATGGAAACTTACATAACTGGCTCGATTTTGAGTTTTTACCCAGAATGATTGCCGGCCGTCCGCCAAAGCTCTCCCCGTATTTTTAGTAATAATACTTTCGCCCATTGAATTAAAATTGCTCAGGGCTTTTGCACCCTCTTTAAACACAAGCCCCTGCGCCAACCAGCGATTCCCGTTTTCTCGATCGGTCCATCCTCCCTGACCAACAACCGATCCGTCTAAAAAAGAATTGAAATTCTCACATAACACCGCGCGACATATCTGAGACCAAAAACCTAACCAGGGCTTCGGCCTCGCCTCGACGAAAGTGAAAAAGGATAGCCCGATCACCAACGACAGTGCCAAATGTAATTTTTTCATATGTTAAAACACTACATTATGAAATATATTTTGTCCAGCCGACCACGATGATTCTAGTGGTGCATCCTGCCGCCCCGATCAACATGAGTAATACAAAAAAACTGTCTTTTTTGATAACCAAAAACCCTAAATAGACCCCTCTGCTCTATTCTAAAATGAAAATAGTACTGTTCGACCAACTTTTCCGGAGTGGTATTTTGCTCATGAATCATATTAAAGCTATCGGTATTTTGCCTTTCGGGCGTTATGCCACTTTCTCTCGGAAGATTTGAGAATTGCCCCCAAGTTAGTTTCTCGATATGCCTGAGACGTGCAATAAAATTTTCAGCCTGTACTTTTGTTAAATTCCAAAATGAATAGTTCTTGTTCAGCGAGCAATCGCAAATCAAAAACAAAATCTTATCCCCCGTGTATCTTAGATCTATTTTGCTGGGCGTGATCACCTCATCCATGACCGTATTCACCCGTACCAAAATTACTTATTCAACAAGGGCGTATAGTATTCACCAATTGCTTTGTTGCTTATCTCTTTGTTGGAAGAATTATATGCTTCCCTCCAGGGTGTATGCGCGTGGGTGATGTCAACGAGTCGACTGGTCGAATACCCACCAAAAGCTTCCCAGACCCTTTTTAGTGTTTCTTTGTCCTCTTCAGAAATCGTACTTCTGTCCTCTTCAATAATAATAATGGCCTTGCTGCCATGTTTTTTCAGTTTGTGATAGACATTAGGAACCACTGGGCCAAACTCCCAGGCCTCAATCGGATCAGCAAAAAGGGGTTTGCCAATTTTTGCGAGAAAATAAACCTGGGCAAAATAAAGTATTTTCTGAAGCTTGAGATTGGTCACCCCCTCTCTTTCTTTGTTGTCTCCCACAACCTGTTGCGAACCCAGATAAATAAAATATTTCGCTACATCCTCGGCCTTATATAAGTTTTTTGATTGTGTGGCCATCGTCGCTTACATTATACACTTTTTATTAAAATTCAATGATCACCTTTCAGAGTTGAATAATATCATCATGCCAACATGGCGACACATCACAAGAATTGCCCTGGCCGCTCTGGTCGCCTGGTGGTTTTTTAGCTACGTTCTCGTCCCCATCCGCGTTTCAGGCCGGAGCATGGAACCTGCTTATGACAACAGCGACTTTAATTTTATTAATCGCACGGCCTATTGGCGCAAAAATCCGGCTCGGGGCGACGTGGTGGGCGTATCATTCACTGGGCAACGACTGATGTTACTCAAGCGCATTGTGGGTCTGCCGGGCGAGAGTGTGGCCATCATTGATGGCCAGATTGAGATTAACGGGCAAGTGCTAAGCGAACCCTACGTGCAAACAGCGAAGCAACCGTGGCAAGTGCCAGCCGTGCACCTGTTGGACCAAGAATATTTTGTGGTCGGCGACAATCGCGACACAGCCCAAGCTGACCACGTTTTTGGCACGGTCAAAGCTGAACGAATGGTGGGTAAAATTTTATGGTAAGAAAAAATATGATCGTAATCATTGTTCTGGCTGTGATCATCGTCGCCGGCATTATTTTCTTCTGGTGGTGGTTTGGCGCCAATCATCAAATTAAAAAATTGCTTAACAGCTTGGAATCAACCATAAGTTTTGATAACCGACCAACCTTAATCGCGACCAGCATCAAAGCCGAGCGCCTGATTAATTATTTTTCCTCCGACGTGGCGCTCGACATCAAGAGTGATGACGGCCTAGTGGAATTGCATACCACCGACCGCGAAGAGATAAGAGATTACTTCCTGGCCAGCCTTCAGCGAGTATCGCTGATAAACGTCCGGTTTCTCGACACACAGATTAACGCCAACCGCGGCCGCGCCAGCTTGGAAACAACCGCCCGCGTGAGGGTCCTCTCCGATTTTGGCGAAACAAACTTGATCCTCCCCTTGCGTATGGTACTTGAGCACTCATCGGGCGACTGGCAAATCCAAAGCGTCAGCTCAATTGAAATTATTAAGCGTTACCGCTAATCGATCCCCAAATATCCCTTGACAGGGTATATGGGTATGCTATAATAAAGACAGTTCTGTATCGATCTGTTTAACTATCAGGAGGAGAAGAAAAGGAGGTGGATCAAAGGCGCACGGTCGCAAGACACGGCGCCTTTTTCTGTTTCGGCCGAGACTCTGGACTTATGGTCGGAGTGTCGCTAGCATTAAATCAGCGTTTAGTTGTTTGAAAACTTAAACATTACTTCTGCACAGGAGACACAGATGAGAATGATCATGGTAATGGTGGCGGTCGTGTTGATGGGTGGCTGTGCGAACAAAGTTGACTTCCGCCCGCCAGAGCGGGCGGCGGCGCAAGCAGTAGCCGATCGACCGATCGCCACCGAAGTGGTGCCAATCAGCATTCCGCATGACGACACCAAACCGATGTGGGTGGTTGTGGTTGAGCCCTTCGACATGGGCGCCAGTGGCGTTACTTCCGGCAACGCTCCGGAGACCATTAACCCCGGTGAACAAATTGGTCGCGGCGTGTCGGCCCAGTTGGCCACGGCCCTGCGCCGAGTCGGCAACATTTCCGTCATGGATCAGAACATCTACGAACGGCGAGTAGCGGCTGGCACCTTCCGGCTCGGCGACAACGAGCGCGGCCCGTACATTATTAAGGGCACGGTCACGGAGTTTGGCGAGACCAATGATCAAAGCGGCCAAGGCTACAGCACTGGTCCCAATGTGCCGGCTATGTTCATCCCCTACGTCGGCGGCATTGTCTCATATGGCATCGGCACCGAAGCCAGTGCGGAAACAGAGCGGCGCGGCATGGTGGCCTTTGATCTGCAAATTATCGAGCCCGAAACCGGGCGCTTGCTGACCTCATTTGTAAGCGAGGGCACATTTGTGAGTGTGGCCAAGAGCACGCGGCAAACCAAGTGGGGCAATACCACCACCAAATCCGACGCGGCGGCCAGCGCCATCGGCCAAGCGCAACGCGTGGCTCTCAACAAAGCCGTGACTCAAATCCACGCCGAGCTCGCCGCTCGACCGTAAAAATAGGAGCGCGGTAAGCAAAACTCCATCACCCCTCCGCTGTGGCAGAGGGGTTTTTGTTTCCTCTGTTTGCCCCAACCGGCTAGTTGCTATTGGTAAAATTATATGGAAAGATAAACGCTCAGAAAGACCTAGTTGTTTAACATAAAAACAGAAGGGAGGCCACGATGGCGAATATGCACATTGAGGTCGTTCGGGCAGTGTTTTGTTGCCGAGGCAAGGTGTTGTTGATCCTAGAGAACTTTGTTGCTAGCGACGGACTTTACTGGTTGCCGCCGGGCGGCAAAATAAAGGCCGGCGAACAAGCCGCGGACGCGCTTTATCGCGAACTGGAAGAAAAGCTCGGCCTCAACGAAACCCAGCGTCTCGCATTGGGGATCAGATTCAAAAGATACTGCAGACTCCAAGGTCCGGGTTGGCAACCGAAAGAAATCTTGTTCGTCCAACACTTTATCTGCGAGTTGAAGGAATTTTTTGATCCTGTTTTACTCGATGGCCAAGTAACTGCCCGCTGGCTTAACGCCGAACCAGCGGGCGGCAAGATCGGCGACATCACTCGATCATTGCTTGACCACCTAAGGCTCGACGGCTACCTTCGTCCGTCATCCTCTGCCCCCGTCATTCGCCGCGGTCCGCCACAGGCGGACAGGCGAATGACGGGGGTTTTTATTTCACCCATGTCCGGGAACATATTCCCAAACCACGGCCGGTGTGATAAGAATTAAAGTGGCATTAGAACCTTAACAACCGAAAGGGGGTGCGAGATGGATTGTAATCGACTGATGCCCGATGATTTTTTCGAAACGTTTGATTTTGCTGAAGATCGCCCGCGTTGCCTACTTCGGCGCGGCCACCGTGGCGAACATCTATCTCGCCTCCTCGAAGGCCACTTCATTAGCTGGCTGTCGGGTCGAAATGGTCACCCCTGGCAGTGGTCGGAAGTGGTGCCGTCGGCCGCGGCCAAACTAATTTATCGATTGCAGCCAGCAAGCGAGATTAAGAAAAAGATCATTGAATGGCGAGGTGTCATCCGTTGGCATCGCGACCAAGTGGGTCATGATCGCTGTTGGCTTGACGACGGACACGTTTATAAAATCGTGCTTGGCCTTGAGACAACACACCCGCCCAGCAAAACGGTGTGTGAAGATTTATGTACCCAATATCACCACGGTCGGTCGGGGAAAAAATTTATTCGCGGCCAGAATAAGTTAAATGGAAAAAAGCCCGACGATGATTTAGAGAAAATGAGTCGGCACCGACTTGAACTAGAATGGGCCAAATTACTCAAGGCGGTGACTGCCCACTATCGACTAGGTGACGGCGAACGACTGGCGCGCGATGACCAGAAACTATATCGTGTCCTACCAGAAAAAACTCCGGCTGACCAACGCCTGCCGACGGCTAATGAATTCAAACAAGGCTGTCGAGAATTTCTCGGCTGGTAACCCCGTTGATTTTTCGGCGGGGTTTTTATTTCTTTAATAACCTCCAGCCCGTGACGGCTAAGTAACCAGCAACGAGAAAAGCGGCGGCACTCCACCAGAGCGGAATGTCTAAACCAGCCACCATGGCCGGCCAGTTGTTAACAAATCTCCAACCGTGGAGAAGCGCGATTAGGGCAAAAATTGTCGCTGTCAAACTAAAATATTTTTTTGTTTCCATATTGTTTATTGTACCATACACACAAGTTTGACTTTAAAGCCCATGTGGATTAATATGACTCAAACTAAGCCCAGGAAGAATTGAGAGAAAGAATCAATATCAATCATCAAATTAGAGCCGCCGAACTGCGCGTCGTGGACGAAGCGGGGGCTAACCTGGGGGTTTTGTCATTATCGGCAGCTCTAGCCTTAGCTCTAGAGCAGGGTCAAGATCTGATTGAAATCTCCCCCACGGCCCGACCACCAGTGGCCAAGATAATGGACTACGGCAAATTCCAGTACCTTAGCAACAAGAAAAACAAGTCTGCCAAAACTAAAACCGCCGCCACCGAAACTAAATCTATCCAGATTAAAATCGGGACGGGTGACCACGACCTATCTATTAAGGCCGGCAAGGTCTCGGATTTTCTCAAGGAGGGTCATCGGGTCAAAGTGGAATTGTTTTTATCTGGTCGGGCCAAATATTTTGAAGCCAAGTTTTTAGAGGAACGGCTGGCTCGCGTCCTCAAGTTTATTACCGAAAATTATCGGGTCGCCGACGGCCCCGTGCGCGGCCCACGCGGACTAAGCGTGATCATCGAACGAATCAAGGGACAAAAGGAAACAAATTCTCATGAAAACCAACAAGTCATTTCAGAAGAGGTTAAGGTTAACCCGTCGCGGCAAAGTGCTGGCGCGCCAACCGGGCAAAAACCACTTTAACGCCAAACAGCGTCGCTCCAAACAGCTCAGCCAAAATCGCTTGGCCGAGTTTAATATTCGTCACAAAACCCTAAGCAGTTACCTAGCCCATTAAACTACTATGCCAAGAGTAAAACGTGCCACCATTGCCATTAAACGCCGCCGCAAAATTCTTAAAGCGGCTAAGGGTTATCGCTTTGGCCGCAGTAAAAAAGAACGCGAAGCGCGCACGGCCCTTTACCACGCCGGTCTCCATGCTTTCGCTCATCGCCGCGATAAAAAGAATGATTTCCGTCGCCTGTGGCAAATCCAGATCAATGCCGCCGTTCGCCCGCTCGGTCTTAGTTACAGTCGTTTTATTTATTTACTCAAACAAAAAAAGGTCCGTTTGGATCGAAAGATTCTGGCCGCGTTGGCCCAATCCCAACCGACCGCCTTCGGCGGCCTAGTGCAAATTCTTAAAACACCCGCTGGTCGCTAAATTTGTTTTTGGCCACCAATTCCAGCACCCGGGCCACGAGTTTGGCCGGATCAGAATCAAAGATCACCAAATCATTAGGCCGTTGACCCTTATCAATAATGTCTTTAATCAGCTCGTCAGTCGGCCAATCGCCCTGCAAAACACCAATAGGCTTGTGATCCTCGAATGCCACCGAAAACTCGTTGATCGTCCCCACGCGCCCACAACCAATTAAAATCCCGTCTGACGAACGAGTTAATAATAAATTACGCCCCGAATAACCAAAGCCGGTGTAGATAATTAGATCAAGATAATCAACCGGCAGACCGTAATTTTCCACATGATCCCGTTCGTTGTAGGCCGGTGACAAACCCAGAGAAACACCGCCGGCCTCTTTGGCGCCGATCGTCGCCCAGAGCGGAAAACCAGTAGTGGCACCCGTTACCAGTACGGCCCCCTGCTTCACCACTTGTCGCCCCAGTTCCTTGGCAATTTCTAATGCGTTAATACCGCAGTGGCCAGTCTCGGCGGCACCCGAGACGCACAGCTTAACTTTTCGATGATCATGTTTGCTCATGAATTGTTAATTATAACAAACTACAAAGTAAATTCCTGACCGGCCACTGGCGCCACAGCATCAAGACCAACATAATCACGTAAACGTTGAGTTAGAAACCAAGATGCTTCCGGTTCACCCAGAGCAACAAAGACTTTTTTCAATCCGTCCGGCGCCTGGCGAATAAAATCCACCAATCCCGGCCCGTCTTTATGCGCCGAGTAGCCGCCAGCCATCACCACTCGCGCGCGCACGTCCACGGTCTCACCGGCAATCGTCACGGTCTTAACCCCATCCTGCAGTAATCGACCCAGACTACCGGCGGCCTGGTAACCTACCAGCAATAGCGCACTGTGTGGATCAGATAAGTAGCGTCGTTCATGATGCAAAATTCTCCCTCCATTCGACATGCCCGAACCAGCAATAATAATTTTGCGCTGATTGACCAAATTGATAGCCTTAGATTCATCGGTGGTGAGGGTCATTTTAAGTTGGGGGAAACGAAACAAACTGCCGGGCTGGCCACCATAAAGCAGATCGGGTTTGAGATAATCAGCAAAATATTTCTGGTAAACTGCCGTGACCTTAATAGCGAGCGGTGAGTCTAAAAAAACCGGCACTAGCGGCACGCGCGAATGAGTCATCATTGCCTTGACTTCGTAGAGCAGCTCCTGCGTGCGCTCGATGGAAAAGGCCGGGATGAGCAAGGTGCCACCGACATGCATTGTTTCTTCAATAATACGCTCCAGTTTTTCCTGCCGCATTGATGAAACCTCGTGTTGGCGATTGCCATACACACTTTCTGTTACCACGTAATCAATCGCCGGTAATGACTCAACGTCAGGCAACAGTGGCATAGGCGAATTACCCACATCGCCGGTAAACATAAACCGTTCGCCATCCGCTGTAATCATGATCATGGCCGAGCCAAGAATGTGACCAGCGTTAAACAGTTCCGCTTTTATGCCGCCAGACAGTTCCTGAATTTGATGATACGGGAGTACCTGCCACAACTTCATCGTCTCAACGATGTCGGCCTCCTCGTAGAGCGGTTCGGGCTGACGACTTTTATTGCGCGCCGCCTCTTTGGCCAACACCCCCAAACTGTCATGAAGGCCAAGCTCGGCCAACTCGCGCGTTGGTGCCGTGGAAAAAATTTGCCCGCGGAAACCCTGCCGCACCAAACGCGGTATGCGACCAATGTGGTCAAGGTGGGCATGAGTGATAAAAAGGTAATTGACACCAGCCGGCGAGTAAGGAAAGGGAGCAAAATTTTTATCCTCGGCCACTTGCCGACCCTGGATCAAACCACAATCCACGAGCAAACGGTGGCCGTCATTAGTAGTGAGTAAAAAGTTGGCACCCGTCACACTTCCGGCCCCACCACAAAAAGCTAGCTTCATGTCCTAATTCTAACAGAGAAAATGAAAACCCGTTCGTCAGCCGCGGCTGACGAACGGGTTTTCATTACCGGTTACTTGGAGGAAAGACTAACTAAAATAAGGTGGGTTCCCGCAAAGACAAGCCACGGCTCGCCCTATTTTAGGATCCCGATTAAAGATCGTTAGGTCCCCCAAATAACCTACCCTAATTATACCCCCGCCACACAATCAAGCAAATAATTAATCCACACCCCGCTCATCTTCCGATCCCAAATAGAGGAAATCGGGTTTGCTATAGCCGTGGATCTCGTCCGCGGTAAAGAAGCGGCGGATCTCGACGACGGCCGTTTCTACCGAGTCCGAGGCATGAACAATATTGGTCTGACCACTCAAAGAAAAATCGCCACGGATACTACCGGCGTCAGCCTCATAACCCTTGGTTGGTCCGACGATCAGTCGCACGGCCTGCACCGCCTTAATACCCGAAACCACGATTAGCGCCACCGGCGCCGATTGCATAAATCGCTTCAGCGAACCAAAAAAGGCCTTGTCTTTGTGATGAGCATAGTGATCGTCAAGCGTCACATCGCCCAACCGAGCCATCTTGAGAGCAATGATTTTTAACCCTTTCTGTTCTAAGCGAGAAATGATCGCCCCGAGCAAGCTGCGCTGAATAGCATCTGGCTTAACAATAATTAAACTTTGTTCTTCCAAATTTTTAGCCATAAAAATATTCTAGACTGTTAAAATTTCGCTACCGCGCTCCGTCACTACCGCCGTGTGTTCAAAGTGGGCACTGCGACTGCCATCGCGAGTGAGATAGGTAAAGCCGTCGGACGACAGCCTAACCGTGCCACCGCCCAAGGTCAACATTGGCTCAATGGCCAAAACCTCACTAGCGACCACCCGCTCGCCCTCACCCGCCTGACCTATGTTGGGCACGAGCGGTTCTTCGTGCACTTCGCGCCCGACCCCGTGGCCACCCAAGGCCGTCACCAATCCCAATTTCTCCACGCGCGCCACGGCCGCTACGGCCGCACCCACATCGCCCAAACGTCCGCCAGCGCGCAAAGCGCCAATACCAGCCAACAAAGCTCGACGGGTGATCTCAATGAGCCGTGCGGATTCCTGATCAACTTGCCCCACCGGCACAGTAATGGCCATATCGGTAAACAAACCCTGGTGGCGCAAGCCCAAATCTAAACTAACAATATCGCCTTCTACAATTACGCGCCCACCGGGCAATCCATGCACCACTTCATCGTTGACCGATACACACAGGGCAGCAGGAAAGGGCTGGCGGGCGCCGGCCGGTTGGTAGTTCAAAAAAGCCGGCTCATCACCGCCGGCGGTGATCAAATTACGGGCTAGCGAATCAAGCTCGAGCGTGGTGACTCCGGGCCTAACGGCCGTGGCCACTTGACGTAAAATAGCAGCTAAACGCGCGCCCCCGGCGCGCAAAATTTTAACCTCGGCCACGCTCGCCCTCATACCAACCGAGCAATCTCCGTGGCAATGGCCGCCACTGATTGATCACCAGCAATAGCAGTAAAGCGATAGCGCGGCTGGGAATGATAATAATCAAGTACCGGCACCACGTCACGGTCAAACCAATCTAAACGCTTTTCATTGCCGGTGGTGTCACGATCATCAATCCGACCGCGTCCAGCCAAACGTTCAAGCGATACCGCCCGATTAACTTCCAGAAAAACTATTTCTCGTTTATTAATACCGTACAAATCAAGGGCCGTATCGAGCGCCTCGGCTTCAATTAACGAACGGGCGGCGCCGTCAAAAACCAAGTGTTGGTCGCCACGAAAATTATTAACCAACAAATTACTCCACGCCCAAACGGCCAAAAAACTGGCACTGCGTTCGCCTCGCTCCATGGCGGCCTTGGCTAGTCGAGCAGTATGATTAGTTTGGTTGACTAGTTCACGCAGAGAATTCCCCGGCTCGATGTATAAAACATTATCTTGACCCAAATGCTCAATTAACAACTTGGCTTGAGTGCCCTTGCCAGCGGCCGAGCGACCCATAAAAATAAAGGCGACTGGTTCAGGCACGGAAAAAGATGACCACCGCCACCGCAAAAATGATCAAGGCAAAAACCATCAAATAACGATTGGCGGCGCGATTATCAGCAATCCGGCCGCCAGATAAACGCACCAACCATCCGGCCAACCCGCCACCAGACGACCGGCCGCGGCCACCGTAATATTCTTCATCGGGATTCAAAATAACCTGATTCATAGACTTAAGTTTAACACCTAGTACTGGCGCATGGCAATTTGCGCGTCAATCTGTTTAGACAGCTCCAAAGCCACGGACACCACGATCAAGAGAGCTGTGCCGCCAATCGCCAATGAACCCAGATTGGTAATCGCTCGAATAACAAGCGGTAACATAGCCACCACGCCGAGAAACAGGGCGCCCACCAAGGTCAAACGATTAACGATCCGATTGAGATACTCGGTAGTCGGCCGGCCCGGACGAATACCGGGTATAAACGCGCCGTTTTTTTGTAAATTTTCCGAAATCGATTGCGGATCAAAGGTGATGGCCGAATAAAAGTAAGTAAAAATTACCACTAAAATAAAATATAAACCGCCGTAAATCCATTCGTTGTTCAAGCCCCTCAACAAGCCGTCAGACAGAGATTGCACAATATTGTTATCAATACCGGACAACAATCGAATAATCAATTGCGGGAAAAGCAAAAGCGACAAAGCAAAGATAATGGGCATTACGCCAGCCTGATTGAGACGAATAGGTAAATAGGTCGACGTGCCGCCATAAAGCTTCATGCCGCGCATACGTTTAGCATAAGTGACGGGGATCGGGCGCTCGGCCTCGGTCACAATCACCACTAGTGCCACCATCGCTATGGCCACCACCGCCAAAACTAGATAGGTCGGGACTTGGGCAGGATCAAAGGTGGCAATCGTCTGGCTAACAACGCTAGGAATTCCGGCCAAAATACCGGCAAAAATAAGTAATGACACGCCATTACCAATACCGTACTGGCTAATTAGCTCACCCAACCACATGAGCAAAACCGAACCAGCGGCGACCACCAAAACATTTTCCAGCCGATCAGAAAAACTAAGTGGAAAAAGAACATTCTGACTTTCTAGCAATGCCAACAAACCATAACCCTGCAAAACGGCTAGCGGCACGCTCAAAAAGCGAGCGTATTGTGTTAGTTTGCGTCGGCCCGCCTCACCAGCATTTTGATAAATTTCTTTCAACGCCGGAAAGGCCACCGTGAGAAGTTGCATGGCGATCGACGCCGTGATGTACGGCCCCACTCCCAACATGACGATAGATAAGTTTGACAGGCCACCGCCGGAAAACAGGTTGAGCAAACCCAAAAATTGATCGCCACTAAAAATCTTTCCCAGCACCTCGGTATTAACACCGGGAATGGGCACCGAAGCGGCCAAACGAAAAACAACTAACGCTCCGAGCACAAAACTAATCTTTCGCCGCAGAACGGAATCCTGAAGAATTATTCTGATTTTTGACCACCAGGCTGTCATTTAATTTGGCCGCCGGCCGCCTCAATGGCCGACCGAGCGCTAACCGACAGTTGGCAACCGCTAACCACAAACTTTTTGCTCACGCGACCCGAGCCCAAAATCTTAACTCGAGCCGGGCCGCGACTAATTAAACCCTTAGCAACTAGGGTGACGGGAGAAATCTCGGCCCCCGCGTCAAATTGCCTTTCCAGATCATAGAGATTAACCACGGCCGCGGCCAACGTCACGAGTGGCGCGCTGTGACCACGTCGCTTGGGTAATTTTTTAATAATGTCACGTAGCTCGGGCCGAATGCGGTGGCCAGAACGGGCCTTTTGCCCCTTGGTGCCGCGGCCCGAAGTGGTACCGCGCTTGCCGCCACGGCCGATAATTTTACGGGACTTGTTGGGGCTCTGCTTTTTTAGTTGGTGTAATTGCATATTAATTCCAGGGCGCGCATGGTGGCCCGAGCGTTATTTAGTTTATTTTTGCTTTTGGAAAAAAACTTGGCTGAAGCATCGCGCACACCGGCTAGATCAAGAACGATGCGAGCTGAACTACCAGCCACCAAACCGCGACCGGGCGCGGGCGCCAAGCGTACACGAGAACTGGCAAACTTGGCCTCGACGTCATAAGGCAAGGACGACCGTTCGGTGAGTTTGAGGCGGAGCATATTTTTGCGGGCCGACTTAAGCGCCTTGTCCATCGCCAAAGAAATGTCGGCGGCCTTACCCACACCCACCCCCACGCCACCGCGCCGGTCGCCAGCCGCTAGGGCAACCGAGAAGCTAAACCGCCGCCCACCCTTCACCACCCGTGTGACGCGGCGGATACTCAAAGTCTTTTGCTCCAGATCGCTAGCTTGATTGCTCTTTTCTCGCATAATTTAAAAATTAAGACCGCCGCCGCGGGCACCATCGGCCAAAGATTTAACCCGACCAGCATAGAGGTAGCCGGCGCGGTCAAAAGCGACCTGTTTGATCTTTAATTTGCCAGCGCGCTCGGCCAAAACAGCACCGACCTTGGCCGCCAACTCCAGTGGCTTACCACCCTTCAATTCCTGATCGCTGGCCGCCGCCACCGTGCGACCCACATCATCGTTAATGAGTTGAGCATAAATATGTCGCGAAGAACGAAAAACGGCGAGACGCGGCCGCTCGGCCGTGCCCTTAACCTTGGCGCGCACCCGTTGATGTCGCCGCCGACGCTGATCAATTTGTTGATTAATTCTAGACATATTTTAAGCCACCACCTTCTTGCCCTGTTTGCGCTTAATTATCTCCGTATCATAACGGATCCCCTTACCTTTGTAGGGTTCTGGCTTTTTGAGGTCACGTAACTCGGCGGCAAAACGTCCAACCAATTCTTTATCGACCCCACTTAAGCCAATGGTGTTTTTATCAACCACCGCCCTAATGCCAGTCGGCACCCCAACCGTTACTTGGTGAGAAAAACCAAGATTAAAGACCAAGTTCTCGCCCGTTAGATTAACTTTATAGCCCACGCCTTCGAGCAACAGCTTTTTCTCAAAACCAGTGTTGACGCCACGCACCATGTTTTTAATGTGCGCCGTGGTGGTGCCCCAGCGCGCGCCACTCGCCGCCGGTCGGGCCGGCGTAACTCGCACCGTGCCGCCATCGTCGGCCACCGTCACCACCATATCCGCATCAAATCGGCGCGACAGTTCCCCCTTCGGCCCCTTAATGTTAACAGCACCGTCTGACTGCTTGACCGTCACACCACTGGGAACAACGATTGTTTGTTTGCCAATTCTTGACATGATTACCAAATTTTAAATAACGCCTCACCACCCACACCGCTCCGCCGCGCCTCATCACCCGTCATTACGCCACGCGGCGTAGACATCACCACCAAACCAAGACCGTGTTTGACGGGCCGTAAATCGCGAGCGTGCCAATAGACGCGGCGCGAGGGCTTGGACACACGCTCCAAACCATTGATCTTGCGGCCCTCGCCGCGCGGTGGCAATTGAATGTCAATTAACTTCCGCGCCCGGCGACCCTTTTTCACCGCCACCTGCAAATAACCAGCTCCCATCAACACCTTAGAAATTTCCATCTTGAGCGTAGAATAAGGCACCTCGAGGCCGGCCCGGCCGGCCATAACCGAGTTTTTAAGGCGAGTAACGAAATCAGAGATCGGATCGCTAGTCATGACCAGAAAAATTTATTTACCACGAAGACTTTTTAACGCCCGGCAATTGACCGTCATTGGCCAATTCACGGAAACAAATACGACAGAGTGCAAAATCACGCATAAAAGAACGCTTGCGACCGCAACGGAAACAGCGCCGCACCAAGCGGCTCGAAAACTTGGGCGGCTTGGCCGCCCGGGCAATGACCGAAGTCTTAGCCATAAGCCGCTATGCTAGCAGGGTCACGGCCCGAAGTCAATACATTTTGGGCTTTTGTGTTAAAATGTGTCTTGATGGGTAAGTTTAATTTCAAGGACGAGAAAGACCTTGCGACTGTTAAAGAAAAATCTGAAGCTTTCTATGGAAGTATTAAAAAAGTGCACTGCCCATATTTTGGAGAAAATGTTGTGTTCAATGCCAAAGGAATAAGACACTTAAAATTCAAGTCGGACGAACGAGCCCGCACCCGAGAAGATCAATATTCGCGGCTCAAGCTTATCCATTTAGCGCCGGAAGTGTTGAAGCTGTCCCGGACAGTACAAGGTATCTGGCATACGAAACGTTTTGAAATACAAAAAACCCACAGTCGGTGGGAAAAAATTCTTAAGAATGTTTCGTTTTATGAATTTCTGGCGGTGCTGGATAGTGTTCGTATAAAAGTTATCGTCAAAGAGGTGGTCGGTGGAGAGAAACATTTTTGGAGCGTCATACCGTTTTGGGGTATTGATAAAATTAACGGTAAAAGAATACTGCACGGAAACAAAACTGATCTGGAATAGACACTAAAAAATACCGCTCGTTGTGCGGCATTCTTTAGTGGTGCCTGGCTACAGCTTGGAATAGCCGTGACAGGGCAGGGCCCTCCAAGCACCGCTCCTATTCTAGCAAATCACAAATAAATCTTCAACAGACAAACCTAGAACACTGGAGCGGGGCAGGCCGGGAGTTTTTGGCCCAACCAGGGCTCATACACGCCGGCGCCGTTGAAGAGGTCAACCAGTCGCAAATAATCCTGATAGGTCACCGTGCCACTGCGATCAATATCGCTTTGGTAGAGAGCAACACTTCCTACGCCATTAATGGCATTAGTAAGAGCACTAATATCCTTAGCATTTACTTCCCCATTGCCATCCACGTCCCCGGGCAAATATCCAAGACACACGCTGGTCTTGGTTGGCTTATTGGCAATTGAAACGCGTTCGCCCGGCTTTAGTGACCGCGACAAGGAAACCTTGAAACTACGATATGGATAAACCGCTCCACTGTAATTCGCTCGAGTGACCACGACTGGATCGATAGCGTTGGAACTTATCACCGAAAAAGAGTCGGCTGTGATGTTGTACAAATCTGTCGAGTAAGTTAAATCTAAGATGTCATAACTTTCACCCGTTGGAGAACTTCGATCACCTCTTGGCGCAACAAAACTAGATCCGATCTGGGTACCATCCAGTTTTGATGGCTGGCGAGCATCAACAGAGCCGTTTGCCGGAGCAGATGATATAATAATCGGTCCGGTCAAATCAGTCCCGACTGTTGGTGGATACGTGGGCACAAGAGCAACATCGGCAGTTGAATCATAAATCTTGAAGTACGAATCACTGCGATCGCAAACTTCGCTACCAGTAACTGGATCACCTAGGCAAATACTCATTCTATAAACACCGGCAGGCACCTTCGAATCTCGATAACCCGCACCAACTGTCCAAGAAAAACCGCCTCTTTGATCTGGGGCCAAACCAAGCATGAGCGTGTAGGCCGCGAACGGAACGCCACTATTCTCGTCAGTTATCAAGCTAATATTAACAATCCGGTTTGCCGGAACATTAAAAGCGTTCCAGATTATCCTCTCTTGACTGCCAAGAAACCATCCTTCTCCACCATTGGGCGAAACAACTTTGATCGAAACAGGATTGGGTGGAAGTAAATTGCAAAGCAGACGATTCATGGCCGTGCGGGTTTGGGGGCCGACGTAGGCGATGTTGCCGGTGGCGCGCTCGAGAATATTATTTTGATCCTGGAACTTTTCGAGAGCGCGGAGAGTGATGCGGCCAAAAAAGCCGTAAGTGGCACCTTTGGGCAACTCAAACACGCCAGCCTTTTCTAAAGCCTTTTGCATTAAACGAATCTGGCGACTACCGCCGTAGTCTTCATCACCAAAAAACAGGTCTTGAGTAATGACCGAACACCGCTCGCTGGGAGGATAACCAATGGGATCGGGGACCGGAACATACGGCTGAGACGGAGTAGTCGGCCGGCTCACCGCCTGACTATTTAACAACATTATTAACTTCTGCAATTCACCGGCGCCAATAGTTTGCGCGCCAGCATTGGCTGAACCAAAAATTAGACCCACAGCCAAAAGAGCCAGTAAAATATATTTCTTTTTCATATAACAAAATTATATCACTTACCCTTCTTGAAAGGAAAGCCGATGGAGTGGAAAAAGTCGAGCGCCTCGGCTCGCGACTTGGCTGTGGTAACAATGGTGACAGCCAGCCCAAAAACGTCCTTGAGATCCTCATCCGCCGTTTCCGGAAAAACGCTATGTTCGCGAACGCCAATAGTTAAATTTCCCACCTCATCAACACTTTTGTCGTCATAACCGCGAAAGTCCCGGGTACGCGGGATGGCAATATTAAGCAAACGATCGAGGAAATCATACATGCGCGCGCCACGCAAAGTAACCATATGGCCGATCACCTCGCCCTGCCGCACCTTAAACGAGGCGACAGACTTCTTCGAGCCGCGGGGCGCGGCGCGCTGGCCGGTGATCTTGGTTAGCCTGTCAGCCACCAGTTCTTGACGTTTGGCCTCACGGAGCTTGCCAGTACCAGAACTAACCACCACCTTAACGAGGCGCGGCGCAGCCAGATCATTGGTCACGCCCAATTTAGTTTTAAGGGTCGGCCGAGCTTTAATAATTTTGTCTTTGATCGGTATCATATTTAAATAGTCTGACCACAACGCCGACAAACGCGGGTCTTTTTGCCCGCCACTATTTTGGCGGCCAAACGCACGCCGCGCCGGCAATGACTGCAGTAGAGCATCACATTAGAGCGGTCAATTGGCCGAGCTACTTCCACCACTTCACCCTTTTGGCCGGCGCGGCGCGGCTTTTGCCGGCGCTTAACCAAACCTACGCCCTCCACCACCAAACGCGCGCCAACCACTTTGGCCACGGCGCCCTCGCGCCCGCGATCCTTACCGGCAATCACCTTAACCTTATCACCCTTTTTAATCGTCAACATAATTTAAACAATTTCTGGCGCTAGCGAAGCAATTTTTTGATAACCCAGTTCGGCGATCTCGCGCGGAATTGGTCCAAAAACCCGTCCACCACGAGGCTCGGGCTTGTCTTTTTCCAAAATCACCACCGAGTTATCGTCAAAACGGATGTACGAGCCATCAGGCCGCCGAAAATTATTTCTCTGCCGTACCACCAAAGCCCGCACCACTTCTTTTTTCTTAACCGCCTTCTTAGGTTCAGCTGTTTGCACCGACATAATCACCACGTCACCAATTTGGGCATACCGGCGGCGCGTCCCACCGAGCACTTTAAAAATGCGTCCTAGTTTGGCGCCAGTATTGTCGGCCACTCTAACTATGGTGCGAGGTTGAATCATGATGAAATTTTACTGACCACCACAAAATGCTTATGGCGGGAAAGCGGGCGAACCTCGCGGATTACCACTCTGTCACCCACCTTATACTCATTTTTCTCGTCATGCGCCTGATAACGCTTAGAGCGCTTCAGAAACTTGCCGTATTTGGGATGTTTAACAAAACGATTAACCCGCACAACTACGGTTTTGTCGGGCTTGTCCGACACGACCTCACCACGCCAACTGCGTCCACTATTATGTGTAAGTTTATGAGTCATATCATTTAGTGGCGGCTAATCACTTTGGTTTTAAGGGGTAATTTGGTACCAGCTTTACGTAGAGTCTCACGGGCCACAGCGTCCTCCAAGCCATCAACCTCAAACAACACCCGACCCGGCCAAACCTCAAACTCATAGCCCTGCGGGTCGCCCTTGCCCTTACCCATGCCCACCTCGGCAGCTTTAGCCGTGTAGGGCTTATCAGGAAAAATGCGGATCCACAGTTTACCGCCCTTCTTCATTTGCCGCACAATGGCCTTGCGCGATGATTCAATTTGATTCGAGCGGATCCGGCCAGCGCTCTGAGCCTTCAGACCGTGCGAACCAAAAGATAAGCTCAAACCGCGCGTCTCTAGTCGCGGCTTGTTGGGATTGCGGCGCATCGTGTGCCACTTGCGATATTTAACTTTTTTAGGAAAAAGCATGGTTAATTTTGAGCGCGATCAAAAACTTCCCCCTTATAAATCCAGACCTTAATACCAATCACACCGTAAGACAAGTACGCCTCCTCGCGAGCAAAATCAACGTCGGCCCGCAAGGTTTGTAGTGGCAATCGACCAATCTTGAGCGTCTCTCGTCGACCAATTTCGGCCCCACCTAAACGGCCCGAGATGTCGATCCGTACTCCCTGCACCTCTTTGTTGGCCATCACTTTGTCGGCCATTTGCTTCATTATCCGCCGGAAGTGCAAACGTTTTTCCAAACCCTCAGCGATCATGTAGGCTACAATTGCCGCATGGGCCTCGGGTTGCCGGACTTCTTCGATGTCGAGATGTAATTCGCCCGGCAAAACCAAATTCTGACGCTGGGCCAATTTAACAATTTCTTGCTTGAGCTTGATTGATCCCTCACCACTCCGGCCAATCACCATACCCGGGCGAGAAGTTTTAACTATAATGCGCCACGAATTTTGCCCGCGCTCTATCTCAATAGCGTTAATATAAAAACCACGCAAACGTTTTTTTAAAAACTGGCGAATCAAAACATCGGCTCGTAAAAAACTACGATACTTATCACGCACACCAAACCAGCGCGACCGCCAATCACGGATCAAGCCAAGACGATGAGAATAAGGATGGACTTTGTGCGTCATATTATTTAGTCGGCCGTGGGCCAAGCTCCACCACCACTCGACTCAAGCGGCGCCGAAGTGGGAAAGCCCGCCCACGCGCTCCGGGACGAAAGCGCCGCATCACCAGACCCTTATCAACACGAATGTTTTTGACATACAGGTCACCGTCCACCGCGGCGGACGCGGCGGCGGCGGCCGACTTGATCGCTGTGGCCAGCGGTCCCGCCGCGCGTTTACCCAAAAACTTCAGTTGAGCTAAAGCTGTGGCCACCGACTGACCACGCACCAGATTAGCCACTAGGCGAACCTTGCGTGGCGATTGATGATAACTGGCTAAAGTGGCTTTCATGTTTATTTACTATCCGCACCAACCTTCTTTTCCGCCACCACGTCTTTGGCGGCCTTAGCGGCGGCAATCTCGGCCTCCTTCTTTTTCATCTCCAACTCCTTTTGCATTTTACCGCCATGACGTAGGAACTTGCGCGTCGGCGCAAATTCGCCCAAACGATGCCCGACCATCTCTTCCGCCACCAATACCGGCAAGTGAGCTCGGCCATTATGCACGCCAAAGGTAAAACCAACCATCTCGGGTGTGATCTGGCTAGCGCGCGACCAAGTGTTTAGCACCCCCACTTGATCCGGTTTGCGACCGTGAATCTTTTTTAGCAGTTTGGGATGAGTAAACGGCCCCTTGTGTAGTGAACGAGTCATAAATTAGAGTCGGCGCTAATACTAAGTAAACCAGACAATACTGTCAAACCACTAGGCGCGGCGGCGGCTCTGGCGCCGCGAAACAACAAACACCTGTGAATATTTCTTAACCGGGCGAGTTTTGCGACCACCAGTAACCTTGCCCCACAGGGTCTTGGGTCGCCGCGTACCACGACCTTGTCGACCCTCACCGCCACCATAGGGATGATCGACCGGATTCATGGCTGAACCACGCACCGTGGGTCTTACACCCAACCATCGTGAGCGGCCAGCCTTACCCAATTTAATCAGTTTGTTGCTGTCGTTGGACACGGCACCAATACTGGCCCAAGCATTTTCATTAATTCTTCGCACTTCAGTTGAAGGCAACTTCACATTAGTGTAACCAGAATCATTTGATAGCACTTCAGCAAAATTGCCCGCTGACCGTACCAGTTTGGCCCCGCCCCGAGGCTGAATTTCTATATTATAAACAAAGCTACCAACTGGAATCTTTTTGAGTGGCAAACGATTGCCCGGACGAATATCGGCCGACTCGGCCACCAACACCTTGGAGCCCGGCGGAAGGTCAGCCGGAGCCAAAACATAGCGCCGCTCACCGTCGGCGTAACACAATCGAGCGATAAAACCCGAGCGATTGGGGTCATATTCCGTGGTCTCCACTACCGCCGGGATATTAATTTTGTTGTAATACCAGTCAATCGTTCGAAAACGACGCTTGTGGCCACCACCTTTATGGCGAACGGTAATTCGCCCCGCACGATTGCGACCAACGCCGCGTTTAAAACCGCTAGTTAAAGACCGAAGCGGCTGCACCCCGGGGGTTAAATGCTCCCGGTAAGGTATGGTGACGGTGTGGCGTGTAGATGGAGTGCGTGGTCGACGAGTTTTCATAAATCAATTTTCTGGCCGGCAGGCAAATAAACTAAAGCCTTTTTGAAACCCGGACGCCGGCCCCAATGGCCGCGCACTCGACGACGCTTAGAGGGGGCGTTGATGATATTGATTCGGAGCGGCGTTACCGAGTAGGTCTTTTTGACTGTTTTGGCAACATCCGCTTTGGTGGCCCGCAGACTAACAACAAAAGTATAAACGCCACGCGCCGTTAGCCCGGAAGATTTTTCAGTTTGTCGGGATTTAATAATTAACTCAGTCATGATAAACGCTTGGTTAAAACCTCCAAACTAGCCAACGGTTCAGTTACCACTAAATATTTATAAGTTATGAGATCACTCGGATTAACCTGACGTGTTTCCTGCATGAGAACAGAAGAAAAATTACGAAAACTCTGACGAGTGGCCGTTGCCACCGTGGGCATGGCGATCAGCGCCCGCTTACCGGCCTGATAGTTAATTTTGTTAAACCCGGTAATCTTGGACCACGCCGACAAATAACCACGGGCCACCTTGGTTTTGGGGGCGGCCAAAGTTAAGTGATCAACAAACAATACTTCCCCATCGCGCCACTTTTGCGCCAAAAGAGTGCGCACAGCTTCAATCGTCATTTTTTTATTAACCGTCCGAGCATAGTTGCGCTCCTTGGTTGGACCATGAGTCGCGCCACCACCACGCCAAATGGGCGAACGAATCGAGCCATGACGTGCCCGACCAGTGCCCTTTTGCCGCCACGGCTTTTTGCCCCCGCCAGCCACCTCACCTCGACCCTTGGTGTGGGCCGTGCCGCGGCGGTGAGAAGTTTTTTCAGCCATAATCACCTGATGTACTAGGTCGGGCTTCCACGGGGCAGAAAAAATCTCCGCCGGCAGTTTAATCTGCCCAGACTCTTGGCCCTCTTGATTGTAGACTTTAGCTTCCATATTTAATCTCCAGCTTACCGCCACGGCGACCAGGTACAGCGCCACGGAGCAAAAGCTCGCCACGCACCGGATCAACCACCAACACCGTCAAATTGCGCACCGTCACTCGCTGGCCGCCCATGCGGCCGGCCATGCGCATACCTTTCGGCACGCGAGTGCGTAAACCGCCGCCGATACTACCCGGCTCGCGCTCGGAATGCTTTTGCCCGTGGGTACGCGGACCACCAGCAAAGCCGTGCCGCTTAACCACGCCCTGAAAACCCTTGCCCTTGGAAATGCCGCGGACGGCCACCGCATCGCCCGGCGCAAACATATCGGCGGCCACTTCGCCACCCACAATCGTCGCCGTCTCGGCCCGGCCGTCGGTACTAAAGACTCGGGTCATACCCTTTTTTATACCCACAAAGTGCTTCATGTTACATCATCTTGACATCAATATTAACTGCCGACGGCAAATTAATATTGGTCAATTGCTCAATGATTTTGGCCGAGGGATTGAGAATGTCGATCATGCGTTTGTGTACGCGCATCTCAAACTGCTCCCGAGCATTCTTGTGCACAAACGAACTACGATTAACTGTGTACTTTTTGATCTCGGTAGGTAGAGGCACCGGACCGCGAATTTGGGCATCGTAACGATTAGCCGTATCAACAATTTGTTTGATACTAGCGTCGAGAATCTTGTGCTCGTAAGCCGAGACCCGAATACGAATTTTCTGTAAATCGGTCAGGTCTTTGGTCGGTTTGGCAACCTTCTTGGCCATGGTCTCGGTTAATTAAAAACTTCTTATTAAGCAATAATCTTGGTCACCACACCAGCACCAACCGTCTTGCCACCTTCACGAATAGCAAAGCGTTGCTTTTCTTCCAGCGCCACTGGCGCCAGCAGTTTAACGGTGAAAGTGATAGTGTCCCCCGGCATCACCATTTTCACATTCTCCGGTAGGGTCACCTCGCCAGTTACGTCCGTAGTACGGATATAAAACTGCGGCTTGTAGCCGGTGAAAAATGGAGTGTGGCGACCACCTTCCTCTTTCTTCAAAATGTAAACCTCGGCAGTGAAGTCGGTGTGCGGCGTCACCGATCCGATCTTGGCCAGCACTTGGCCACGAGTAATGTCTTCCTTCTTGGTGCCACGCAAAAGAATACCGGCATTGTCACCAGCAATACCCTCATCCAACTGCTTGTTAAACATCTCAATACCGGTCACCGTGGTTTTGCTAGTAGGATGGATACCCACAATTTCCACCTCTTCGCCCACCTTAACCTTGCCGCGCTCGACGCGGCCAGTTACCACGGTCCCTCGCCCTTCGATCGAGAAAATGTCTTCGACGGGCATCAAGAACGGCTTATCAATCTCGCGCACCGGGTCAGGAATATAAGTGTCAAGAGCGTCAGTCAAAGCCAAAACTTTCTTGGCCCATTCATCATCGGCCGTTTTAGCTTCCAGCGCCTTAAGGCCAGAGCCACGGATCACCGGGGCATTATCACCATCGTACTCGTATTTGCTAAGCAATTCTCGCACTTCGGTTTCCACCAAATCAATTAGTTCCGGGTCGTCGACCATATCTACTTTGTTGAGAAAAACCACAATCTTGGGTACGCCCACCTGCCGAGCCAAAAGAATGTGTTCGCGCGTTTGTGGCATCACGCCGTCGGTAGCCGCCACCACGATAATGGCTCCGTCCATCTGCGCGGCGCCGGTGATCATGTTTTTGATGTAATCAGCGTGACCCGGGGCGTCAATGTGAGCATAGTGCCGCTTGTCAGTCTCATACTCATTGTGCGACAGAGCAATGGTAATGCCGCGCTCGCGCTCTTCGGGCGCGTTATCAATTTCATTTACCCCCTTGAGCTTAACCTTCTTGCCCGACAAATTAAGCACATTTAAAATAGCGGCGGTCAGGGTAGTTTTGCCATGGTCAACGTGGCCAATGGTGCCAACGTTGACGTGTGGTTTGGAACGATCAAATTTCTCTGCCATATTTATTTGAACTAATTTCCTTGACTAATAATTTTTTGACAATAAAAACGACGCCAAATGCGTATGGCTAATGCTAACAGAGACCAATAACAGAGTCAAACTGCTGTAATGACTTGCTAAATCGCCACGGCCAGATAAGATAAGAAGTAGATTTACAGTACCTTTTACTTGGGAGGACGAAGAATGAATATCGGTATTATTGGTTACGGCGTGGTGGGTGGAACCACTGGCCAAGTCTTTGAGCGTGTACATGAAGTCTGGCCGTATGACAAATACAAAGAACCCTACTGCGCTCGCGAACACCTGCTAACTCTAGCGCGTCAAGCTGAAGTAGTTTTTATCTGTGTGGACACACCGATGAAGAGATCGGGGCAGATTGATTGTTCGTCAATCCGCAATTCACTGGATGATCTGGAAGAAGCCTTGCGCGAAATCGGCCGTGACCCAAGCGAAGTGCTGGTAGTTATTCGCTCAACGGCCGTTTCCGGCACAGCAGAAGGTTTGGCCGAGGACTACCCCTTTCGCATTGCCGTCAATCCCGAATTTTTGACGGAACGTAATGCTCTAGCCGACATGCAAAACACCAAGTACGTGGTGATCGGTACAAACGAACCACAGAGTGCCGACACTCTACGTCGCATCTATTTGGCTGTTTTTCCCGAGGTTAGGATCCATAACTTGAGCCGCCAAACTGCCGAAATGGTCAAGTATTCAGCCAATGTCATGCTAGCCGGTCAAATAATGTTGGCCAATGAGCTGTATCAGATTTGCCAACATTGTGATGTGTCGTGGAACGTGATCAAAAACATCATTCTTAATGATCCGCGCATCGGGCGTAACATCGCTGTGCCCGGCACTGACGGTGCTCTCGGCTTTGGCGGCAAATGTTTACCCAAAGACGTCAACGCCATGATTCACCACGCCAATGAGATGGGCTACAGTCCCGATCTGCTTAGGGAGGTATGGCGGAGTAATTTGCGCGTCCGGCAAGATCACGACTGGGAACAGATCCCCGGGGCCGTCAGTCGTCGACCAGAAAAAGTTAGAAAGTAGGCCCAAGCCCATCCGCCGCGGCGGATGGGCTTTTATTTTAAGTGCAATGCGGTTTTTGTCTGCCGCATGAAATCCTCCAGTCGCTCAAGGCGATTATCGTGGCCACGGAGTAAGTTGCCTTCGATTCGATCTAATCTATTCTCCACACTCTCAAAATGTTTATTTACTTCCTCAAACTGTTCGTCGACGGCATCGAAGCCTTTTTTTGTGGCCATGGCCAGATCATCAATTTTCTTATCGGTCGAAGTAAAACCTTTTTCAACCACATCAGCGAGATTGCTAACGGTATGGGTGAGCAGATCAATTTTTGTATCTGTGTCTATCGTCATCAAAAAAATTATAGCACACTAATCACCCCTGCGCGCAACCAACTAGTTCACGGCCGAGCCAGCCCTGATTAAAGAGGTCAATTAAACGAGTGATGTCTTGGGCCGTGACCGTGCCACTGCGATCAATGTCGGCTTGATGCAAGGGACGAACCTTGCCTTCCACTCCATTGAGGTGATCAATAAGGGCAATTTGATCAAGCGCACTCACCTTGCCATCCTCGTTCACATCGCCGGGCAAATAATTTAAGCAGATAGCCCCGCCCCAAATTGGGCCAATGACGGTGCCATAGCCCGGCACTATAGGTCGGTCTAGTTTAATTGTTAAACGCCGCGGATCACTTGGGTCAACGATAAACTCCGAGATAACCGGCTTACTAGTACTATCCGTGCTAACAAAAAAGTCACTTTTAGATTTACCGCCGATGCTCTGATCAAACACTAGAGTTATCTGATCCCATCCGACCCTGTCTCCAGTAGTCCGGGTAGGTTGACGCGCGTCCGTGTAGCCAGATTTTGGTTCCGAGCTAATTACTCGCGGCTCTGGTGGTGACACGACCACAATATCAAACGGCTGATCACTGGTGGCCCCCAACACTTGGCCACCTTGCCCTACTCCTTCAACATAAATCTTGTAGCGACCAGATGGACTGACGGGAAATTCTTTCGGCACTTGCCAAGACCATTCATCGATCGTTCCGAGCGAACCTTCTTTAATCACATGGCGATAACTGGAGCCAGAACCGGTGGCATCCACCAACCAGATTTTTTTAATCGTCACCGCACCCTGATTAACAAAGGCAATCGAGTAACCCTGCTCGCGACTCAAGACTTCACCGCCATTGGGCCACTTAACATCCAAATATGGATAAGCATTGCTACCGCTGATGCAAAAAGTTCCATCACTCGTATCACTAATAGCATTGCCGGACGCTAGTTGGGCCACCCTAAAAGGGTTCAAGACCTTGGAATCAGTTGACTAGGAATTTGATAATTGATT
>JBBTTC010000005.1:0-6651 GCA_038064435.1 Patescibacteria group bacterium
CATATGCTTGGATGTTAACGGTTAAAGTGATTCCAAGCTATTGAACCATTACGTGCGCTTGACCAATATTTCACTATTCAGCGAATCGAGATTGTGCCCGAACCGCGCCCGCTGTGGCTACTTAGCTTGAGCCTCGTTTTGGTACCATTGATTCGCAGATTTACCGTCCGCCTCAGCGGACGGTTTTCTTTTCCTCTGGTTAAAAATCTGCTAGCATGCGGTACGGTTATGAAAGCTGTTAAGTTGATGTGGCGGGATAAAAAATATATTTGGCCGGCGGCCGGTGTTGTTATTTTAATTGTCGGTTTGGTGTGGTTTGGCGAGTATCGTCGCAGCTTGGTGCTGGCGCAATTGCAGGCCACCGAACAGATGATTAATGCTAATTTAGCTTCGACTACCGAGATTTTTAATTCTCGAATTAGGGAATTAGGTGAGCGCTTGGATCATGTGGTTAATGAGAGTAGCGCTCTTGGTTCTAAACTTAGCGCTGAACAGGAACGCACGGCGGCAGTGCAAGATCAGATTGGTAAAATTCACGACACGGTGGGCACTCTTGACCAACTTAGTAAGACCGATCCGCAACTATTGCAAAAATATTCCAAAACCTATTTTCTCAATGAGCATTATGTGCCCGCCAAATTAACGGTGATTCCATCGGATTATCTGTTTGATAAAAATAAATCAATCGAGTTCTATTTTGAGGCTTGGCCGTTTTTGGAGAAAATGTTTAAGGTGGCCAGCGCGGCCGGCGTCGACATGCGTGCCCTCTCGGCCTACCGCTCATTTGGTACTCAATCGTCACTCAAGGCTAGCTACCGACTCACCTATGGTGCCGGTACAGCCAACCAATTTTCTGCCGAGCAAGGTTATTCCGAACATCAATTGGGAACGACGATTGATTTTACTACCGCCACCGTTGGCGCCACCCTAGTTGGTTTTGAAAAAACTCCAGCGTATCGTTGGTTAGTGGATCATGCTCATGAGTATGGTTTTGTTTTGTCTTATCCCGAAAACAATAAGTATTACCAGTATGAGCCATGGCACTGGCGCTTTGTTGGTGTGGATCTGGCGACGCGGTTAAAACGTGAAAATAAGTATTTTTACGACCTTGATCAGCGGGAGATCAATAATTATTTACTTGTGATTTTTGAGTAATATGAATGTTTTACCATTGCGGCCAGAGCAATTGTCGTGGGTCACTTGGACCGAAAGTGAGATGAAGCTGGCGCTGGCCGAGCGCGTGGAGTTTTGGCGCGTGGCGCGGGAGAAAATAAAAAAGCGGCCACCAGCCGAACGCACTTTTGCTAATACCGTTTGGGTTTACGAGTTAGCCGGTAGTGGCCTTGCGAGCTTGGTTGGGCAGTTGGAGATACTAATGAACTTTGGTTCGGATGAAGTTATTCGCGCTAATGCCAGTCGCGTTTTGAATTTGGCGCAAAAGCAAATTTTGGCTGGGCAATATGATCTTGGCTTGTATCGAGTGATCAAGGATTATGCTGGCGGCCTGAAAGAAAAATTACCAGTCGACGCGCGCCGTTTACTGAAAAGAATGCTGGTTGACTTTCGGCGATTGGGTTTGGATTTGTCGGCCGCTCGTCGTCGAGAGTTGCAAAAAAATTCGCAAAAGATCGCCCAATTATCGCTGGCGTTTTCTAAGAACATTAACGACTATCAAGACGACATGTTTGTAACGGCGGAAGAATTGGACGGTTTGCCATCGTCTTATGTCGGGGGTTTGCGTCATACGTCCGATGGCCGTCACGTTATTTCTCTTCAATATCCAGACGCCTTTCCGTTTATGAGGTATGCCAAAAGTGATGCGCGGCGAGCTGAATTGGCTCTAAAGTTATTGCGGCGCGGTGGTCAAAAGAACATGAAATTGTTGCAAGAGGCTTTGGCATTAAGAGCGCGCAACGCCAAATTACTTGGTTATGGTTCGCATGACCGGTACGCGCTTGAGCTCAAAATGGCTAAAACACCGGCGCGGGCGCTATCGTTAGTGCGCGGCCTGCTCCGCCGCGCCGCCCCGGCGGCGCGGCGGCAATTAAATGAGCTGGAATCCCTCAAGCGACGTTTAACCGATGATCGACAGGCCAAGCTCCGTTATCATGATATCGGTTATTATGGCGAGCTAGCTCGTCAGGAAAAATTTGTTCTCGATCCCGAGCAGATTCGCTCCCACTTTGAGTTAAACTCTGTTTTGGAAAAAATGTTAACCACTTTTGCCTCGTTGCTCTCTCTACGATTTAAAAAACTGCCCGGGTCTAAGCTTTGGCATTCGGAGGTTGATCTTTATGAGGTGGCTGATGCTGGCGGTGACTTGATCGGTTATTTTGCGTTCGATCTTTATCCTCGACCCGGTAAATATCACCACATGGCGGTGTTTAGTGTTTGGCCAAGTGAGATGGTGAGTCCGGATGGTCAAGATTATCGACCCGGCTTTTACGTTCTAGGTGGAAACTTTCCTCGGCCAACATCTGATCAGCCGGCATTATTGAGTCATGGTGAAGTGGAAACTCTATTCCACGAGTTCGGCCACGTTTTGCATTTTGTTTTGGGTCACCCGCGCTTCGCCACCCAGGGGGCATTTTCCACTGCTCTGGATTTTGTTGAAGTACCGTCACAAACTGTCGAACAATGGGTTTGGCAACCGGCGATGCTAACCCAACTGGGTCAACATTACAAAACGAAAGCATCGTTACCGCTGCCGGTCATTGAATCGCTGGTGTCTAGCCGACGCCACTTGGCAGGCTATGGTTTAACTCGCCAGCTCGTAGCTTCTTGGTTTGATCTGATTCTTCACCATGGCAGTTTGCCGACTGATCCCAATCAGCTTTATGCCAAAATGTTCAAAAAATACATTGGTCTCGATTTGCCGGCCGGGGCAATGTTTGCTGCTGGTTGGGGGCATATTTTGGGCGGTTATGATAGTGGTTATTACAGTTATATCTGGTCACAAGTTTATGCCGCAGACGTTTTTGGTCGTTTTGTAAAAGAGGGGTTATTCAATCAGGCGATTGGCCGTGATTATCGTTGTCTGCTGGAGGTTGGTGCTAGCGTCGACGAGATGAAGACATTGGTTACTTTTCTCGGTCGGCGACCAAGCCGTGCGGCCTATTTAAAACAAATCGATTTATAAGCCGTTTGTTTTTGGTTGGTGAATCTGATAAATTTACGTCACAGATTGCCGATGTAGCTCAGCTGGTAGAGCATTTCCATGGTAAGGAAAAGGTCCCCGGTTCAAGCCCGGGCATCGGCTCCGGCGATTGCGCCACCTTAGCTCAGTTGGTAGAGCGACGGTATCGTAAACCGTAGGTCCCCGGTTCAAGCCCGGGAGGTGGCTCCCAATTATGGAAAAAGTTGATGAGCAAAAGAGTAGAATTGCGGAATTGGAGGCCGTGATGCAGGCGCCGGAATTTTGGCAAGACAAGACCCGTGCCCAGGAGGTCGTGCGCGAACACGCTCGGCTAAAGGTCGAGGCGTCTGGCGTTGGTGGCTATGATGACGGCCCGGCGATCATCACCATTTTTTCTGGCGCCGGCGGCGATGATGCCGAAGATTTCTCGCGCTTATTAGCCGAGATGTATTTTAAATTTGCCACGCGCCGCGGCTGGGAGACCAAGCTAGTGCATGAGCACACTAACGATCATGGTGGTTATCGTAATCTCACGTTTGAAGTGCGAGGTCGTGGCGCCTATGGTATATTGAAGAATGAATCAGGCGTTCATCGCTTGGTTCGAATCTCGCCCTTCAATGCCAAAAAGCTCCGACACACCTCGTTCTCTTTGGTTGAGGTGGTACCAGTGTTGCCGGCGTTCGCCGCCACCGAAATTCCCGAATCGGAATTGAGAATTGAGTTTTCGCGCGCTGGCGGCCCGGGTGGTCAAAATGTTAATAAGCGCGAAACGGCCGTGCGGGTGGTGCATGTGCCGACCGGCCTCTCGGCCCATGCTGAAACCGAGCGTTCGCAGGAACGCAATCGGGCTAAGGCGCTAGAGATATTGCGCGGCAAGATTTATAAATTGCGTCAAGATGAGCAATTGGAAAGAGAAAAGGGTTTGCGTGTTAGCAAATCCACCGACATAGAGTGGGGAAGTCAAATTAGGTCTTACGTTCTTCATCCCTACAAATTAGTTAAAGATCATCGCACCGGCGTGGAAACGACTCAAATTGAAGATGTGTTGGCCGGTGAGCTTGATAAATTTGTGTCATGATTTATTTTGATAAAGTAAGCAAAGTTTACCCCGACAATTTTTTGGCTCTCGACGGCGTGAGTTTTGCCATCGAACAAGGAGAATTCGTGTCTATCGTCGGTCATTCTGGTGCGGGCAAAACCACTTTGCTAAAAATGATTTTGGCCGAAGAACGACCCACGGCTGGTGCCGTTTTTTTTCATTCTACCAATGTGCACGATTTGACCAACGGTCGCTTGCCGGAGTTGCGTCGCCGCATTGGTAGCGTTTTTCAGGACTACCGTTTGCTTCCTACTAAAACTACTTATGAAAACATCGCTTTTGCCATGGAGGTGGCTGGGCGCACCGACGCGGAGATCGCTGCCGATGTGCCCTATGTTTTGGAGTTGGTGGGCTTAAGTACTAAGAGTGATAATTTTCCCGATGAAATGTCTGGTGGCGAACGTCAGCGTTTGGCCATCGCTCGAGCAATTGTGAATCAGCCCGATCTGCTCATGGCCGATGAACCAACTGGTAATCTTGATCCACTTAACACCATGGAAATAGTTCATATTTTCCGTAAAATTAATGATCTCGGGACGACGGTGATTTTTACCACTCACAATAAGGGGGTGATCGATCAATTGGGAAAGCGCGTCATTACACTTGAGGGTGGGCGAGTGTCTCGGGATGATGCTAAGGGGCGATATGTGATTTAATTAAAATTATGTTGCTGGTTAATATTAGGCGAATTTTTCGACAGGGTTTTATAAATTTTTGGCGTAGCGGCACAGTATCACTATCATCTGTAGTAGCGTTAACGATCACGTTGTTTGTGATCGGTGGGATTGTGTTGTCGCGGGCGTTTTTACTCGCTTCGCTTGAAGAAGTTAAACAGCGGGTGGACGTAAGTGTGGCTTTTGAAAAAGCAGTGGAGGAGGAAAAAGTTAAGGAGGTTAAGGTGGCATTGGAGCAATTGCCAGAAGTTGAAACTGTGACTTATAGTTCGCCGGCCGCGGAGGAAGCGGATTTTCGCGAACGCAACAAAGACAATGCCATATTACTTGAGTCGCTGGTTGAAACTGGTAATCCTTTTGGGGCGCGGCTTAACATTAGTGCCATTGATCCGACTCACTATGAGAGTATTGTTAAATTTTTGCAGTCTCAAGACGAAGCGGCGGCGGCTAATACTGGTAAGAAGATAATTTATGACATCAGTTTTAAGCGTGAAATTATTGATAAATTAAACTATTTGATCGAAGCCGCTGGTCGCTTGGGTATGGCATTGATTATTGTTTTGGTTTCAACTTCGGTGCTAGTGACCTTCACCACTATATCGTTGGCCATTTATATTTCGCGAGAAGAAATTTCGGTGATGCGTTTGGTGGGAGCAGAAAATGCCTACATCCGCGGCCCCTTTATGGTTGAGGGTATGATTGCCGGTGTGTTCTCAGCCGTTTTGGCTTTGGCCTTATTGTATCCAGCGGCTGTTTGGGTGCGACGAGTGACCGCTTCAATTTACACTGGCGTTGACTTGTTATCCTATCTCACTTCTCATTTCGGCCAGATTCTTCTTCTTTTGGTTGGTACTGGTTTAGTGTTGGGCGCTGCCGCCAGTTTTTGGGCCGTACGCCGTCATCTGAAGATCTAGCAGCTTGGTAGTTTATGGTTGCAGAACGTCGTCGGTTTTACCATTTACCGCAATAATGACATTACGCACAGTAGAGAACTGCTTAAGGGTTTTTTCGATTTGAGTACGGATGGAGGTTACCAAGCAAGCACCAGCGACCCCTTCCTGCACGGCCTGGTTTAGATCAACCCGGGCGGTGCCGTTGGTTATGGTCAGGCTCTTAATCATTACTCCGGGTTTGATTGAAGAGGAGTAACCCTGGGCAGTTTCGCTAGCCGTTGGTCCTGCAAACAGTTCCATCAAGGCGGCGCGAGCCACGGCCGATGTGCGAGGCACTAAACGATTGACGGCGTGTACTTCATCGCAATCTAGCGCTGGTTCGGTGGTCGGTGGCTGTTTGCTAAAAAAGGCCTTCACCGTCATAAGTTTGCCTGAGCCATTGGCCGTTGTGGCAGGAGGAGAGCTAACCTTAGATTGGCCGTCCGAGAGGTCTACCTCAACCACACCATTTTCGTCCGGAGTGTAGGATGGAATTTCACCATCATTCTCGGTGGGGGTGTTTTCTTGGTCGTTGGTCGTAGTTGATTCATTATTTTTACTCGGCCATAGTAACACGGCGGCTAGGATGATCACAATGACTATCAAAATCAGATTATTCTTATTTTTAAACATTTTTTGATGACTAGTGTTAATAATTTAAGAGCCAAGCTGGGGTTGATTATAGCAAACTTTTATCTTTTGCCTACCTTTGTTAGTATGGACACCAGCCCCAACAATATTGTATTGCCAGATCGTCTAATGGTAGGACTTCGCCCTCTGGAGGCGAGTATCTTGGTTCGAATCCAAGTC
>JBBTTC010000006.1:0-19145 GCA_038064435.1 Patescibacteria group bacterium
AATCAATTATCAAATTCCTAGTCAACTGATTCCAAGGTCTTGAACCCTTTTAGGCATCTTTCTTACGTTAAGTCGGTTGTTGGTAAGATGGTTGAAATTGGTTTGTTGGTTTGGGTTAGGCCTTCGGCTGGCCAGCCGAAGGCCTAACCCAGGAAATGGGATGGGAAATACAGAATCATCATTTTTGATATACCGGAAAGGAAACGCAGACTAAGAGATGAGTTGAGACTTTGGCTTAATCATCTTGGCTTCGTTTCCTTGCAGCGGAGTGTTTGGGTTTATCCGTATGATTGCCAAGAGGTGATCACTTTGCTTAAGGCGCGTTGGCGAGTGGGGCGCGATATCCTCTATCTCACAGCTGACTATCTTGAGAATGACAAATGGCTTCGTCGGCAATTTGGCCTCGAGTTTTGATTACCCGCATGTCATGTGGTAGCCCGACCAATACTGCCTCCAATTTCATACGATCGTAGCAAGTTGGGGACAGGTGAAAAACATCGGGGAGAGTGATAAGATTAAAACCATTATTTATGGCTGATAAATTTGTGTCCGACGAAAATTTGTCTGATCAAAACAATGACACGGTTCGGCGCGAGGAACGAATTTTGGAATTTTGGCGGGAGCATAAAATTTTTGAGCAATCGATAAATAGGCCGGCAAGCGCCGAGCCAGTGGGCGAGTTCGTTTTTTACGACGGGCCGCCTTTTGCCACCGGCCAACCGCATTTTGGGCACTTGCTCCCCACTTCGCTCAAAGATGCTGTGCCCCGTTACCAAACCATGCGCGGGCGGCGCGTGCGCCGCCGTTGGGGCTGGGATTGCCATGGTTTGCCGATTGAAAATTTGGTTGAGAAAGAGCTTGGCCTCGTCAGCAAAAAAGATATTGAGAAGTTGGGTATTGCCGAGTTCAATCGCGCGGCCCGGGCCAGCGTATTGCGCTATGCCGAGGACTGGAAAAAAATCATTCCGCGACTGGGTCGCTGGGTGGACATGGACAATGACTATCGCACCATGGATACCAGTTACACCGAGTCGGTTTGGTGGGTTTTCCGGCAATTGTGGGAAAAGGGTTTAGTCTACGAGGGGCGCAAGGCGATGCACTTGTGTCCGCGGTGCGAGACAACGCTGGCCAATTTCGAAGTCAATCAGGGTTACAAAGATGTAACCGACATTTCGATTTACGTTACCTTGCCACTGGTCACCGACCCGAGGACTTCCTTGGTGATTTGGACCACTACGGCTTGGACTCTGCCGGGCAATGTGGCTGTGGCCGTTCATCCAGAATTGATTTACGCTTGGGCGCGTTTAGAGAATCACGAAACGTTGATTGTCGCTAAGTCCAAGTTGGCTGAAGTGCTCGGCGCGACGACTTACGAGGTGGTTAAAGAAACCACCGGCGCCGATTTAGTTGGTTTGCGCTACCAACCGCTCTTTTCTTATTACTCCGAGCAAGTAAATTTGCCTCAACGTGATGCTGGCTGGCAGATTTATGCTGATCCATTTGTGAGTGACGTTGAGGGTACGGGTCTTGTGCATCTAGCACCAGCTTTTGGCGAGGATGATTGGCGCTTGGGCGAATTACACAATTTGCCGTTTGTTCAACACGTCGGCCGAGACGGACGTTTTCGGCCGGAGGTAAGCGATTTTGCCGGTCAACTGGTTAAGCCCAAAGATGATCCACAAGCGACTGACGTTTTGTTGATTAAATACTTAGCTACTGCCGGGCGTTTGTTTGGCAAGAAAAAAATTACCCACAGCTATCCACATTGTTGGCGCTGCGACACGCCACTGCTTAACTACGCGGCCAGCTCATGGTTTGTTAAGGTCACGGCTTTGCGGGCGGCGCTGGAAGAGGCGAACGCTAAAATTAACTGGGTGCCCGGCCACCTGCGCGCCGGCCGTTTTGGAAAATGGTTGGCCGGCGCGCGCGACTGGGCGCTGTCGCGCCAACGTTACTGGGGCGCGCCTTTGCCAGTTTGGCAATGTGCACAATGCGCGACGGTTAAAATAATTGGTTCGGTGGCCGAGCTTAGTTCGACCACCACTGCGGGTAATCGTTATCTGATCATGCGCCACGGTGAAGCCGAATCCAATGTTAAAAACATTGTTAGCAGTCGGCCTGACGGCCAACATCATTTAACGTCCGCCGGTCGCGCCGCGGCTAGTGCCGCGGCTAGCGATTTGCGAGAACACAAAATTGACCTAATCATTGCCTCTGATTTTGTGCGCACGCGCGAGACGGCCGAGGTGGTGGCCGCCAAACTGGGCTTGCCAGCCACAGCCATTATGTTTGACGAGCGCCTTCGGGAAATTAATACCGGCGAGTTTGACGGGCGGCCGGTGGCTGATTATCGCGCTTATTTTACCAGCACGGCCGAGAAATTTTCCAAAACACCGCCAGGCGGAGAAAACTTATCTGACCTGCGCCACCGCGTGGCCGCGGCACTCGCTGATTGGCAAAAACAGCACTCGGGCCGCACTATTTTAGTTATCACACACGAGTATGTGGCTTGGTTGATGACGGTCGTCGGTCGCGGGCTCGATCAATTGGCGGCCGCGGCGCTCAAGGATGGGCGGGAAGACTTTTTACCTCCAGCCGGCTGGGAAGAATTAATTTATTACCCAGCGCCCCGCAACCCCGACGGTGAGCTCGATCTTCATCGTCCCTACATTGATGAAGTCAAATTCGCCTGCACTTGCGGTGGGATGATGAAACGCAGTGAAGGTGTTTTTGACGTGTGGTTTGAGTCTGGCGCTATGCCTTATGGCCAGTGGCATTACCCGTTTAATCATCGTGACGATTTTTCCAGTCACTTTCCGGCCGATTTTATTGCCGAAGGCTTAGATCAAACTCGGGGCTGGTTTTATTCTTTATTGGTTTTGGGTTTGGCTTTGTTTGGGCAGAGTCCCTACCGGCAGGTGGTGGTCAACGGCTTGATCTTGGCTGAAGACGGTCGCAAGATGTCTAAACGACTAAATAATTACCCCGACTTAACGGCGACCATCAATCGTTACGGTGCCGACGCCTTGCGCTTTTATCTTTTGTCGTCGCCAGCCGTTCGGGGTGAGGAGTTTAATTTTTCCATTCAAGGATTGGGCGAGACTGAACGGCGGGTAGTTAAAAGACTAGAGAATGTTCTCGAATTTTATCGTACTTATCAGTCGCTCGCTAATGATCGGGCGCCAGCGGTGGGCCAAGCGCTGGATGACTGGATCGATGCCCGTTGGCAGCAATCGCAGATCGGCGTCACGGCCAGTTTTGATGAATTAGAGATTGATCGGGCGGCCAAGATCGTCGACGAATTTATTGACGACTTATCGAACTGGTATTTGCGTCGTTCGCGGCAGCGGCTTAAAGATGGTTACGGTTGGCCGCAATTTCGTTTGGCGTTGCGTCGCTTAGCTGCCACCATGGCGCCACTAATGCCATTTTTGGCCGAGGAGGTTTATCGAGCGGTTAGGGAAGACGAAGAGCCAATCAGTGTACACTTAACCTCTTGGTTGTCGGCTCAAACTCCCAATGAATCAATGATCAGTGATATGTTGTTGGTGCGCCGTTTGTCGTCGCTGGGCCTAGAGGCTCGGGCCACCGCCAGCATTAAAATGAAGCAACCTCTCGGCTCGTTAACAATTAATCCGCAGTTGTGCGCTGTGCCGCCGGTTTTTATTGAAAATTCCGATTTACTTACTTTGATTCAAGATGAAGTGAATGTCGAAACCATTGTTTGGAACGATAAATTAAATCGACCAGTCGAGCTAGATACAACCTTGACGCCAGCTCTACGCGCCGCCGGGGCGGCGCGGCAGTTGATTCGTTACCTGCAGGACGAGCGTAAGCGGCGAGGTCTTGATCCAGCCGCCACGGTGACGTTAACGGCGGAGACCAGCGCCGCCGGCCGCGACCTCATTGAGTCGCGTGCGGCCGAGATTAAAAAGGTGGTATTGGTTAGGGAAATTAATTTCGCGCCGGCCGCTGGCGGTACTCAATGCGAGGTGGACAACGAGACCTATCGTTTTCTTTTGTCTTAGATTGTGGCGTATCATTTGTACCAAACACCAGGTTGGATTGTGGCTAGCCAACCGAGTGGCGAGGCCAGTCGGTTGTTTAAAATTTTTACTCGTGAACTGGGTTTGGTTACGGCGATTGGCCAAGGTGCCAGAAAGAATCATTCTAAATTACGTTACCATTTGCGCGATCTGGGCGTGGCCGAAGTCGCGTTGATCCGTGGTCGAGAATATTGGCGTTTAACCGGCGTGGCCGAGCAAATTTGGGCCAATGATATTTTTAATAATCCGACCAAACGTCAGGCGGCCGCGAAAGTTTTTTTCGTTCTTAATCGTTTAATCCACGGTGAAGAAAAATCACTAGCTTTGTTTGATAATCTGCAGGCGGGCTTGCTTTTTTTGGCTAGCACCAATTTGCAGACGCGGGATTTAGCACGCTGGATAATGGTGGCCGAAATGCGGGTGTTGCGTCATCTTGGTTACTGGCCAGACGAACCAGCGGTGGCGTCGTTGGTTAATGGTGTTGATTGGTCGGAGGAAGCACTAGCCCCGCTTAATGCTGTCACGATGACACGCGCACTTTCCTTATTGCAACAGGCCTTGAACCACAGCCATCTTTAGGGCATGGTATAATTCATCGGTTATGACGTTTACGGAACCAGAGAGCGGGGTCGAACAACTTAAAAAAAAGTTATATCAACGATCTGGCCCGCCTGCGGCGCCGGCGCGTAGTCAACTGGAGCCAGCATTGATCGTGGCTGATGATGGTTGGCCCAATACTAATAAAATGTCTCGCCCCAGAAAAAAACGATCGTTCTTGTTTAAAATATTGCTTCTGGCCGCGACTTTTTTTGTGATCAGTTTAGCTTTGGCCATGACTACTTTTTTTCGTGGCGATCAGTGGGTATCGGCGGCCAACATTGATCTAAAGATTGAGGGCCCACAGGCAATTTCGGCCGGGGAAGAAGTCGATTGGGCAGTTTCCGTCACTAATCGCAATCAGTCGCCGTTGACTTCGGTTGAGTTGGTGGTGATTTTCCCGCCCGGCACGCATGCCTCAGCTGCCGGTCGGCCGGAACTATTGCGTAGCAGTTTAAAGCTTGGCGACCTCAAGCCCGGTGAAACTCTAACACGATCAGTCAAAGCGATTATTTTTGGCGAGCAAGACGCTGTGCGCGAGGTGACTTTTTCTCTTGAATATCGTATTGCTGGGTCGGGAGCAATTTTCGACAAACGGCAAATTGAATCGGTTAAAATCGGCTCGGCGCCGGTGGCGATTATTGTCGATCTGCCGAGTGAGGAAAATAGCAATCGCGAATTTGTCATTAAGGCCGAAGTGGTGTCTCGCGCCGCCGCGCCGATAAACGACCTCGTATTAATTGTTGATTATCCACCCGGATTTGTTTTCCGTTCAGCCAGTCCGGCACCGACTATTGGTGATCATGTTTGGCGCTTGGGTGATTTGCCGGCCGCCGGCCGCTTTCCTCTTACGGTACTGGGCGCGGTGGCGGGTCAGGACGATGAGGAAAAAACTTTCCGTTTTGATGTTGGCTCGGCCGCGCCAACTGCTCGAGAAGTAGATATCTTGTACAGCTCAGTTTTAAAAACTCTCGCCATTAGGCGACCAGAGGTGGGATTGGAGCTCACCATTAACGGCCAGACGAATGAAGTGGTGCCCCTAGCTGGTGGCGAGATCGTGCGCACTGACGTTTCTTGGCTCAATAATTTGAGCGAAGAAATCCGTGATGCCAGTTTGGAGATTGTGCTTAGGGGCGCGGCGCTCGATCGTGGTTCGGTTTCGGCCGGTGGCGGCTTTTATGACTCGGCCGCCAGTACCATCACTTGGCGTTCACGTGACGGTCTTGGTTTGGAAGTAGTGCCACCAGCCGTTGCCGGGCAAGCCAGCTTCAGTTTTGCCACATCGTTTGCCAGACTAAATGCCAACACTTCACCCGAGTTGGAAATCGAGGTCATCTTTCGTGGCCGGCACATTGTGGCCGAGCGCGACGATGAGCCAGTGGAGATTCATTTAAGCCGCCGGGTGCGTATCAATTCCTTTTTCCAGTTTTCGGGCAAGTCCCTGTATCAGTCATCTTACTTTACGGCCGCTGGACCATTGCCACCGCGAGTAGATCAGGAAACTTTCTACACTATTGTGTGGTCGGTGGTTAATTGGCCGAGTGAAGTTGGGGAGGCCACTTTGCGAGCCACCTTGCCGCCGTATGTGAAATGGTTGGATAAGGTGGCCCCCGCGGGTGAGACGGTTACCTATGATTCCACCACCGGTGAAGTGGCGTGGCAACTTGGAGTGGTGCCGGCCGGTCGCGGATCTTCAGCGCCAGCGCGCGAGGCGGCTTTCCAGGTAGCCATGCGTCCTAGCGCCACTCAAGTTGGGCAAACACCCGCCCTGGTTTCCACCGCTACTCTTTCGGGTCGGGATAGTTTTACGGGTGAGCGGTTAGAACATCGGCGGGCGCAATTAACGATTGAGTTGCCCGGCGATTCTAGCGTTAGCGGTGGGCACGAGCGCGTGGTACCATGAGCGACCACATGGAAAAAATCGTTGCTCTGACCAAACGCCGGGGCTTTGTTTACCCGGGCTCGGACCTTTATTCCGGCTTAGCCGGCACCTGGGACTACGGCCATTTGGGGGTGCTGTTGAAAAATAATATTCGCGACTTATGGTGGCGGGTTTTTGTGCTCGGTCGTGACGATATGCTTGGTTTGGACTCGGCTAGTTTACTTAAAGCCGATGTGTGGCGCGCCTCGGGCCACTTGGAACATTTTGCCGACCCGCTGGTGGAGTGCGCCGACTGCCACCATCGTTTCCGCGCCGATCAGTTAGCCACCGATCGTTGCCCGGATTGCGGCGGCGCGCTTGGTTCCAGTCGGCAATTTAATTTGATGTTTAACACCCAGGTGGGTGCGGCCACGGCCGCGGGTCAAACTGCTTACTTGCGCCCCGAAACAGCTCAAGGTATTTTTATTAACTTTAAAAACTTGCTCGATGCCTATCACCTCAAGTTGCCGTTTGGCGTGGCGCAAGTGGGTAAAGCTTTTCGTAACGAAATTACGCCGCGCGATTGGCTTTTCCGCGCTCGAGAATTTGAGCAAATGGAAATTGAGTATTTTGTGCGGCCAGGAACAGCCGAGAAGGAGTTCGAAACTTGGCGACAGTCGATGCTCGAATTTGCTCGGGCGCTTGGTTTGCCGGCTGACTCGGTGCACGAGCTTGAGGTGCCCGACGGGGAGCGGGCCCATTACTCGCGCCGGACCACGGATTTTGAATTTGACTTTCCCTTTGGCCGCAAGGAACTGTGGGGTCTAGCGGATCGCGGCCAGTATGACCTCGAGCGTCATGCCGCCGCCAGCCACCAGGAACTCGTTTACTTTGACGATCAAACTAAAGAAAAAATCGTGCCGGAAGTGATAGAACCAACCTTTGGCCTCGATCGTACCGTATTGGCTGTGCTAGTTGCCGCTTATGCTGAAGATAGGTTGGGCGAAGGGGAGCGGACGGTGCTTAAATTTAATTACGCTTTGGCGCCGATTAAGGCGGCGGTTTTTCCACTCCTCGCCAACAAGCCAGATTTGGTAGCCAAAGCTCGACAGGTTTACGACGAATTAAAAAAGACCGTGACGCCAGTAATGTTTGACGACAATGGCAATATTGGCAAACGCTATCGTCGCCAAGACGAAATTGGCACACCTTTCTGCATCACCATCGACTTCGAGACGCTGGAAAATAACACCGTCACCGTCCGCCAGCGCGACACCGGTACCCAAGACCGTGTGGATATCTCTGCTTTGCCCAAAGTGATACACTAAACGCATGCCCCCGCGAGTCACTCTTCTCTCCACCCTCACCATTTTTCTCCCCATCTTCCTCCTCGCCGCATTTCTCGGCTCTCGCCTCGCCGTTCCCGTATTCACAACGCCCAATTATCTTCTTTCTCAAGCTGGCGGTTCCGGTTCCTGCCCCACCGCCGATCTCAACCATGACGGCAATATTGACGTCGACGACCTGATTAAACTGAACGACGGCTTCGCCGCCGGCTACAGCGCCTGCCCGGAGTGCGACATCAACCCCTGCCCCGGCAATAAAGACATTGACGTCGACGACATCATCGCTTTCCTCGAGGCCTTTGCTCAAGGTGCCGCTAATCCCAAGATCACCACCCATCAACCCATCACTTTCCCCGAAGTACCCACTACCACCAGTTACCACTACGACTTCGGCGACTGCATCACCGACACCGGCCCGAGCGTCACCCACATTTACACGACACCCGGCACCTACACCGTCACTCGCACCCCTGTCTCGACGGCGGGAACCGCCGGCGGATCTGAACCCGTGGCCACCGTGACCGTCACCGCTCCCACCACGCCACCACCCCTCAAGGCTGACTTTCGTGTTCTCACGCTGGAGAAAATCGACACCACCAGTCAGTGTGCGGAGGGGAAGATTTGGAAACAAGTCAAAACCGATGATCCGGCTAAACTGATAGAACTCGGCTTACGTCTCAAGTTTGATGCCACTGTCTCGACTAGTCCCAACCCCATTGACCGCTACACCTGGTATTTTATGGACACCACCGCAGCTTCTGGTGCTCAACCCATCAAGGCCTTCAGTCAGTCAAACGCAACCGACGGTTACAATGTACTGCTCAAGGTGTCGACGGCGTCGGGGCCGAATTCGGTGTACAAAAGAATCTATGTCGACGAGGGCATCACTTTTCTTCATACCATTCGCACTTGGGAGCGTCCCGATTACACTTCAGAACGTCAATTTAACATGGACTGGTGTGATCAGGAGCCGACGGATCAAAAGGAGATCTGGTGCACCGTAACCACCAGTTTAACCCTAGATACCGGACTCGGCGTCCTGGATGTTTCTAACCCAGCCCAGCCAACACCGAAGTTGGTACTACCCGGTCTCTGGGAGGGATATAGTTTTGTCCAAACCATTCCTATAGGCATCGAGGTTGCTGATGGTAAGGCGGTGGTGTGGTTGGGGACCACTGACAGTAACGATTCTGCGAACAATGGCTCGATCATTGATGTTTTTAGGGCTGACAGCGATGATCCCGAACTTCTCTATCAGATTGTTTCCACCGATCTACCAGATTATTCGCTTGGTGACGCTGTCACGGCCGGAGATTTTCTCTATGTTGTGGCTCGAACCACGGACCCATCTCGTCAACACAAGTTTCTGGTCTTTGATCTAAGATCCGCGGGTAAGCCACAGCCTTTATCTGTTATGGATCTTCCTGATGTTGGCAATAGCCAGTGGACCATAACTAGAGCTGGTAAAAGATCTTTATTGCTAGCTTCGAGCTCAGCCATCTGGCTTCTTGATCTATATAACCCAGCTAACCCACGGATAGACCAAAAGATTGTTAATGCTGAAACTCAAGTTTACGACAGAAACTCCTTTGCTCACGGGAACTACTTTGTTCTCAACGGCGGGCTTAGACTTTTTGGTCGTGTGATTGAAGGTCTGGATCCCATCGTACCGTCCCGCGTTGAAATTTTACGCACATTAACCTCTTCAACTGCTACAAAAGTTTTTACTCCCAGCCGCGGCTATGCATACCTTGGTTCTACCACTGAAGATCCTGGTGTTGGTCTGCGCAAACATAATTTATTAGACAATGAACCCTACCATATGGAGAAACAAGAGGGTGGCCAGCTTGCTCGAGTGGAAGCGGGCTTACTGCTGGTTGACCCGGACGGGTTGGAAAGTGATCAATCAGATTATTTGTATCGGCATAATGCGGGGGCAATCGATGTTTTTGCCACCAGGCCCTAATTAGTTCCACTGGCAAGGACTCCACTGGCAAGGACTGTCCTCCCGTACGTTCACTAGGCTCTCGTCTTCCAGAAAAAGGCTCACAGCCTCTTTAATATTGGTGTTTAATTCATCTAGAGTTGGGGCTTGAGTGACCACCGGGACGTTCACCCCTTCGGCGACGTACTGTTTGTCACCCCGATAGATTTGGAACTGGATTATTTTCCGCATGTGGGGATTATAACACATTCCCGAGCTTCAGGTTGGAAGTCTGACTTCGGATGCTGGCCGATAGTTCAACTGTGGAAAAGTGGATAGGGGAGAACGGGCAACGGGCGCTATAATTGTGGCATGACAAACAAACAAATCGGCTTGGCCTTGATTCTTATGGTCGCGGTGGTAACGATAGCCACCGGCACATCTAGTTTTATAAACTCGGTTTCCGGTCGGCAAACGGCGGCCACGGCCGGCGACATCGGCCTGCTTAGAAGTTTATTGCAAAGTTTTAGTCGCAGTCGGGCGCCGGCCGGGCCGGTGGAGCTAGTCGTGAGTCATGCTGGCGGCGCCGAGGCAGGTAAACAAGTGGTATTTAAGCTCAAGCTTAGTCGCGCCAGCGCCTCGCCCGTGAGCGTGCGTTTAACCACCACGCCGATCAACTCAATTGGCGGCCTAACCTTTCCGGCCGCCACGGCCGGCATTGATTACCTGCCGGTTGATACCGTTGTCACTTTTGCGCCCGGCGAAACGGCCAAGCAGTTTATTGTTCCCCTGTATGCCGATAACGACGTTGCGCCGCTCGAGGCCTTTGCGGTACAAGTTTCAGCTGTCACCGGCGCCACGGTTCGTCGAACACAAGTTTGGGGTTTGATTGATGGTCGATCTGGTTCCACCGTTACTATTCCGCCGGGTGACGTTGCTGGTCTGCCGGTGGCCTCGATTACCTCGGGCGTTGCCAGCGAAGAAACTTGGGTGGAGGGCGGAACGATCGATTTTAATGTGACCTTAGATCGGCCAAGTTCGCAGCGAGTTAGTGTGGGCGTGGCGGTGCACGGCGGGGGTGAGATCACCCATCCTCCGAGCCTCGGAAACCCAGCGGCTACCGCGGGGATTGATTTTACCGGCCCCACCCCGTCGTTGGTAGTGTTTGAGCCGGGTCAAATTAGTCAGCCCTTTCGTATCACTCACTTGAACGATAGTTTGGTTGAGGGGGGTGAAATTTATACAGTTTTTTTGACCACACCCAATGGGGTCAATCTTTCCAGCACGGCTAGTCGGCAAGAAATTGCTTTTAATGATCCAGATTGTATTGGTGCCGCCAGGCCTAAGGCTATTTTGTCGGTCAATGCTGGCACAATTGGCACCGGCCAGGCCGTCACTTTTGACGGTTCGACTTCTATTTTTACCGCACCGGCCGCTCGCTTTAACTTTTATTTTGGTGAAGGTAGTGGTCTAACCACTAGTGTGCCTAGAGCTAGTTATACTTACACTCGGCCTGGTTCTTATACCGCTTATCTAAAAGTCTACGATAGCTGCCAAAATTTTTCTACTAGTCCAAATGTTGCGGTTAACGTTTTGGTCGGTAGCGGCGGCGGCAATTTGCCAACGGTGTCGTTTAAGCCAACTAATTCGGTTTTGCCGACCGAGGGTCAGACTTCGACTTTTGCCGTGGGCTTGGGTGCGCCGAGCGTTCAGCCGGTGACGGTTAAAGTTTTGAGTCATGGCGGTGGCGAGATCTTATTCCCGCCCAACGATGGTTGGGACTCGGCTACACCGGGAGTCGATTATCTTGAGCCGTCGCCGACCACAATTACTTTTGCTCCCGGCGAAATGCAGAAAAATTTTTCTATCGCCGTTCCTAACGACCAGCTGGTCGAAGGTTTGGGCCGAGAAGCCTTCACGCTGTATTTAGATAGTCCGAGTGGGGCGACACTTGATCTCAACAACAGTCGTTCGGAGTTATTGATAAAAGATGATACCGAGTGCAGCGATCTAACTCTCAAACCGGTAGCCAATTTTACTATCACACCTGTGGCTCCTACGGTTGGGCAAACAGTAATAGCTGACGGTTCGGCATCTACGCCGTCGAGCGTCTCGGGCCTTCTCAATTATGAGCTCTATTTTAAGCCACAAGCCACGGTTGAGTCTGGTGCTTATGTCCGTGGTACACACCCAATTCGCGCTACTTATGCTTATACTCAAGCCGGTACTTACACGGCCACACTTAAACTCATCGACCGTTGTGATCGTTACAGTTACAAGAATGTTACGGTTAATGTTTCTCCGACTACGGCCCCAGCCAGCACACCCATCAAGGTGTCACTGGAAAATACTACGGGACGCAGTGATTTAGAAGAGGGCCAGACCGTTAGCTTCACCGTTCGTCTTAGTTCCGCCAGTGCTGGCACGATTACCGTTCAACCGTTGATTCGTGGTGGCGTGGCCGTGGATCCATCGGCGGCTCATGCTGGAAGTGGTGACTATGGTCCCAACACGTTATCACTAATATCCTTTGCCCCCGGCGAAACCGCCAAGACCTTCAGTTTGCAATTAGCTGATGATGTGGTGGCGGAAGAAATAGAAACTCTAACTGTTTACCTCGGTACACCAACCGGTTCTGCTGTCCTCGATGAAGTTAATGATGAGAGAGGGATTTTAATTCTGGACAGTGTTGATTGCGCCGCCCAACCCCTGCCAGTAGCGATAATTTCGGCCACACCCAGTAGCGCTAGAGCCGGTAGTTCATTTGTTGTTGATGCCAGTGGATCTACGCCGCCGGCCAATATCACTTATTATCAAATTAAGTACGGTGATTCTAGCCAGGATCATCAAGGCAATTACGGTCGTACCAACCACGTTTATACTACTTCTGGGACTTATACAGCCAGCGTGAAGGTTTATGATATTTGTGGCCGACCGTCTCTCAATTCTGATTCTCGTTCTCGTGCCACGATTACCGTTACGCCCTAGAGCTTGATTTTCACGCGGCGCGATTGATAGACTGGTGATTCTAAGAACATGAATCACCAGTTTTTTCGTTTAAACAGCGGTTTGCGCATAATTACCGTGCCGGTGGCGGGCAGTCGCACCGTTAGTTTGTTGATTATGCTGGCCGCCGGCTCGAAGTATGAAAAGAAAAGTCATGGCGGGGCCTTCCATTTTTTAGAGCACATGTGTTTTAAGGGCACCGCCCGCCGGCCGCAGCCGCTCGACATTAGTGCCGAACTAGATGGTCTAGGCGCCAAATATAATGCTTTTACTGGCCACGATTACACCGGCTATTACGCTACGGCCGAAGCCAAACATTTTGATCAGTTGCTTGATATTCTAACCGATCTTTATCTCAACCCGCTTTTGCCGGCCGAGGAGATCGAAAAAGAGAAGGGGGTGATCATCGAGGAGATCAACATGTATCGCGACACGCCACGTTACCAGGCACAGGAGTTATTTTATGAGGCTGTGTATGGTGATCAGCCGGCCGGCCGGAGCATTGCCGGCCGGCCGGAAACTGTTCGCGCCTTGCGGCGCGCCGACCTGCTCGCGATTCGGCGGCGCCACTACACGGCCGCTAGCACGGTAGTGGTGGTGGCTGGGCAGTTGGATCGTGATTATGCCGTTAACGCTATTGGTCAAAGTTTCCGTAATCTCGCGGCTGGTGCGCCCATTGCGCCACCCGTGGTCAGGGATCGTCAGTCCGAGCCACAAGTGCTGACCAATTTCAGAAAGTCCGATCAAACGCATTTGATTCTTGGTTTTCGTTCGTGGGGTGCCAATCGACCGGAGGAACAACATGTTCTCGAAATATTGTCGGCAGTTTTGGGTGGCGGTATGAGTTCGCGACTTTTTCGGCGTATTCGCCATGAGCTTGGCGCCGCCTACTACGTTGGAGCGGAACAATCAACTTTTACTACTCACGGTATTTTGGAGATTTTTGCCGGCGCCAATCAGAAGATGGTTTCGACGGTTGTGTCCGTGATTCTCGAAGAATGTGTCCGGCTTCGCGATGAGCTGGTGCCAGCGGTTGAATTACAGCGGGTTAAAGACGCACTGGTTGGCCGTTTGGTACTGGATTTGGAAACGGCAAGTCAGCAGGCACGTTTTTACGGTTCGCAGGCTGTAGTTTTTACCGATGTTTTATCTTTAACTCAACACGTTGAACGTTACCGAGCAGTAACTGCTCGTGCAGTTATGGCTGCGGCGCGCGCATTGTTTACCAGCGAGAGGCTAAATGCGGCCATCGTCGGCCCGGTTAGAAAAACCAGCAGCTTTGTTAATCGTTTACGCTTGTAGTATAATTGGCGTGGTGTTACCTCGCCCCGACAACGTGACGATCAATATTAGTGGCGCCTCGTTCCTCAAGGTGCTAGTTTTTATCGTTTTATTTTATGCTATTTATATTTTACGTGATCTAGTGCTGGTGGTGCTGGTGTCGGTGGTTATTGCTTCAGCCATTGAGCCGATCACGCGTTGGTTGAGCCGTTTTCGTTTACCCCGGGTCTTAGCGGTAGTGCTAATTTATTTAGCCGCCTTTTTAGTGGTGGGTAGTCTCGTGCCCTTCTTCATTTTGCCACTGGTGCAGGATTTGGTGGAACTATCAGCTACCTTGCCAGCACGTCTTAACTCGATCGAACTTTTTCAGTCTAATGAGTATCTCATGCCACTCACTGGCATCATCAATTTCCATGATTTTTTGGATGGCTTGCAGACTAATTTTTCTGGTTTGACCGGAGGTTTGTTGCGAGTAGCCGGTGTGGCCGGCTCCTTTTTTGGCGGCTTGGCTAGTTTCGTTTTGGTTTTAGTTATATCTTTTTATTTGGCCGTGCAACAAGGGGGGATTGAGAGTTTTTTGCGGTTAATAACGCCAATTAGATGGGAAAAATATTCTCTCGATCTGTGGCGGCGAACCCAAGCTAAAATTGGTTTGTGGATGCAGGGGCAACTCTTGCTCGGCGTTTTGGTGGGGGTGATCGTTTTTTTGGGACTGACTATTTTTGGTGTTCGCTATTCGTTAGTTCTAGCCATCATCGCGGCCATTTTTGAACTCATACCGGTTTTTGGACCGATTCTTTCAGCTATCCCAGCCATTGTTATCGCGCTTGACGATGGCCCAACTCTCGGTCTAATGGTTTTGGGTTTATATATTGTGATTCAGCAGTTTGAAAATAATTTGCTGTACCCTTTGGTGGTAAAAAAAATGGTGGGTGTCCCATCGTTAGTGATTATTTTGGCGCTGTTGGTAGGGGCCAAACTGGCCGGTTTTTTGGGCTTAATTTTGGCTGTGCCGGCCGCGACCCTGGCAATGGAAATTTTGTCTGATCTGGAATTGCGCAAAAAGGGTCTCGTCGAGACCGCATGACGGATACAAACTTCTATATTACCACCACCCTGCCTTACGTTAACGCCGACCCACATCTCGGTTTTGCTACTGAAATAGTGCTGGCCGATATTTTAGCTCGCCACTGGCGCGTACGTGGTCGGGCGGTGTTTTTCAACACCGGAACGGATGAACATGGTTTAAAAATTTTTCGGCAGGCCGTCGCTGCTGGTTTGTCACCGCAGGCTTATGTGAACCATTATGCCGAGAGCTTTCGTCGTCTTCGTTCAGCACTCAATCTAAGTTACGATAATTTTATCCGTACTACCGACGAGGCTCATGTGGTCGCGGCGCAAGAATTTTGGCGCCGGGTGGCCGCCGCTGGGCATATTTATAAAAAGCTTTACCCAATCAAATATTGCGTGGGTTGTGAATTAGAAAAAACTGACTCGGAACTTGAAGCTGGTCGGTGCCCGCTCCATCCGGCGCAGGAAATTGAGGTGCGCGAGGAGGAAAATTACTTTTTCAAATTTTCGAGTTTTCAAAAACAGTTGCTCGATTGGTATAATCACACAGTCGATTTCGTGATCCCCGAAAGGCGGTTTGGTGAGATTAAAAACTTTGTCGCCAATGGTTTGCAAGACTTTAGTGTTTCTAGGTTGCGATCAAAGATGCCCTGGGGGGTGCCGGTGCCCGATGATCCGGAGCAAGTGATGTATGTTTGGTTTGATGCTTTGGTTAATTATATCTCGGCCATTGGTTGGCCCACGGACATGGCCAAGTTTGGAGAGTGGTGGCCGGTGGTGCAATTGGCGGGTAAGGACAATTTACGTCAGCAGGCCGCCATGTGGCAGGCCATGTTGGCGGCGGCTGGTTTGCCGTTTTCGCGTCAGGTTGTGATTCATGGTTTTATTACCAGTAGCGGGCAAAAAATGTCGAAGAGTTTGGGGAATGTTATTGATCCGCTGGTTTTGGTTAACGATTTTGGCACGGATGCTGTGCGTTATTTTTTGGCTCGGCATGTCCACCCGTTTGAAGACAGTGATGTAACGCGAGAAAAATTTGCCGAGGCTTACAACGCCAACCTAGCCAACGGTCTCGGTAATTTAGTTAGTCGCTTGATGAGAATGACGATCGACTATGGTGTGCGTTTGCCAGCCGAGAGCCAAAAACAATTTGTTTTTAGCGAGGAAGAACAAAAATTTTTGGAGAGATACGAAGTGAATCGAGTGCTGGATAAAATTTGGGCTAGGGTTGGTGAATTGGATCTCAAAATCCAGACGACTCAACCGTTTGTACTTATTAAGACTGATCCCGAACGGGCCAAAAAAGATGTGGCTTGGTGTGTGGGAGAATTGTGGCAGATTGCTAGTGCCTTGGAACCCTTTTTGCCGGCTACGGCCGCTACTGTCCAGCAGGCCATTTCTTCTCACGCTATGCCGCCACCGCTTTTTCCTCGTAAGTAGGAAATCTATGGAAGTTATTGATGTCCATGCTCATCTAAACTTTCCCGATTTTGATGTTGATCGGGCGGTGGTGGCCGAGCGCGCCCGCGTGGCCGGCGTCGGTATGATTAATGTGGGAACCGACGTGGCTACTTCGAGTCAGGCGGTGGATTTGGCAGAGAAGTTCCCTGACACTTGGGCCACCGTTGGTCAGCATCCAAATGAATCTGCGCCACTTGATCTTGTTGTACTTGGTGAGTTGGCCCGGCGGCCCGGCGTGGTGGCAATTGGCGAATGTGGCCTTGATTACTATCGGAGTCCAACTAAGGCACAAGCCGAAAACTTTCAAATCCAAGCTGATTTGGCTCGTCGCCATAATTTACCACTCATGATTCATTGTCGACCAACTGTTGGCACTGACGATGCTTACCTTGACTTATTGGCATTGTTGGAGGATTTTCCGAACGTGATCGGCAATGTTCATTTTTTTGCCGGTTCGTGGCCGACGGCGCAAAAGTTTATTGATCGTGGTTTTACCTTGTCTTTTACTGGCGTGATTACTTTCACCAATGATTATGACGAAGTAATTAGCCGGACGCCCGTTGAAACAATTATGGCCGAGACCGATTGTCCGTTTGTGGCGCCGGCCCCGTTCCGGGGCCGGCGCAATGAGCCAGCCCACGTGCATTTGGTGCTTGAGCGTTTGGCTCAGATTAAGGGTTTATCGAAGAAACAAATGGTTGAGATTACTACGGCCAATGCTCGACGGGTTTTTAATTTATAATCATTGCATTGCCGTTATTAATCTGTTAGGATGCCGTTAAATTATGATCGAGTATGAAATTGGCTATTTGCTCTCACCGTTGGTGGCCGAAGAAGAGGTGCCGGCGGTTTTGGAGCGAGGGATCCGATCTCTTCTCGGACAACGAGAAGCAGAGGTCGCCGGAGAAGGTAGTCCTAAATTAATTAAGTTGGCCTATCCAATACGACTAGCTCAGGCCGCTGGGCAAGGTGGGGCAATAACATCGGCTTACTTTGGCTGGATCAGTTTTCGCCTGGATCAGTCTAAGGTGGTGGACTTAACCACCGAATTAAAGAAGGTGCCAGAGTTGGTGCGTTTTTTACTCATCCAGACCCCAGCTCGGGCCGCCGCGCCCGAAGTTGTGCCCGTCGACCCCAGCTCAACAAGTGACCCAATTCCCGTTGAACCAAATACTTCAACGGAAGCCATCGATCGTGAGATAGAAGGGTTGCTCACCCCTCTAACTTCTTAATTCATGTATTTAAATAAGGCAATAATTATTGGTAATCTCACTCGCGATCCGGAGGTTAAATCTTTACCGTCTGGAATGCGAGTAACAACTTTTGGTTTGGCCACCAATCGGGTATGGAAAGACAAAACTGGAGCCAAACAAGAAGATACGCAATTTCATAACATCGTTGTTTTTGGTGCCCAAGCCGAGACGGTCGGGCAGTACTTAAAAAAGGGTCAGACGGCATTAGTAGAAGGTCGGATCCAAACACGTAGCTGGGATGGTCCAGACGGAGTTAAGAAATATCGAACAGAAATTGTGGCCGATCGGGTGCAGTTTGGTCCGCGCAGTGGTGGCCAGGGGCCAGTTGCTTCTGGTGGTGGCGAGAGTCCGTCGGGTAGTGCGCCCAGTTATCCCACTGAAGAAATTAATCCTGACGATATTCCATTTTAATTTAGTTTTATGAACCAGTGTTATTTTTGCGTCAATAATATCAAAGAGATCGATTATAAAGATAGCGTTTTGCTTAGTCGTTTCATTGATAGCTATGCTCGGATTGTTGGCCGTCGCCGCCAGCCGGTTTGCGCTCATCATCAGCGCCAACTCTCTCGTGCCATCAAACGCGCCCGCTTTCTTGCCCTGCTACCTTTTATCGCTAGGTAGGTTTTTTGTTCGATTCTATTTACTCACCCGCTCGACGTATTCGCCGGTATCAGTATTAATCCGGATGGTGTCGCCCGAATTTATAAACATTGGAGTATTGATGGTGGCGCCAGTTTCTAAAATTACCTGCTTAACGCCGCCTTGGACGGTGTTGCCGCGCACCGTTGGCGGCGCTTCCTTGACCGTTAATTCAACTTTGACCGGGATCTTGATACCCACAAAGCGCTCGCCGAACATAAGCAATTTTATATTGGAATTCGGTTTAACGTAAGTTAATTTATCACCGATGTTCTCGTTCGCGAGCTTAAAACGTTTGGCTTTGTCGCTGGTTTCGCAGAACCAGTCTTCGCCGCGATTGGAGTAAAGATAAGTGATCTCTTTTTCGTCAATAATCGCTTCTTCAACCTTGTCGCTCACAGCAAAGGAATGTTCGCGCACGCTACCACTGATCAGGTGGCGCAGTTTGGTGGCGTTGACCGGTTTGCGTTGCTGTTTGCGAAAAACATGTGCCTCGAGCACTTCGTAGGGCTCGTCGTCGAGCACGATGTATTTTCGTGGCTTAACATCATTGTAATCTAACATGGGTTTGTATTCTATAAGATTAGCGCTCCGAAGTCCAGTTGGCGTAATGGTTCAATAGCTTGGAATCACTTTAACCGTTAACATCCAAGCATATGA
>JBBTTC010000007.1:0-44399 GCA_038064435.1 Patescibacteria group bacterium
AATCAATTATCAAATTCCTAGTCAACTGATTCCAAGGTCTTGAACCCTTTTAGGATTGGAGGAGGGGAGAGAACCGGTGGAAATTTATCAGGAGAATTTGCCCATTGGTACTGCCGCGCCCATTGCTCCAGTGCCGGCTCTTGATCAAAAGTCGGGAGCCACGACCGGTCAGGTGGTAGCGTCAAAGAAAGGCAAGAAGTATCATTTACCATGGTGCGCTGGCGCCAAAGCTATTGCCGCGGCCAACAAAGTTACCTTCGCCAGCGCTGAAGAGGCGAGAGCCGCCGGCTACACACCAGCCGCCAACTGCCCGGGGTTAAAATGAAAAACTTAAACAATAGTGATTACGGAAACCTTGTTGTGCCGATTATTGTCGCGATCGGTGAGAAATTGCGGTGAAGTTATGGCCGGGTCGGTTCGTATGAATCAAAAAAGATGATATCTGATTTGGTAACAAAATTTGATATTGATACCGAAAATGAATTAAAAAATGCTCTAGGCAAAGCTTTTCCCGACATCGGTTTTTATGGTGAAGAAACCGGCGGAACACTCAACGGAACATTTTGGCTGGTTGATCCCATCGATGGTACGCAACATTTCGTTCGTGGCCTACCATTCTGTTCAACCATGCTCGCTTTGATAAAAGACGGCGAACCAGTTTTTTCAGTTATAAATTTATTCGCGACCCAAGAAGTTTTTGTGGCCGAAAAGGGGAAGGGAGCAGTTTGTAATGACTCGGCACTAAAAGTTAGTTCGCGACCACTAATTGAATCATTTATTTCATTCGAATCAAATCCATCTGTTGTTACTAATGCTGAAATTAGAAAATCCCTAAAATCAAAAACTTGGTTTTTGCAAACTCTCAATGCTGGTTTCGAATTTGCCATGGTGGCGTCGGGAAAATTGGATGGGCGGATTCAGCTTGATCCATATGGTGGGGTGCATGATTATGCTGCCGGTGCCCTTTTGGTGCGCGAAGCAGGGGGAGTGGTCGCCAACATCGGTTCGGCTAATTATGATTTCAAAAATTTTAATTTCTTGGCAACTAACCCAGTAGTTTATAGAGAACTAACTGAAGGGGAGGGAGCGATATTTGCTAATGGATAACAAGGCAAAAGAAAATATTATAATGTCGCACAATATATCTTTTGCGACATTACGCTAGGGTTTTAGCTTTTAGCGATTTGCCCCCAACAGGGTTGGCTGGCGCGCCAAGGCTTGGATCCATCACGCTTGAGTAACCACATAGCATAGGCAATATTGCCCTCAATGGTGTGGATGTCGAAGCCGAGCTTTTTGCTGGCTACTAGATGGTAGTCTTCGTTAATTTGAAATACGCCAACGTCATTAGGATTCTTGCGGCCGCGCAAAACCCTGCCGCTATCGGCAAACTGACTGTATTGACTCTCGCAACGCGCGATCGCCAGAGCTAGGTCGGCCGGTGCATCGTAAATTTCGCCGATCAGTTTGATCAGCTCACGAATTTCGCTCTGACGCTCATCAGTTTCAGTCACAACGGTAGTCGGCGAGACTTCGTCTGCTCGCAAGGTTGCCACCGCGCTGATGGTCGTCTCTGGCTCTGGTAAAATCGTCTCGGGCCACGGATCAATGCTACTACCAGCCGTCAGCTGATTAACCATTATGAGGCTTGCCAGGCCTATTTTTGAGATTGTAAGAATAAGACCACAAAAGGCTAAATAACCATATATTTAGCCCCGAAAAAGCTTTATGAAGTACCGAGTCGAATATCACCGGTACCTGTCTAGCTTAGCATATCTGGATCCTCTTGTCTAGCACCTCACAACGTCTCCTTAATTCTGTCAAATAGGCTATGGAGATCGATTTTCCAGTAAGCTAGCAGGACGATCCCGATAATAATCAAGATGATAAGTTTTAAGAATCCCCTTTTTGCTTTCATAATTTTCATAAATAATCTTCTGGGTCAAGATAGGCGCGAGTGTCGGCAATTGGCACGGTGTAAGTGCCCGGGCAGACCTTGCTTGGCACCTGGCGGATTGATACGCCTTGCGTGGCGTAAACTGTCAGGTGCAAGTGAGGGCCGGTGCTGTAGCCCGTATTGCCACTGTAGCCAATTAGCTCGCCCACGTTTACTTGTTGGCCAGTGCTAACCTTAATTAATGATAAGTGTCCGTAGAGAGATGACAAGCCGTTGGAGTGCTCGACAAAAATCCACTTGCCGTAAGAAGCCCGAGGACAAACTGGGTCCGTATCCCCCACACCGCGCACAATACCACTGGCCACCGCTTTAACCGTTGTGCCCGGGCTGGCCCGCAGGTCAATGCCGTTATGGGTGCCGGAGGCGTAGAGACGGACGGAATCAACGGTTCGACCAAAACGCTGTGTAATAAACACGTTATCAAGCGGCCAGTCTAGCACACCGTTTCCACGTCGTGGCAGGTGGCCAAAGTCAATTTCTAGTCGCAGGCGCGATTCCAGATCAAAGATCTCCTTTTCAAAAGCCTGCTTGCGGGCTTGTCGCTCGGCCAAAATTTTTCGATAGTTACCCTCTTTATCTTTGGTTTGAGCCAGGAGTTCATTTTTGGCTTGTTTATTGTCGGCAGCGATTGTTTGCTGATCACTAAGTTTGTTTTTAAATGCTGTTTGCTTGTGGCGCTCGGCCTCAACCGCCGATTTGTCTACCTCCAGCTCGCTTTTGACAGTTTTTAGAGCAGTAATAGTTTGCCTGATGCCGTCATTTAATTGCACTAGCGACTCCCCTTCCCACCAAGCGGCCGAGAGCCGCGGCTCGTCTAGTAGGAGTTCCAGCAGACTGTTTTGCTCGAGGCGGCGAATTTGTAACAGTGATTCGGTGGTGGCGGTGTGCTGATTGGCGATGCGGATATTTTTGTCTCCAATTTGACCTGCCAATTTTTCGATCGACAGGGTGGACGCCACAATTTGATTGTCAGTGAGTTTAATATCGGCCGCCAACTTTTTTTGCGTCAAGTCAAGCACTTTTATTTCCTGATCCAGGCTACTCTTTTCTCTTTCAGTTTTTTGGAGTGACTGTTTGTAGCCGGTGATCTCTTCTTCCAATTTTTTTATTTCCGATTGGCGCTCTCTGATTTCATTTTCTAGTTGGTTGGCAACAGTCTGGGCCTGCCCCAGATTGGTTGCCACCAAAAGTCCAGTCAAGAAAAGCAAACTACTATAGAGTTTGCGCATACGCTAGACGTTGCAATGTTTCTTCCCGACCCAAGATTGCTGCGACAATAAAGGGATCGGGTGATTTTTCGCGCCCTGTTAGGGCCACACGCATTGGCCAAAGCACTTCAGCTCGGCCGGCCTGGGTGGCGTAATCCCAAAGAGTGGACTTAATATTGTCGGCAGTAAACTGTTCGCCCGCGAGCGCCGAGAGCATTTTTGCAATCGTCGCCAAATGGGCAGTATTTCGCAAGAGTTTGAGTGCGTATTGCGGTGAAGTAAAATAAAAATTGAGCTCACCGTTTTGGCACCAAGTGGTGATCTCAGATAATTTATTTAGTCGTTCGACTAGAGTCGGGACCGCTCGAAGTAATCTGGCGGTATTGTATTGCGAAAGAGCACGCACTTCGTCAGTCAGATGTTTTTCTATTAACTCGGCCATTTCGATTGCTGGATATTTTTTAAGAAATTGATGGTTGAGCCAATTCAACTTATCACGATCAAAAACAGCGGCACCCTTTTGCACTCGATCCAGCCTAAAGGCCGTGAGTAGTTCTTCGCGCGTTAGTACTTCCCTGTCATCAGCAGGATGCCAACCCAGTAGGGCCAAAAAATTAATCATCGCTGCCGGTAGGTAACCTTCGCGCTCATAGTCAGTTATCGCCACGGCACCATGCCGCTTGGACAACTTTGTGCGGTCGGGCGCCAAGATAAGTGGGAGGTGAACATAAATGGGCCGACTGGCGCCCATTGCCTCTTGAAGCAAAATTTGCCGTGGCGTATTAGCAATACCATCATCGCCACGGATGACGTGGGTAATTTTCATTTCATGGTCATCAATGACTACCGCTAAGTTGTAAAGTGGTTCATGGTCATTGCGGGCGATCACAAAGTCGCCGAGGTCGGTGCTGTCAATATTAATTTCACCGCGCAACTGGTCAACGAAGTTTACAACTCGATTGGGATTACGAAAACGAATGACCCCATCCTCGGCCTGGTAGGCTCGGTCGGCGGCGAGCATCTTTTTAATGTACTCAGTGTAAATTGCCGTTCGTTCGGATTGACGATACGTCTCATCTGGTTCCAGGCCGAGCCAGCTTAGGCCCGACAGAATACTTTCTTCGTACTCCTTTTTTGAGCGCTCGCGGTCGGTATCTTCAATGCGCAAAATAAATTTTCCTTGTTGACCACGCGTGAATAAATAATTAAACAAAGCGGTGCGGGCACCACCCACATGTAACCAGCCAGTTGGGCTCGGTGCAAAACGAGTGATCACCACGTTATTCTTCATGCTCAAGACCAAGGTTGAGAATTGCCTCGGCAATTTGTCGTGCGGCCTCCGGCCGCGCAAACTTTTTTGCTTGAGCTACCATTTCCATGCGCAAGGGTTGATCGGCCAGCAAACGACTGATTTCACTCAACATAATTGAGCCGCTAAGATTTTTTTGTTCGATTACAATAGCGGCGCCGGTGTGAGCGTAAGTGAAGGCATTACTTCTTTGATCATGGCTGATCTCTTCGGGGATTGGCACTAAAATGGCCGGCAAACCCCACTCGGCGATTTCGAAAATCACCGAACCGGCGCGCGAGACAATTAGATCAGCACAACCAGCCACCATTCGCAATGCTCCTTCATTGAGATAGTCAAAAACTTTATAGCGGTAGGGGTAGGGTGATTTTTCTAAAATCACACTGGCGCGTTGCTGGGTATCAAGCAAGTGGCTGGCGCCAACCTGATGGATAATTTGAAACTTTTCTACCAATTGATCGATGATGTCGAGTATCACGTCGTTGATAGCGGCGGCTCCCAGTGAGCCGCCGGTAACATAAACAACAGGAGCGTCTGGCTCTAATTTGAGAAATTCTCTCGCTCCTTCTTTGATTGGGTATTTGAGTTCGCGCCGAATGGGATTTCCGGTGACGGCTGTCTTGTCAGGCGGGAAAAAAGTTGCCGTTTGAGAATATGATACCGCGACACGAGTCGCAAAGCGTCCGGACCACAAATTAACCCGCCCCGGGCGTGAATCTGATTCGTGAATAATGACCGGAATTTTATACCATTTAGCGGCAACCAAAATTGGGAAACTGGCGTAACCACCTTTGCTAAAAATAACATCAGGAAAAAGTACATAAATTCGCCACAAGCTCTGCAGGATACCAATGGCGATACGAAACAAGTCAGTAAAATTGCGCCACGAGGCGTAGCGTCGACGTTTGCCGGCACTGATGTGATAAAATTTGATACCATTTTCAAACAACGAGTTCTCGTCATAGGGTTGATCAGCAAGATAAAAAAAGGTTGGTGGCACCAATTTGCGCTTGTTAGTGAGGGCGGTAATTTCTTGTGCCACAGCAATTAGTGGATTAAAATGCCCGCCCGTTCCTCCACCGGTAAAGACTATTTTCATGACTTATGACCGCGCGAAATATTGACCAAAATCCCAAGACCAACTAATGATGACAATAGAGCTGATCCGCCGTGACTAAACAATGACAATGGTATGCCAACAACCGGCAAAACACCCACCATCGAGCCAATATTTACCATGGCTCCAGCGGTGGTAAGTATAACAATTCCTACGGCTAGCAGTCTACCGAACTGATCATCGGTTTTGGCGGCGATTTTTAATCCCCATAGGGCAAAAACGAGAAAGAAAATTACCACCGACACGCTACCAACAAAACCGAATTCCTCACTGGCGACGGCAAAAAGAGAATCGCCGATTGGTTCGGGCAGTAGATCAAATTTTTGTACACTTTGTCCAAAACCACGACCAAACCAGCCGCCAGAACCTATCGCCACCAGTGACTGATTGATTTGATAGGAAGCGCCACGGACGTCTTGGTTGGGGTTAAGAAAGGTGGTGAGACGCTCGCGAACATAGGGCTTAAAATAAGCCATAGTCATGACCATTGTGGCAGTAAGCAGTAGGATCAACGCGAGATGGTTCCATTTGCCGCCAGCGACGATCCACATTGCTAGGCCGGCGGCAAAGGAAATAAGTAATGTACCGAGATCGGGTTGAGCTAGAAGTAAGCCGGAAACAACGCCAACTAAGAGGAGGAAGGGCGCTAGGCCATAACTCCAGGTATGCAATTTATCTTTTCGCTCACATAGCCAAGAGGCCAAATAAATTACAAAAGTTAGTTTGAGAAATTCGGATGGTTGGATGGAAATGAAGCCAAGGTCTAGCCAGCGACGAGCGCCACCAGCCGAGAATCCGATGTGGGGCGCAAAAACCAGAGCGGTAAGAACCAACGAAGTACCCAGCAATACTGGCGCCGCACGGCGCCAGCGGGCGTAGGGCCAGTGGGCGGTAGCCAGAGCTAAGAGTAAACTGGCACCCAAAATGATCAGTTGTTTTATAACGACACGTGAAAATTCAGCACCATCTCGGCCATGTAGTCCCAGTGCTGCCGAAGTAAAAATAAAAAAACCGACTAAACATAGAAACAAAACGTACCAAGGGAAAAGATGGCCAGCTCGTTTTTTGTTCGCCGTCATTTTAACGGCCGATTAAAACCACGATCATACCAATAACGGCAGAAATAATACTGATGACCCAGTAACGCATAACCACTTTATGTGCTGGCCAGCCCAAAGCCTCAAAGTGGTGATGCACTGGTGCAACTAAAAATATTTTCCGGCCGTGACGAAGTTTTTTTGACAATAGTTGAATGGAGACGGAAAGTGACGTAGCTAGCAAGGGGAAAGCAATAATTGGCAAAGCCAAAACTGAATTAGTGAGAAAAGCAACGACGGTGAGAGTGGTGGTTAATCCAAGAATGCCAGTCTCTGACATGTAAAAACGGGCGGGCGGAATGTTGAACCACAGAAAAGCTAGCGTTCCACCGGTAATCACTGCGCAAAACGCGGCGAGGTCAATTTGGTTTTGGAAAAAGGCAATGCCGCTGTAGGCGGCGAAGATAATGGCCATTACTCCCCCAGCTAGGCCATCGATGCCATCAATAACGCTACTGGAAAAAAGAGCTATCATCACCGCTACAAATACGGGAATAATAAACCAGCCAATATCAAGGTCGCCAAGACCAGGCACAAAAATGGTTGATAGTTCCAGTTTGTAATAAAACCAGGCGGCGCCGATCAAACCGATGATAGTTACTACCGCTAATCGTTTATTGAATGATAACCCGCCCGAAATGTAGCGGCTACGACCGGAGACTTCCCACCAGTCGTCAATTAAACCCACCACCGAAGCGGCGATCAGGGTGAAAAGTGGTAGCCAAGTTTGATTGCGACTTAGAAAGTTTATTTTGCGAGTAATGTCGCCGGGGAAAAGCACGGCCGTTAGCCAGATAATAAAAATAGTTAAGAGTACGCTTGACCAAATAATTACCCCGCCCATGCGCGGTATCCCCACCTCTTTGTCTTTATGCAGTTCGTTAAAAATCGGCGTGGCGCGGCCATCTGGCGCAATTTTGCCAGCTTTCTTTTTCCACATCTGATATTTGTATAAGTAATAACTAAGTGGCGGTGTAAGTAAGACGCCAACAAAGAACGAAAGAATGGCCGGGGCAAAAATCTTGATAATATTAACGATCATGACAGTAATTAAAAAGACAGATAATATTGCTCGGTGGCGGCAATCAATTTTTCCATGTCGGAAAAGCGGCCAGCACGACTAGAACCAATGATCACCGCGATGACCGGTTGATTGAGACCGCGGTCAAAAGCAATAGCTAGATTGCCGTTAGCGGTTGTCGTTAAACCAGTTTTTGATAACAATAAATCCGATCGAACCCTAGTTAGCGGGTTAGTGTTCTCGGTCCACACTTGCTTATCGTCAAGAGTTTGGAAACCAGCCAGAGGTTCACGGCTGGCGGCTGCCAGATTGGGTTTATCTTCAAGCAAGTAGACCAGAAGTTTAACCATGTCATTAGCCGAACTCAAGGCGCCCGGTTGGTTGTGGTCAATATCTAACCCGGTAGCGTTTAAAAAATAGGTTGAGTTTAGGCCGAGACGCATTGCCTGTTCGTTCATGAGATCCTTGGCACTTCGCCCAGTATGTTTTTCCAACGTGGCCGCTAGAGCTTCGGCGGCTTCGTTGGAAGAACTGACGAGCATGTAGCCGATAAGTTCTTCGGGTTGCCACTGTCGATTCAAAAAATTAATGGCTGTGGTTGACGGCAAATTGGCTTCTGCGGTCACGGCGGTCATTAGTTTAGTTAGCGAGGCGATTGGTAATTGCTGATTGTCATGATGGGAAAATAAAAATTTCTGGCTCGCTAAATCATAAACGGCTGCTCCGCGAGCTTCTAGATTTAATTGTTCCCAGACCACCTCGGCATTAAACGTCGATTGCCCCACTATTCCAGCTTGGCCGATTGCTTGTTGTTCGCGACGATAATTAATAGCATTACTGACTAATAGGATTACACTCAATCCAACCGTAAACCAAAATTGCGAGCGATTAATTGTTATTGGTGTGGTCATCGATGTGTGATTGGTCAATATTTTGAGCTCTTATATTTTTGAGCTTCTCCTTAACTGACTGATAATCAGGCAAATTCTCAATCTTGGTGATACCAAGATCAGCCAATAAACTGATTGTCGGCCGATACAGAAAGACTCTATTGTCTTGGGGGTCAGTATAGCGTTCAACTAGACCACGAATCAATAATTGTCGTAACGTGAATGAAGAGTTGACTCCACGTATGTAATCAATTTGTGGCCGGCCGATTGGTCCATCGTATAGAACTATTGTTAACGTTTCGAGCGCGGCGCGGCTTAACTCGGTAGATAATTCCTCGGTTGTTAGGCGCTTAACAAGCTCGGCCGCCAGTGGTGCTGTTGCCAACATTACCTGATCGTCCTGACGCATCAATACCACTCCCCGATCACTCATTATTTTTTCTAGTTCGTCAAGATGGTGTTGAGTTTCGTCGGCACTAATGCCGAGCGCCTTGGCTAACCAAGAAATAGTTACCGGTTCACTACGCCAAAAAAGAATAGCTTCAATTTCCTTAATCATAATGTGGCACTGCCGGAGTCACGGTTTCGATTGAAATATCATGAAAGGGGCGGTCTTGGGCCACTTCTACCAGACCGCGACGTACGAGCTCTAGCATGCCGAGAAAACTGACGATAATATTAGTTTTTTCGCGTTTATCAGCCACGAAATCACGGAAGCTAATTTTGAGGGCGCGACTAACGCGCCCGGCTAGGTCGGTAATTATTTCTTCCAGACTGAGTATTTTTTTAACAATTATTTGGGGCAAAATTTCGGGCGTTGGTAGCGCCGTAATTAGGTCGCGCATAATCTGACCCAAACGTTCCCTAGTGGCGGTACGGTCGGGGGCAAAGACTGGACTCAACTTTGCTTCCGCTGACCGTAGCAAAATTTTGTTTTCCTTCCCCAGAGCTCGTATCGTTGCCGATTGTTTTTGCAAACATTCGTAAACGAGTAGACGACGTTTAAGTTCAACTATGTCGGCTTGCTCGTCAGCCGAGAGTTCAATATTTGGCAGAAGGGCCAAGGATTTAATGAGCATCAGAGTGGAGGCCACGAGAATAAAATTAGCCATGATTGCGATCTTGCTCTGGTCCAGTTTTGATAGTTGCTCCACATAGCCATCGGCAATGGCGGCTAGTGATACGTCGCTAATGTGCAACTTACGCCGCTCGATTAAGTTTAAAATTAATTCCAGCGGGCCCTCCACCTCCCCCACTCTAACGGTGAACACTTCGTCACTTGACATGGCGCAAACCGAGTTCGTTTAACTGTTCCGGCGTGATGGGCGTTGGGGCGTTCATCATCAAGTCGCGCCCCTCACCAGTTTTAGGAAAAGCAATTACTTCACGAATGTTGGGCTCGCCGGCCAGGAGCGCAATGAGCCGGTCTAGTCCCCAAGCAATGCCGCCGTGCGGCGGCGTGCCAGCGCCGAGCGCCGTGAGCATGTGACCAAAATTGGCTTCGATCCGTTCATCGTCATAGCCCAAAATTTTGAAGACCCTTTTTAACTGATCAGGTTCGTGGTTACGCAAACTACCGCCACCGATCTCAAAACCATTGAGAACAATGTCGTACTGATTGGTAAGGATGTCGCCGGTTTTAGTTTCATCATTTAACCAATCGCGATGCTCGGGAATGGGGGCCGAAAAGGGGTTGTGGGTAAAGGTCCAGTGACCAGCCTTGTCTCGCTCAAAGAAAGGAAAATCTATTACCCAGCAAAAAGCGAGAGTATTGTTATCACTTTTATCTGTTCGCAAATCGGGTCGATCTGTGCCGTATTGTTCCATGGCTTGATGATAAGTTAATCGGGGAAATGGTTTGGTTTGGATCTTTTTTTCTGGAACCAAGTTTGCAACAATCTCTGTAAGTAATTCTTCGTTCAAGGTCATGACTTTTTCACGATCAACGAAAGACATTTCTAGATCGAGTTGGGTAAATTCTGGTTGGCGATCACCGCGTGTGTCTTCGTCTCTAAAACAACGAGCAATTTGGAAATATCTTTCTAGACCAGCTGTCATTAACAATTGTTTGTATTGTTGAGGTGATTGTGGTAGTGCGTAAAATTTGCCGTTGTATAGGCGTGAAGGCACCACGTAGTCGCGAGCACCTTCGGGTGTTGATTTGGTTAAAACTGGTGTCTCAACTTCCACAAAATCTCGGACTGACAAAAAATCGCGGATTAGTTTGTTGATGCGGTGACGGAAAGTCAGATTAGCTCGTAGGCGCGGGCGACGCAGATCTAGGTAGCGGAAGCGTAGACGTTCCTCTTCCCCGATCTCGTAGCCGTCGGTGGTTAAATCGAATGGTGGCGTAGTGGTTTGGTTGAGAACGGCGATCGTTTTAACTTCGATCTCAATCCGACCGTTGATGACATTGGGATTGATCGTTTTTTCCGGTCGCGAATTAACTTGACCGGTTACCTCAATCACCCATTCTGGTCGAATAGTGTTGGCCAGTTGGTAGGCAGCGCTTTGAGGTAAAACTACCATTTGCACTTCCCCACTTCGATCTCGCAGGTCAATAAAAATTAATTTACCGTGATCGCGCCGCCCGGCTATCCACCCAGCCAGTTTGACTTGTTTGTTCACTTGATCACCGAGGTTGGTGCTAAGAGTTCTTAAAATCGGATTCTTATTTTCCATATAGTTTGTGGTGGGTATCAATATCTAAAAATGTTACCATTTTTCCGCCCTCTTGTTCAGTGAATATAGCACGATAATCCCCGGTGATATTAATACTTCTGAATTTGGGATATCGTCCATGCAGACCGTGATTGTTTAGAATCGGGTCAAATTTATTGGCAAAGAAGGACTTGAGGCGCAAAAACAACGCTTGTTTTATTTTGGGAGTAAGTTTGTTGAATTTCTTTTGAAACAGACGATGATAGTTAACGCGCATGCTCTTTTAAGTAAGCAATTGTGCTTTTTGCGTCGCTAAATGTTGCGGATAGGTGGCGCCCCTTCTGCGCGTCGCGTTTGGCGTTATCCCAAGTTTTTGTGGTTGAGGTGGTAGGAGTTTCTTCGCTTGTTACGATACCAACCCTGATTTTACCTTCCACAAAAGAGCGGGTGGCTTCTTTTAAAACAGTGCTTATGGATACACCTTGAGCACGAGCTTTTGCCATGGCTGAATTCTTTAGTTGCTTGTCGATTTTAAAAACGATTTGACTGTGCATTAATTCAGTATAAACAAAATATTAATAACGTCAATACCGTAGATTACTCATGTTCGCTTTTGATCCGGCCCCAGAGGGTGCGAAGTTCGTGCAGAGCTACGCCCCCCTCCTTTTTATCCGGTGGTTTACCATGCCATTCGTAACGACGTTCGAAGTCGGTCACGCCCTTGCCGGGAATGGTGTGCGCGATGATGATTGACGGCGCGCCGAAGTACGCCTTGGCTTGCCCAACTGCATCATTGATAGCCTCGAAATTGTGCCCATCAATTTCCTGCACGTGCCAATTAAAAGCCTCTAATTTAGCTCGCAACGGTTCTAACGGCATAATGTCTTCGGTAAAACCATCGATTTGAATATTATTGCGGTCGACGATAGCAATTAAGTTATGTAAATTTTCACGACCAGCCAGCATCAGGGCCTCCCAAGTATTGCCGGCATCAAACTCCCCGTCCGACATTAAGCAGTAAAAAAATTTGGCCGAGGCCCGACCATGATCAATTTTTTCTCCCAAAGCCATGCCTACCGCTTGAGATAAACCGGAGCCGAGTGGTCCCGAGCTGGTCTCGATGCCGGGCAACCACTCACGATGCGGATGACCTTGCAGACGCGTGCCAAACTTACGTAGGGTTTTTAATTCCTCAACCGAGAAGTAACCAGCATGGGCCATGGTGGCATAGAGCACCGGGCAGATGTGGCCGTTGGAAAGCACAAGCCGATCACGCTCGGGCCAAGCGGGGCGATGCGGATCATGTTTGAGCAAGTGGAAGTAGAGAATGGTAAAAACGTCAGCCATGCCGAGTGGGCCGGCTGTGTGGCCCGAGCCGGCGGCCACGAGCATGTCAATAATCGAACGTCGGATGGCGTTGGCTTTTTCTTCCAGAAATTTAATTTTATCGTCGTGTAGATGCATATGTTAAGCGTTGAAATTCTGTTAGTGCCGATGTCGGGTCGGAGTTTTGCCAAATGGCGGAACCAATGACTAGGCGATCAGCGCCGGCCGCCAGCAGGCGGCCGGCATTATCTAGATTAACGCCGCCGTCAACTGAGATTTTAACATTTGGATGCTCTTGTCGCAAAAGCTTGATGCGCTCGTACACAATATCAGCAAACGGTTCGCCTTGATGGCCCAGTTTGGCAATGCTCATTAGTTGAACTGATTTAACGGCCGTCAGCAAGTTGTTAAGACTGGAGAGTGGTGTGTCGAGCAGTACGGCTAGACCTAGTTCCACCGGTTGACTTGTGAAAGCGTCAATAATTTCTTGGCACTGGCTTGTGGCTTCAGGATGGATGATTATGCGATCAGCCACCGGCGTCCAATTGCTTACCACTTCCTCCGGATCGCGGACCATTAAATGAACTTCAATTTTCGCTTGGCCGTTGAGGGTTTCTAGATCGCTGGCCGATTGCCAGGTGGTATCGGGCACAAATTGACCATCCGCCACGTCTAGGTGTAGCCAATTGGTCTGGTCATTGAATATCGCAATTTTCTCGCGGACTGCTTCAAAGTTAATCCCAATGACGGCGGGTATAATTTCGATCACAGTTAAAAATTATTTTGCGCTGGCGGCCGATAATCAATTTGATTGAGCCGCCGCAAATGTCTTTCTTCGTTACTAAAATTGGTGCCTAGCCACAATTTGACGGCAGCAATGGCTTTTTCTGGTGTTAAAAACTTAGCGCCCAGAGATAAAATGTTGGCATTGTTATGCTCGCGCGATAGGGTCACAATTTCTCCCGGGCCACCGTAATAAACGGCCGCGCGAATACTGGCGTAGCGATTGGCGCAAATGGCTTCGCCTTGCCCCGAAGCGCCTAGAATGATACCGCGATTATTTTCTGGATCACAAGCCACTTGTTGAGCCACGATCTTAACAAATTCTGGATAATCATCGGCCGGATCAAGCTCGAAAGCGCCCTCATCAGCCACCTGATGCCCTTCCGCTTTTAAAAAAACCTTCAACTTTTCCTTCAGCTCAAACCCGGCATGATCCGTCCCGAGATAGATTTTCATCTTTTTAGTCAGTTCGCTCCGGTCTTAATTACATGCTCCACTAAGGTGTGAGCGTACCCCATTTCGTTGTCGTACCAGGAGAGGACTTTGACGAGATTGCCGTCAACAACGGTTGTAAAGCCGAGGTCGGCAATGGAGGCATGAGTGTTGCCTACGATGTCACTGGAGACTAGTGGCTCGTTGGTAGTGGTAAATATTCTCTGCCAGCGCGGCTCCGCCGCGGCCTTTTTCAGCATGGAATTTATTTCGTCCTTGCTCGTGTGCCGCTTAGCCACAAAAGTTAGATCAACAAGTGAACCAGTAATAACCGGCACACGAATGGCGATACCGTTGAAACGGCCGGTCAGTTCCGGCATGGCCTCGGTGACGGCCGTGGCCGCGCCAGTGGTGGACGGCACAATGTTGGCCGCGGCCGCCCGGCCGCGGCGAAAGTCTTTGGCGTCTGGCGCATCCACCAACTTTTGACTAGCAGTGTAGGCGTGGACGGTGGAGAGCATGGCTTTCTCGATCCCTAGGGATTCGTGGAGAATTTTGATCACCGGACTGGCGGCATTGGTGGTGCAGGAGGCGTTGGAGGAAATTTGGCAACGGTCCAACTGTTCATCATTTAAGCCCATTAAGATGGTGCCGGTGGTGAGACCGGCCGGTGCTTTGCCTTTGGCTGGCGCTGAGATCACCACCTTGCGCGCGCCGGCATCAATGTGACGGCGCGCCTCGTCGTAATTTTCAAAAAAACCAGTTGATTCCACCACCACGCCGATACTTAACCGAGACCATGGTAGTTGAGCCGGATCTTTTTCGTGTAGACAGATGATCGGTCGCCCGTCAATAATTAATTGGTCAGCTTTTACTTCGATTTTTAGTTCCGACCGACCATAGGCGCTGTCATAGCGAAGAAGATAGGCCAAATTCTCGAGCTCGCCCAAGTCGTTGATAGCCACGACGTCAATGTCGTCACTGCGCATGGCCAGTTTGAGAAAAGCGCGACCGATGCGCCCAAGACCATTAATTGCCACTCGAACCTTCACCCTTTCATTATATCAAGATGCTAGTTAAAATATAGGTATGAATAAAGCATCAGCGTTTATTATTGTTTTGTTGCTCGCCGCGGGCGGCGCTTGGTGGTGGGCAAGAAATGAAGTTAGTTTACCCGTCACTCATGGCGATCTAATTGTTGTTACTTATCCCCGATCCAATCAGATCGTGCACAGTCCGCTGGAGGTGCGCGGTCGAGCTCGTGGCAACTGGTTTTTTGAGGCCTCGTTCCCGATTGATTTGTGGGATGCTAATGGTCGCAAGGTGGTAAGTAGTTTTGCCATCGCCCAGAGTGAATGGATGACGGAGGATTACGTACCCTTTTCTGTTGTCATTCCCTTTGCTTTGCCAGCCACGCCCACCGGGACTTTAATTTTACACAAAGATAATCCTTCTGGTTTGCCCGAGCATGATGACGAAGTGCGAATTCCGGTGAGGTTCAGATAAAAAATATAAGAAAAGCGCGGTGTGTTGGCACCGCGCTCAACCGATTGAGGGTTAAATTCTTTCCGCCGTGATTTTGTCTCGGCCGTAACGATTCTCCAATTCGTCACACAAATTACACGGCACCTGGTCGGCTGCAGCCAGGGTCCAAGCAATTACGTCTGACAACTCGAGGGCGTAATAGGCCTTAATTTTTAGCGCCTCGTCGTTGCTCCCCCAATGATTATCCAGATTAATTTGCGCCACCTCGCATACTTCTCGATATAGACGATCCACGCAACCCATTAGTCCCCCACCACCGCGACTATTGACCTCGTGGTAGCGTTTGTGGATATTGCTTTGCAAATCGTCGAGCGAGAGATTGTCTTCCGCTCCCCAAATCGAATTCTGGTTTAACAATTTAACGATCAGGACATCCTCATCATTTGAGTTGGTGGAGCGAGCTACCGTGCAGACGCAGGGCAACTGCCCGCAATACGAACATACCTTACCGGCCCACTTAAACCGGATGGCTGGTAGAATCGGCAGTTTGTAAAAGTGGTCAATTACACAAGCTGTCCAGCCAAAAACGCTGGCTAGAGCGGCACCCACTGGTCGATTAGCTGGTCGCCGAATGGCGTCTTGAACATTACCCACAGCTCGGGCCAATTGGAGTAAACGCCGGTCAAAATTGGGGTTGAAAACGTCATTACGATGGCGATAGGTGGACCGCAAATGATCCAGCCACTCATGTATCGTGGTCATCTCACCCTCCTTTCAAGGTTCTAGACTGGCGCTATTGAATCACAGCGGTTGAAGATAAGCAATTTTTATTATTGATAGCCGCGGGCTTGCAGATTGAAAAGTTTGGCGTAGGTACCCTTTAATTTAATTAGAGCGTTGTGGCTGCCAAGTTCGGTGAGTGCGCCGTTTTCTAAAACTGCGATGCGGTTGGCCTGACGCACAGTGGAAAAACGGTGAGAAATTAAGATCACCGTACGATCGGGCGGCAGACTTTCCAACTTGGCAAAAATTTTAGCTTCAGCTTCAGCGTCGATTGATGATGTTGGCTCGTCTAGCACTAAGACGCGCGGGTCGCGATAAAAGGTTCGTGCCAGGGCCAGCTTTTGCCATTGGCCAGTGGACGGCTCCAGCCCACTGGTGAACCATTTGCCGAGCATTTGTTCGTAGCCATGTTCCCACTTCTCGATAAAGGTGTCGGCTTCACTGGCGACGGCGGCGCTCTTAGCGCGAATTAGTGACGGAGATTCGCTAGTGCGGCCAACGGTAATGGCGTCACTGACGGTAAAGTTATAGCGACTGTAGTCTTGAAATAATATCCCTAGCATTTGGTACCAGCTATCTAAATCAATTTCGCGTAGATCGTGACCAGCAATTAAAATTCGGCCGGCCGTGGGGTCGTAGAAACGACAAAGCAGTTTTACTAATGTGGTTTTGCCAACGCCATTGATGCCAATCAGAGCCAACTTTTCGCCCGGTGGAATGCGCAGAGAAAAATTTTTCAAAACCAATTCGGAACTGTCGGGGTAACTAAACGACACTTGGTCAAAAACAATTTCTGGCGTGTTCGCCGCGTCGAGCTTAAAGCCGGCTCGAGGTTGCGGCAAATCTGGCTTTAAATCTAACAAACGAAACAGGTCGGTAACAAACAAACTATCTTGGTATTGCCGACCAAGGTTTCTAAACAAGCCCGAGAGCGATTGGCGCAGATCGCCGATCGAGGCCATCAGGAAGGTGAAGGTGCCAATCAACAAATTGCCTTCTACCACCTGCCAGACAAACCAGATGGTGGCCGCGGCCAGACCCAAGTTGGAAACAAACAAGGAGCCCAGCTGATGCCATAAACGTTTTCGATCGCCGCGGCGTTCATCGTCTTGAAAGGCCATAAATAAGTTCTTAATAATCTGGCGAAAGTGACCCAGATTTTGAAACAATTTAAGTTCCATTAAATCGGATAGACGATTAAAATAGCCACGCGTATCCCAGTAGCGCCGGCGCGTTTCGGCCCGGGCGCTGTGGATACCCCAAACCAGGTGCCCATATTTTATTTCCGTGATTAGAGTCGGTACGACGGTGATAGCGGTGATTAATAAAATCCACCAGTTGACTACAGCTAAAATCACGCCGGCGATCACCACTTCTAATATGTTCTGCAGGATGAAAAATTGTCGATCAATAAAACTGCGCACTCGCCAAACACCGTTTTCGTTGACCTTGTTAAATAGATCATTGAGTTTTGGATTTTCGTAAGTGGCAACATCAATCTGACTGCGTTTGCGGATCAGGTCGAGTTCAAATTTAGCCTCGATGTAGAACCACAATTGCCGACCTAAGTACTCGTTAACTATTTGTATTAGGCCGACAAGCAAAGTAGCAGCCACCATGACCGCCACCCAGAACCACAAGCCGGCGGCCAAATCCAAATCGGCCAGCTTGTTGATCACGAGGCCGCGCGATCCGGAAATAAAAAATGACGAGCCCGACAACAGTAAAACAAAAAACGCTAGCATGATAATCAGCCAGCGTTTGTCATGCCAAACTGTCTTAATGAGTCGGCCGGTATTAGCGACTAATTGTTTCCAGGCGGCCACCGATCTACATCATCCAGTTAAGGATCAAGCCGAACATGACAAACAAAATTAGTTGGTAGCCAGTTTGGATAAGAAAACGCGTCCAGGCAATCTGGCGCGAGTCATTGTTCCACATTGAAGCGGCGGCCACGGTTGGCATTATAAAACCAGCCCAGATCCAGAGCGATGCGCTCAAGACCGAGGTGCCAATGGAGCCAGTAATTAATCGTGACAGCACGCAGACTTGGAACAAAATTAAAACAAACTGAATCAAGTACAAGGGCTTGGCCGACTTTTGCATTTCCTTTCTCGCTTCTAGGTCCATCTCGGTGGCGCCCACCACCTTTATCCACTTTTTACCAAACAGCGGCCCGTACCATACGGCGCCAAGAACCATGGCTAAAATCGCGCTAATAACAACCGGCAAATAATTTGTTTCCATGGGGTCTTATTGTACTGCTCCATCTTAAATAAAACCACTTTTTTGTTGTTCCCACATTTGCTTAAATAAACCACAAATTCAACAGGAAAGCTAGTATCCCTTCGGCGGGTGTCCCCGTTTCATATTGGGATCGAGTATTTCTCCGGATTTTTTATTAAGTCTTTGAGCTGGCCGAGTTTATCTTGGATGATCATGTCTTCAATAAAGCGTGCCCGATAAAACAATTCGCGTTTTTTCACCATTTCAATAATCTGATCCAGAGAAAATTTTACAATCTCGTTTCTTTCTCCCGGATCTAGTTTCTTTTCTTTTTCTCCTTTAAAACCGTGGGCAATAAAAGTATAGGCGAACCATTCAATGGCTGGTGAGCTTGTTTCAACGTGCACCAGAGAGTATTTATCAAAAACTAGGCCCGTTTCTTCTTCTAATTCACGCCGCGCAGCGGTGACGAGATCTTCGTTCGGATTGACCATTCCGGCGACCAGTGTAATTCCCGGTTTGTCCCAGTGTGGTTGTTGCTCGTTTACCAAAACAATTTCTTCCCCAATTATGGGAATAACAATTACCGTGTCATCTCTTTTTACCATTTCATAAGTCGCCACCGATCCATCAAATTGTTTTTGTTGCCACTGGTAAGTATCAAAGCGAACACCCCTAAAGACCAGCTTGGCCTTTTCTGAATGCAGTTTGGTGTTTGGTGGCAGTGGTCGCTTTTTCATTGCATCAGCGCAAAATCGTGGCATTACCCTCTTTGTCGAACATTTGCATTAAATGTTTTCTTACGACCTTATTCAAGAGGGAAATGTTTTTATATAACTTGATTTCATCAATATTAGCGCCACTGCGCACATCCATTGCGTGTTGGATCACACTATTGTATTCGTCTCCCAGATTTAGTTTAAGTGAAAGTGAGAAGATTTGAAAATAAGTTAGGGGGAATTTTTTTTCTGTTGCGATAATAAGTGAGCGCACACCAAACAGGCAAGATTTGTGGAATTCTGCCCGGGCGGTAATTTGGTCACTGTGCCGGTGGGACAAAACGGCGGCTAGGGCATAGGCGATGTTAAATCTCGCTGTTTCAATTAGATCTAAAATTTTGATACTTGGTTTTGTAAATTCCTCAATTTTTTTTTCTCCCGCCAGAGTCATTCCGCTCTCTATTAACTCTCGGATATATATTTTTTCTGGGAAAGGGGTATCGACCTCATATTGCACAAAACTTTCGTATTCAAACGGATACAGGTTTATGTTTTTGTGAAGGTTGATGGATTGCAAATCGACTCGAGTAACTTTATTGTCTTTGGGATATAGTATCCCGATCTCGTAGTCGCTATCTTTCTGAAAGTCGCCTCTGGCTCGCGAGCCATACAGAAAAACCGAAACAGGTTTGAATTTTGTTACTATGTCTCCGCAGAGTTCACTAATTACCTTTTTCACCTTACGAATCCCCTTTTATTTCTTCGCCCACGACCCAGTCGCAGCCGTCGGAACCGACAATGGCGGAGTGTTTGATGCCCATAGGGACGTCGAACCGTTCTCCAGCCGAAACGGTTATCTCAATATCTCCAGAGAAGGTCACCGCCCCTCGAAGAACGTAGAAAGAAACCTTGCCTCGATGCGCATGTTCAGCATATTTAGTACCCGGATTATCATGCCAATCAAACACATTAGCAAAACCTTCTTCTTTCAATCGATTTTTTAAATTACCAGGCATAAGAAAATTCTGAAGTTCATCAATCACCACCGGAATTTGTTGGTAGCCGTCTTCGGCAGTGAGGTGGCCGGCATTAGGCACAACTACGATTTTAGTACCAAGTTCGGTAAATTTGGCTTTATTTTCTTCAAACGCGCCGCAGGGATCATTTGTCGAAATAATTAATGTCGATTTTGGCAAAACGGATTTTATTTTACTTACATCAATCGGAGTTTTCAGCCAAGGTCGAGCAATTCTCTCTTCTTCAGCGTCGGCCATATTTTCAAGATTAAACCAGCCAGCGACAAAAATGGTGCCGCCAATTGGTGTGTCGATAGTTTCCAAATAGCGAAGTATGGTCTGGCAACCGATAGAATGGCCAACAAAATAGCTGTTAGCATCCGGCTTGCCGACGATCCTTGAGAGGAACGAGACCCACTCCTCAATTGTTGGTTGATCGGTGTGCGGAAAGTCCGGACACAATGTTTGATAGCCTAATTTCTCAGACTTCTCCGTCAGCCAAGGCATCCAATCTCGGCTGGCTCCCCCACCCCAACCATGAACAATAATTAATCTTTTCACCTATGTCTTGCTCGTACAGTTAAACATCCACTGAACGCCGAATTTGTCGGTGCAGGAGCCGAAATAGCCGCCCCAGAACATGTCTTGCAGAGCCATCTCCACCTTGCCGCCGGCTGACAGGGCGTTAAATAATTTTTCTGTCTCAGGCCGCGTGTCGGGTTCGAGGTTGATATAAATATTGTTACCATTTTTAACCGTAAAGCCCATAGACTCGGGCGCGTCGGTGCCCATTAACACGTGGCCACCGAGAATTGGCAGAGCGACATGCATGACTAAATTTTTGTCTTCCTCTTTGATTGGTGGTGCGCCCTCCTGCGGCGGGACGTCGGCGAAGCGATTAATTTTATCGGTGAATTCCCCACCAAAAACCTCCTTATAAAAATTAAACGCTGTTTCGGTTGTGCGCGGGAAATTAAGATAGGTACTTACTTTTGCCATAATTTTTGTTAATTATTTAGTAACTTGAGCTTTCATTTTAAGAAATTTTTTGGCGATGATGAAAATAATGAGTGCCAGGATAATGAAGTTAAAAAGCTCGGCGATAAACGAGCCAATAGCAATGGTTACGGGGCCGATGTGCCACAGTGCTTCTCGCCACGACTCCGCTCCCGCAAGCGGAGTGACGATCGGCATCAGCACATCTTTAACCAATGAGTTTACTAGTGACGTCGAAGCGGTGCCCATAACAAAGCCGATAGCCAAAGAGACGATATTGAATTCTTTCAAAAATTTCGCGAAGTCGTTAATCATGGTTATAGGTTATTTTTAATCGCCCGGTGCTGGCGGAAGATGCCGAATATCAGAAAAACGGCAATACTCCCGACAAGAATTCCAATAACGTTTAATCCAAAGATGCTCGTAGCACGGATTGCCAGATCATTGCTCGGGTCAAAAAGTCCAATCCCCGTTGCCACCAGAGGCGGCAGGAGAGAAACAGCGATCCCGATGCCGGTCATTGCTCCGCCGACCTTCGAGCGCATGAGACCATAAGCGGCAATCGCTCCAGAAACCACAGCGATTAAAAGATCGAAGAAAAGATTCGGGAAGAAAGAAATGAGCACGCGTTCAGCCACGTCGAAGTTGTTTTTGACAAAAAGTGAGAATAGGCCACCGATGACAATCGCCAGAAAAACCGAGACCAAAAGCATGGCCATGGAACGAAGGACGAGCTTACCGTCAACGGCCAGAACCCCAAGTCCCAGAGAGAGTATCGGGTAGGCCAGCGGAGCGACGATCATGCTGGCGATAAGAACGGGAATATTGTCGATGAGTATGCCGCTAGCGGCTAATATTATTGCCCCAATGACAAGCAGGTAGAAATCTCGGTCAGGGACGGTGTTGGAAAGAAGGTCAGCGACCGCTTTTTGTTTGTTTTCTTTTTCGTACGGTCGTGGTTCGAATAGTAATGACATGAAGTGGCGGCGCGACGTCTTTAATATGGTACCACTTTCGTGGGTTATCGACCAATGATTGCGAGCACGGGAGTATCTACGCTAGTTATCTCTGGTGCGCTGCAATCTTCGGCCGATCACTCTTAACTCTAGCCAAAGCCCACAAACCTAGAACGATAAATACTGTAACAGCGAGAGTCGCAAGCCTATATCGGTAGCTTCCCATTGAGACAAGATTTGATACCACCAATCCCCAAACCACTGGGCCCACGAGAGAAGATGTCCGTTCAATTAAATTGAAGTATGAAAAAGCAAGATTGTTATTTTCTTGTGGCGTGAGATATGCCATTACCGATCTTGAGACAGCCCAATTTGAGCCGAACCAGAAGCCCATAATTGTTGTAGCGATGACAAACAATGCGAAATTGGTAATAAGGCCGATAAATGGAAGAATAAAAACCCAACCGGCCAGAATAAATAACATCGTCCTCTTGTGGCCAAATTTATCTGCCACAAAGCCTGACACGAGACCACCTATTGCTGATGTAAGAATAATTCCAAGAAGAATATAAGTTTTGATTGTATCTGAAACTCCCCACACTTGTTCCATAAAAATCGAAAAATTATTTGAGGCGGTGAGAATGGCATCATTAAAGAAAAAATATGCAAGGATGAAAAGTCCTACTCCTGGAACTAAGAAAAGCTGCTTCGTTTTATGTATAAGTTCTTTTGTACTTGAAGCAAACTCAGAAACCAGTTTTTGCTTAAACGGTTCTCTGAAGAAAATAAGCATCGGGAGTGAGAAAATCAAGAAAGCGATAACTGCAGGTAATAGCGTTTCTGCTCTCGGTGAAGAATGAAATAAATTTAGGGTTCCAGTTGAAAATGGAAGCGCAAGAAGTAGTCCTACAAATTGGCCGAGATAGTTTGCCCCTATGCCATATCCAGAAATACGGCCTCTCTTTTCTGGACTAGCGATATCGTTTATAAGTGGAGTGTAGAAAGTGAAGGTGAGCTGATAAATATAGATGCCAAGGGTGAAAAAAATAAGAGCCCAGATATTATTGTTATGTGTTGCAAATAAAGCGCAGCCACCATACAAAAGCGCAGTACCAATTGTGGTCCATCGGAGACCAGTAATTCGTCTCAGATGTTTGTCCAAAAGAATACCGGCATATGGTGCAGTAAAAATAAGAAAAATTGTCGAGATGGTGAATGTGAGATTGAACCACAAATCTGGTAGGCCACGATCAATTACAATCCATTGAGCAAAATAGAGAAAGAAAACAATTGAGACAAGTGAGTTCGCAAAGTCATAGAGGGTCCATAGAAATATATTTCGCTTGGTATTCATGGTAATAATTGGCACTACTTTACCATTTTGTAACCCAAACAAATAGCTCCCTTGTCCCTTTGCGCTTTTCAAGTAGTATTTAAATCAGACGTGGTACATTGGAGCTTAGGCGATTCTCACTAACGAAAGGAGCAGCACATGAACGGAACGGTCAAAGCAATCTGCATCGGTGCCGTGGCCGGCGGACCAATGGAAGAAACACCCGAAGCCGAGGCGGTTGCGGGGCAAGGCCTCAAGGGCGATCGCTACTCAACCGGCGAAGGTAGCTTCAACAAGGGCCAACCAGGCAATCGCCAAGTTACTCTCATGAATTCAATCTTCTTCGAGGGAAGCGGCTTCGAGTTCAGGGACAGTCGTCGTAACATCTTCGTTGAAGGAGTGGAGCTTATGTGGCTCATCGGCCGAGAGTTTCAGATCGGAACGGCACGTTTTTATGGAGTAAAATACTGCGATCCATGCACTCGGCCAAGCAAGCTCTCCGGCGAATCAAAGAGTTTCAAGGAAACGTTTTTTGATCGGGGTGGCCTCATTGCCGAGGTCATCGAAGGTGGTGTGATCAAGGTCGGCGATCAGCTTATTCCGCCACTGAAGGGCTATTGAAGCGGACCCGCAACAATCACAAAGGCCGTACCGGCAACAACTGGTACGGTTTTTTCGAGTCCTGACGCGGGAGGCAGTTCGCTGGGGCTTACGCAGTTAGTGCCGACCTGATGATTTCTTTCACTTCCTTGATAACTTTTGCCTGCTCTCTTGTAGCATTAACCACATGATCAGCCTCTTCTTTTTGAGTTATTCCATATTCAAGAAACTCTGGAATTGCAACTTTGGTGTCGTAGTCAGAAATATGGTCTGCTCCGAACCTTATAGATCTACGCTCTAGCATTTTCTCTGGATGAATATCTAAATAGATTTTTAAATCAAGCATTTCTCTTAACCTGGGTTCTTTAAACAACATAAAACCTTCAACTAGGATTATTGGTTTCGGTGTTAACGTAAGAGATTTTGGGCTAGCTCCTGCCTTTTTGGGAAATGTTCTAGTATAAACTCGTTGCCCTCCCTTTAAAGTTTCAAGGTCTTTTATAAGTTCATCGAACTTCAGATTGGACGGAAGTTCCCAGTTTTTAAACCCCTCCTTCAGGGGAAATGTTTTTGGGTCTTTGAAATAGTTATCTAGCTTAATATGCTCGTATTTATCTGGCTCGCTCTTCTTAAGCATTTTGCAAAGTGTGCTTTTGCCAGAACCAGATGGCCCCACGATTCCTACGATCATTTTCACAAGACTCATATTGATCCTAGGTAAAAGGATTTTGTTTTGACTGTGATACCAAGGTGTCACCTTGGGGTACATTGATTTTTTTGTCTTTATTCGTCATATTTTTGAGTACCCCCAGTTTAGTTGATTTTCATGTCTGGGTGGTGTATACTGCGCCTGTATCTCTATTGAAAAGCACCTCCGCGGGTTCCGTCCCTCGGCGGTGCTTTTCTTTTATATTCAAGTTTTCTGCGCAGATTATCCATAAATCTGATCTTGTCGCGCGCCGCCTTCTTGAGCAGCACCGAACAATTCTCCATATCGGGACTCAATACGGTCTCGAGTTTACCGATGTCGTAGAGATGCTGTACGAGCGAGTAGAAGTCGCCATCACTAGATACGATAATCGCCTTGTTGTATTCCGGTATTTCCAACGCCGCCCGCAAGACTAGGTCCGCATCTACATTCCCCTTGAGTTTTCCGTTCCCATCGGGAATGACGGGCTTGAACTTGAGCACGAAACCGGCCTCTTGCAGATTATCATACAGCGCTTGGTTTAAAGGTGAGAACCCGAGGAACATGTAGGCTTTCGTAACGCCATATTTCTCTAAAAGATATTTGCGGAACTGGCGATATCCAAGCTTCCAGCCGAGTTTTTGGATTCCCAGGTTTAAATTCTGGCTGTCTATAAAGGCGTAGTTATTACGAGCATTTTTCATACGCCAAGTTTTTTAAGGTTATTGATAAGCTATACTTCAAGTTCATTGACCTTCTGAGTTCCTGCCGCGAGCCCGCCGTGGCGGGCTCGCTACCGGCAGCTTTTCCCCTTGCTCCGAACTGCCGGTCAGGGACTCGAACCCCAATACCTGCCTCCAAAGGGCAGTGTCCTACCATTAGACGAACCGGCAAGGTTACATTAACCTATTTATCTTGACTAATTATTCGCATCAGAGCAAGTTCGAGTGGCAAGGTGGCAATGTGGGCGTGGGCTATTTCCTCGTGAGCCGTCAGCAGTTCTCGTAGGGCCGTTGGCATGACACTCATCCCCGCCTCGGTCTGCAGCGCGCGGAGCGCCTTGACCTCGTCGGGCGACATTTCCGTTGCCAGCTCCTCTTGGATGGCTGGTGCTAAGCGGCCAAGAAGCAAAAAGCGGCCAAGACGTAAAATCATTTTAGTAAATAATTTTACGTCACCGGACTGATTTTCCAATGCGCGCACGGCCGCCAACGCGGCCGGTAAGTCTTGTTTGACAGTGGCAGTAACAATATCCAGGGCCAAGCCGCCGGCTGGCGCGCCAGACACTTTTTCCACCTCGGCTAGGGTGATTTTTTTATCGGGCGAAGCGCCCATAACTCGCTGGAGCTCGCCAATGGCATCACGAAATGATCCATCGCCCAGCAGGGCGATTAAATCGGCGACGCCAGCATCGAGCTTCCACCCCTCTTTTTTAGCAATGTGCTCAATAGTTTTTTTAACATCTACCAGTGCTGGTTTTTTAAAGTTCAGGGTTTGGCAACGCGAGACGATAGTGTCGGGCACCTTATTGATCTCGGTGGTGGCCAGAATAAAAACTACGTGACTCGGCGGTTCTTCCAGCGTTTTGAGCAAGGCATTAAAGGCCTCGCGCGTGAGCATGTGTACTTCATCAACGATGTACACTTTGACTGGCGAAACAAATGGTAAGGTTAGCACGGCATCACGCAAGGCGCGGATCTCGTCAATACCGCGATGCGAGGCGGCGTCAATCTCATTGATGTCGGGTGGCTCGGCGCCCAGCTCTCGTGCCAAAATTCGGGCCACGCTGGTTTTGCCGGTGCCGCGCGGGCCGGCCAAGAGGTAGGCGTGGCTCGTCCGTCCAAGCTTAAGGCTACCCGCCAGAGTGTTGATTGCGGCTTCTTGCCCGATTACCTCACTAAATTTACTCGGCCGATAGCGCCGGTATAATGCTAGATCTGACATCTCTCGAGTATACTCGATTAATTTTTCTTTTTACAGACTACCAACGTTTTGCAAAGCGCGAATCATACGGGTCATGCCGATGCCGCCGCCGAAGCGTGGGAAAAAGTTGAAGCTAAGAAAATCTTCCAGCTCATTTTCAACCCGTTGGCGACCGAAATGATTGAAGAGCAGGTCGGAATATTTTCCATCACTAATCGTGTAAAACTGCCGGCGCATTGCCTCCGGATCAGTGCTCCGCTCGGCACTACCAATAGTTTCCATCCCGCACAAAATAACATCAATTTTGTGAGCATGATCGTCCTGTTTTCGCATATTCCAAAAGGGCGAAGTTCGAACGGGAAAATGTTCCAGGAAAAACACCGGCCCAAATTCATCGTGCATTTGCAGTTCATGCTGGCTGGTGAGGTCGTTGGTTGCATAGTGATCAGCGGCTTCGTCGTAGGAACGGTGAACAAAAGTATCGCGATCGCCGAAACCCAGCTGTTCGCATAATTCAATTTCCAAATCGCGCAAATCATCCAGTTCGCCCTTTGATTCGAATTCAAACATTGGGAAAATAATCTCGTGCCGACCGGGCACAGGATTTTTCTCGTTGCGGTAGCTGGTACTGACACAAAAGACACCGGGCAGTTCTGGTTGACGCAACAACTCGTACTCCAGCCACATCTGTCCGGTTTGCGGCAGTGGCCAGCGCTCGCCGGCGTAATCATAGGTCGCGATGGTTGTGGGATCTTCGCAGGCGGCCAAGATACTCAAACGATCTTGGGTGTGAACCTCTTTAAAACCACGGTCGAGAAAGAAGGCGCGCAGTCGATTAACCGCTTCGCTAAAAGCAACGACATCTTTGGTGGCAATGTAATTGTTGATCATGGCAAAAAAATACCCCCAAACGGGGGTGATTACTTAATGCTAATAAATTTTTGATTCGGTCCGCTAAATTTCATTGTCGATAATTTTAAACTAGTTTTTTGCGCGGTCAAATGATCGGCTGGGGATAAGTGTCGAGCAGGTGTAGGGCGGCTTCGGCCGTTCTCGTTTCAAGTAGTTGTCGGCGCAATTCGCTGGCCCCATTCCAACCGGTAATATAGAGACGGAAGTGTTTTCGCATTTGCTCAAAGTTTTTTACTTGGCCAAGCATTTGTTGAAAGAGTGCGGTATGTTCCCGAGCAATTCGCAGTCGCTCATTTGGCGTGGGAACAAATTGGTCATTAAACAACCATGGTCGGCCGAAGATGGCCCGGCCCAGCATGGCGCCATCGGCACCCGACGTGGCGACTTTGGTGCGGGCAGATCTCGGGTCGTCTAGATCGCCATTCCCGAGAATTAAAGTTTTGCTACCAAGCTGGTCACGAATAGCCACGGCCCGGGCAATCGCTCCCCAATCGGCTGGCACCTTAGACATTTGTTTTCTGGTTCGAGCGTGAATAGTCACGGCCGCTGGTTCGGTTTCCAGCAAAGCGGGTAGCCAAGTGTCTAGTTCATTATGCTGATAGCCGAGACGAGTTTTAACTGACACGGGTAAGCCACCACTTCCCTCTTGGGCGGCGCGAATGATTGCCTGCGCCAGCGATGGATTTTTTATCAATGCCGCGCCGGCCCCCTGACGCTCCACGGCGCGATCGGGGCAACCCATGTTGATGTCTACGCCGTCAAAACCAAGTTTGACCGCCAGTGCCGCCGCGGCGCGAATATTTTCTGGCTGGGCGCCGAAAAATTGCGCGACGATCGGCCGCTCGTTTGACGAAAACTGCAGATCAATCAGAAGTTTTTCTCGACCACGGGGATGAGCTAGGCCGTCGGCGGAAATAAACTCGGTCCACAGCACGCTAGGCTTACCGTATTTGGCCACCATCTGCCTAAAGGCGCAGTCGGTAACGTTAGCGAGCGGGGCCAATGTTAAAATCGGCCGTTTTAGTCCGATCCAAAAATTAGTGACCATAACGCCGATTAAGTTCGGCGAGAGTTTGTTCTCCCACCTGGCCGGGCACGTCGATTAGGGCGTATTTGGTTTGAAAGGTGGTAACAGCGCTCTGCACGCACGGACCAAAGTTGCCATTAATCGGGCAAACACCCAGTTCGCGACCGGCCGGTGGGTATGAACCATCTAATTGCAAAGCTCGTTGTAATGCCAGTACCTGCTTGTTTCCGCGCTGGCCAAAGTGGAGTGGTCCGCTTACCGGTTGTTGTAAGATTTGACTGGGCGGCAAGGTTGTTGCTGGTTCAAAATAATTTTTTATACCCAGATAGGTTTGCCAGGCTGTCTCGGTTAGCCAAGCGGAACGTACGCCCACGTTGGCAACCTGCGGTTCATAGATGTAGGAATATTCAATTAACACCGCCCCACCATCTCGCGAAGCATAGGAGCCGAGAGCGATTAATTCTTGATCTTCGATAAGACCGGTACTTTCGCCTGGTAATGAACTGGTCGGTAGAATTTTGTTCAACTGGCTAAAAATACTTTGTCCTATCTCGGCACTAAAACGAGCATTGGGATATTGGCGTTCCGGTATATATATCGCTAGACCATTGTGACGGCCGGCTTGACTCATGGATCGGCCGGCATAATCGTTAAAGTGGATATGGATCGCCAGATCAATGCCCTGCTCATTGGCCCACTTATTAATGCCGTAGAGGCGCTGGGCCACTTCTTCTTTGGCAAAATTGTGACTGACAATTATTTTCTCCTCCACGGCACCTGATTGGATTAATCCAACAAAAGTTTGACGTAAACGTTGGCGAAAAGATTTAATTTCCTCACGATTAGTGACAAAATAATTCGACAATTCTTGATTATAATTGCCCGTGTTTTCGTTACGAGTAATCTGGGTAGAAAAGTTTTGATCAGTGGTTAAAAAGCGCTGCAGAGCATTGGCTAATTGCAAATTGACATCAGCTTCGCGCAGACCATTCCACACCGCGCCCGAATACTCATTGTCGTGACCGGGTACCAACAGAATTTTAATCGGTCGAGTACCGTAGACTGCCCGGACCATCTCGGGTGTTATGGTTTCTTCAAAAACACGGCCGATCAATGGCGCGGCACTTAAAATACGGCGCGCCGACCGCGGGTAGTAGCCATCACTTTGGGGTAGGAGCCAAGCGACGAACAAAAAAAGCGCCAACAGCGATAGCAGTAGTATTTTCTTCATTGAATTTGCGGTTGATAGTGCGAATTAAGTTTAATGGTTCGTTCTTTCACGTTACTAATTTTTTCACCATCCCAGGTTAGTTCGAGCAGTGACCCCGACATGGTTTGGGCAGAAAAATATTGGTCAAAAATAAAATTGCCGAGACTGTAGGCCACCACGCGATTGTTCTCGTTGGCGGGGGTGGTATATATTTCCACTGGCTGGCGGACGTGGGGATGATGACCGACAACAACTTGTGCGCCAGCCGTCATGGCGCGTTCAACTAAATCACGTTGCCGCGGGTTTGGAGTAGTTTGATATTCTTCGCCAAAATGGAAGGAGACTATTGTTAGGTTAGACTTTTCGGCGGCAGAAGCTATGAGCTTTTCAAAATCTGGCCGATTGGTAAGTAAAATAGCGGAGTCATTACGATAATTTTTCAACCAACTGGGCCCAACATCGGAAAAGGCCAGCCAGGCGATTCTCTGGCCGTTTTTCTCGGTTATCACGGCGCCTCGTTCGGTGACGCCAATCGTCTCAATGTTTAGCTGATCCAGATAACGTAAAGTATCAATAAAAGCCATTTCGCCCCAATCACCGATATGATTATTAGCCACTGATAACACGTCAAAACCGGCTCGAGCCAAAGACGTGGCAGTCGTTGGATCGAAGCGAAAAGAGAACTTGCTACCCGCTTGTTGACCACGGTTCGAAATTGGCCCTTCGAGATTGCCAAATAGCCAATCGTAAGAATTTAATTGTGATGTGACATTAGTAAATAACCAATCGTAATTACCCTGACCGTTTTTGTTCACCGATGAGGCTACGGCCCGACCTAACATAATGTCACCCACGAAACCGAGTTTGAGTTCACGTGGTTTATCTGTGGTTTTGCTTTTCAGTCTAGTCTGATCGTAAACTAACGCCAATTGTCCGTCCGATTGCCACCAGTAATTGGCAATATCACTAGCTCGGCTGACAAGCATGGCGCTAGCTATACCAAAGAGCCCAGCGACGATGGTCCACAGCAGATAGTCAGTGAAGTGTGGCGAAGAGTGATTCATTGATAGTTTGACCAGCGGTAATTTCCCCCGCCAATATTTTTTTAGCGATTGGCGTCTCGATTTGATCTTGAACGAAACGCAACATTGGCCTGGCGCCGAACGATTGGTTGGCGCCATAATTGGCCACGACGCTGGCTAGCGTGTCAGTAATTGGCAGACTGACACCTTTAGCTTTTAGTCTTTCGGCTAATGCCGTAAGCGCCAATTTGGCCACGGCTCGCAGAGCTTCCGGACTCAATGGCGTAAAAATAATCACTGCATCAAAACGATTAACTAATTCCGGCTTAAATAGGCCACGGTTAATGATCTCATTAATTAGATTATCTTTCCAAGCACTGGGCGGTTTATTGGCTCGGGTTTGTTCCCAGATGAAGTCCGCTCCAGCATTGGATGTAGCAATTAGTATTAAATTACGAGCATTCACTCGGCGGCTGCCAGCATCGGTGAAGTAGCCCTCGTCCAATATTTGCAAAAAAAGATTAAGTACTTCTGGATGGCTTTTTTCGAATTCGTCTAACAACAGTATGCCGTACGGATGTTGACGAATCATGGTAGCCAGAACTTCCATTAGTCGTGCGAGGGCATTATCGGCGGCAAATTCAGTCATATCCAAGCGCAGAACTGATTCTGGTTGGCGGAAAAAAAGTCGGGCTAAGGCCTTGGCAGTTTCGGTTTTGCCCACGCCAGTGGGACCAAGAAACAAGAACGATCCGGTGGGTCGCTTGGGGTTGCTTAAACCAGCTCGAGAACGTTGGAGAGCGGTAGTGATGGCCATGATGGCTTCTGGTTGGCCAATAATTTGCTGCGACAGTTGATCGGCTAGATGTTTAAGTCGTTCGATCTCTGCTCCATTCGCCTCAGCGGCCGGTATGCCAGTTTTGATGGTCACAAACTCTTGTATGTCGGCGCGGTTGGCCACGGTTCGAGCATTTTCTATTAGCCATGGTTCGAGTTCGATTAGCAAATCAAGGGCGCGATCGGTTGGCGCGGCCTCGGGAAAATAACGAGCTGCGGATACAACAATCTCTTTGATCGCTGGATAGGTAAAGATGATGTTGGATCGTTGTTCCAAAACGGCCACTTGATCTTCTAGACGCAGGATTAGTTCGTGGCCGTCAATTTCTTTAACAGTTACAACCTCAAATCGGCGCATTAAATTTGGTCGGGTGCTGACGTGTCGATTAAATATCTCGGTATCGACTAGAGCAATCATTGGTAGACGACGAGTGGCCAAAAAGGGATCGAGCAAATTAATTAAATCCACTCCCAATTTTTCTGCCGCGATGAATAGGGCGCCAAAATCATCGATGATAAGCAAAATGTTGCCGGCTCGAGCTGCTTCGTTAAGTAGTTGGTTCAGGATTTTTTCTAATTCGTCTTTGTGTCGCCCCGTAGCCACCAGTTCAGCGGTGTGAAGTAGAATGGGTTGGTAGTGTTCAAGTGCCGGTGGCGCGGTTTGCTTTTTAATTTCACGCACTAGTTCTCCAATAACCGACATCTTGTTCTCGCCGGCTTCACCAACGAGCAAAGCGTTGGCTTCGGCCGACCGCTCGAGAATTGTGATCAACTGTTTGGTTTCCGAACTGGCCGTAAATTCCATACTGCTGGCGGAAGAGTTGAGTAATAAATTATGACTATAACGATCTAAGATTGCTGTTTGGCCGTAGGACCAATTTTTGGCCAACCCGGGCAGACGCGCGAGGGCAGCTCGCGACCACCAGCGTTCGGCCTCGCGCTCGGCCGTCGCCTGCCGACTTAACCAGTCGGTTGTGGCTACGGCGTCGATTTCTTCGATACCGCTTTCGGCGAAACACTGCTTTAGCTCGGGGCAATCTTTTAGGATCAGTGTTAGTAACCCAGAGAGGGTTAATGTTTTGCCGGGCTCTAGGATTAGCGGCGAACTAACTGCTTTAATCGTTCGGGCCTGTAAAAATTTTTCATAAGCGGTGAGCTTTATTGCCGTCCGTCTGACAAAACTTTGTCCAATCGCTGATCGTCCGAAGGCTAGGGCTAGATCGCTCTCGGTGGTGTGATATAGGATTTGGGCCACTTCGAGTGTTACTTCAGAATCGTGTTTCGTTAATCCACGGTAAAACAATTCCAAGAGATACATTTCTAACCAAATGGCTAGTAAAATAAGTAGACCTCCAACCAACTTAGCGATCAGATTTTTATAATCGCCTCCGCTCAAAGAAACGATTGTGATAGTTAGAAAAAAAACAATGATTAGCCAGCGAGTTAACTTTAGTAGGCGGTGCCGGGAATGGTGCGACAATAGATTTTCAACGGGTAAAAGTGAAAAAATTGAAGTGTGTTTGATGCTTGACTGAAAAGGATGAAGGGCCATGTTAAGCGAAGAGTAAATAAAGACCAATAATCCACAGACCGGTTGTCACGAGAGGCAGAATTAACCAGCTAATTAAAATTAAGGGGCCAGCTAACGCGAGCGCAAAAATAAAAATAAGGCTAGAGACTAACCAACAGAGACGAATGAGTATACCAACGATACGCATAATACAATTGAGAATGAAGGTGCCTGCCCAGCCAACTGGGTCAAAACCAGTAACGTAGGGTTCACGCAAACGCCGCCAGGGTCGAAACATGGTTCTGGTGATTAAATCAATGGAAAAAAAATGATAGAAGAACCAGACAAAATCATGGTACAAATGCCACCAGTTATTTACGGCCGCGCTATAGTGCCAGCCGAGATAGCGAAGCATAATTTTTAGTGAGGCCATTGCTTAAATTTTAACTCAATCACGGAATTTATAAAACACCTTTTCCGCGAAACGCAGATCTATGTATTCAAGCTGATGTGTATTGGCCGCTAATTCGGCAAGAAAATCACGTGACGATAGGGCCGTTCGCAAGTCGTTGGCGGTGGCGTCTACTGGCCGGTTGCGGCTGGCAATAATTGTCCAGTCAAAAGTGGAAAAACGGAAATCGTTATCCCTTGTGTAAACGGCGCCGGTAATTTTCGGTTGACCCGGCAAAACTTCTTCGAGCGCTAATTTTAACTCTTGGATCCTTTGGATAGTGATAGGGTTTATCGTCGGCCGCGCGGCTTCATCTACGACCTCAAAAAAAAGTTGATCGGAAAAACTAGCGGCTGAATCGAAGGTTATCCCCTTAGCGTCAGCAAATTGGCATTGACGCGGGGTTAGTTGTTGGCACCAAATCAAGCTGGCACGCCGCTCGGTTAATTTTATTATTAACACATTAGTACGTGGCTGATAACTAAGGCCAATTTCTTCTAGGTTCGGCCAGCTGGCGAGGAGACGATCCCGGATTTCTGTTTTTGGGTATAACCAGCGATTACTTTTTTTGATTAAACCGTAGTAATGGGTGAACAGAATTTCTTCGACTACTCGTTTAATTTCGGTAGAGTTATTGTTTGATGGGTTAAATATTTTAATAGTTGTAATTTGCCAGCGTGGTTGGTTGATAGCAATCAGAAGACTAAAGGTCAAAATTAACAACAAAATAAAAATTAAAATTACCCGATTGACGCGCCGTCGCGTGCGTCGTTGCCGTGAGTATTTTAGCAGATCAGCTCGGTGAGGTTGAACCGCGATCATTTCCTAATATAAGATTGAAGAACGTCGGGGATCTTGATTTGGCCATCGCTAGTTTGATAATTTTCGACTATCGCGGCTAGTAAACGAGGCGTGGCCGCAGCGGTAGCGTTAAGTGAATGAACAAATTGTAATTTTCCGTCTGAATCGCGATAACGGATGTTGAGTCGGCGACTTTGGAAGTCGTGGAAGTAAGAAATTGAATTAACTTCTCGATAACGATTCTCGCTCGGCATCCACACTTCTAGGTCGTACTTTTTTACTTGGCCCAATCCAAGATCACCACTTGCATTAATGACCACTCGATATGGTAACTCGAGTAATTGAAGGATTTTTTCGCTCAAACGTAAAAGTTCTTCATGCCACTTCACGCTTTCCTCGTGTCGAGCAGTGCAAAGAATGACTTGTTCAACTTTGAAAAATTCATGAACACGAATTAATCCTCTGGTGTCTTGTCCGTGGCTGCCAGCCTCACGCCGAAAACACGGGGAAAAACAGACCATTTTTTTGGGCAATTCTTCAATGGGCATAATTTCGTCGCTCCAATAACCCATGGCAGCTACTTCGGCGGTACCGGCTAAGTATGAGTCGTCTTGAGTGCGATAAAGATCGTCGCTCCCTTGGGGTAGATAGCCGGTACCGAGAAACATTTCTCGCTTAAGCAGTGATGGTACTAACATGGGCGTAAAGCCTTCGGTTATTAGTGTTTGCCAAGCCAATTGCCAAATGGACATTGCCAGCGTGGCCCCCGGACCAGAGAGAAAATATCCGCGAAAGCCAGCGACTTTGGTGCCGCGTTCTAAATTGGCCCAGCTGGCCGTGGTCATCAGTTCGATATGATTTTTGGGATTAAAGTCAAACTGGGGCTTGGTCCCCCACTGTTTGATTTCCTGATTGTCGTTGTCGGTTTTGCCTGTTGGTACCGAGACATCGGGAATATTAGGTACCTCTAACATCAGTTGCCGCCAGGCCATCATTATTTTTTTAAGATGCTCTTCCTTAACTGCCAGTTGGGTTTTAAGATTGCCCATTTCCGTCAATAGTTGCCGACGATCAGTTTCAGGTAAAGCGCTGCCAAATTTTTGGTTGGCTTCATTTTGCTGCGCCCGACTTTGTTCAGTCTCGGCCAAAAGTTTTAATCGATCAGAGTCAAGACGAAGGAGTTCGTCAATGTTAACCGTTAGAAATTTTTGTTTGACTGCTTGTTTAACAATATCGCTGTGGTCGCGAATAAATTTAATATCGAGCATAATTTAAGAATAGCAGATTTGTTACAATAAAAAAACGATGACAGACCAGTCAATCATTGAACTGACATCTACAGAATTTCCGCCCGCTTTGATGGAAATTCCCGAACCACCCAAAAAACTTTTTCTGCAGGGAGCTTGGCCCGGGCCAGGTTTTTTGTACCTAACCGTTGTGGGGGCGCGACGGCTGTCCACTTATGGACGCGAGGTGACACAAAAATTAATTACTGCCTTAACTGGTGAATCAGTAGTGATAGTTTCTGGGTTAGCTATCGGCATTGATACAATTGCGCATCAAACTGCTTTGGCCTGCGGACTAAAAACATTAGCCATACCGGGGTCGGGATTGGATCGAACGGTGCTACATCCACCCGGGAACCGACGTTTGGCTGATGAGATACTCGAGCGCGGTGGCGCCCTACTCTCGGAATTGGAGCCGGGCGAGCCTGCCGGCATCCACACCTTTCCTCGTCGTAACCGCTTAATGGCCGGTTTGGCTCAAGCGGTGATGGTGATTGAGGCAGGTGAGAAATCTGGCACGTTAATCACCGCGCGTTTGGCTGTTGAATATAATCGTGATGTGTTTGCTGTCCCCGGGTCTATTTTTTCGCCCAATTCCGCCGGTGCAAATCAATTACTTCGTCAAGGTGCCACACCCATCACTGGGCCGGATGATTTGCGAGAGGCTCTGGGTTTGGCACGACGTGATCGAGATGAAGCCACGGGTTCTCGTCAATTACAGCTCAACGAATTTTCACCATCGGAGCAAAAACTACTCGGCTTGTTGCAAGTAGAGAACCAGCCACGTGATGAAATTATTCGCGCTCTGGGTGGTCGCCCGAGTGAAATTAACGTTATGTTGGCAGCACTAGAATTGCGAGGGATAATCGTGGAATCCGGCGGAGAGTTTAGGCTTGTCTAATTTGCTTCAATTGAAATTGTGTAGTACTAATTAGCCCCATGGTGAAAAGCGGTCACAAGTTAATGATTGTGGAATCTCCGGCTAAGGCAAAAACCATAGCCAAATATTTGGACCACGAATATGTGGTTCGGGCTTCGGTTGGTCATGTTCGCGATCTGCCAAAATCAAACAAAAATGCTATCGATATTAAATCTGGTTTTGTGCCACATTACGAAATTTCCCCCGGCAAAGACGCGGTGGTTAGTGAGTTAATACGTCTCGCTGCCCAAGCGCCAGAAGTTATCTTGGCGACTGATCCCGATCGTGAGGGTGAAGCTATCGCTTGGCACGTAGCAGAGGCCTGCCGCCTCAAACATCCACGTCGGGTGGTATTTCATGAAATTACCCGCGACGCTGTGCGCGAGGCCCTGAAGCATCCACGTCCGATCGATCAAAATTTACGTCAAGCTCAAGAGGCGCGTCGAGTTCTGGATCGGTTGTTTGGTTACGATTTATCTGGCTTGATTTGGCAAAAGTTGCGCTATGGTTTGTCGGCCGGTAGAGTTCAATCCCCCGCTCTACGCATTTTGGTCGAACGCGAACGCGAGATTCGAAGCTTCGTCTCTCGTAAATTCTGGGTGATTGAAGCGGAGTTGGCTGATAGCACCAATCGAGTAGTACTCTTTACTTGTAGTCAAGAACTAGCTACGGCCGAGGCGGCCGAGGCGATCGTAACCGCCGGTCGAGCTGTTAAATGGACGATCTCTAATGTGGCCACGACGGCTGCACGTCGTGCGCCCCGACCGCCGTTCATCACCTCGACTCTTCAGCAGTCAGCCTCTTCGCGTTTTGGTTTTTCTCCGTCGCTGACTATGCGCTTAGCTCAAAAGTTGTATGAAGCTGGACACATTACGTACATGCGAACAGATAGTACTAACTTAAACTCGGCGGCTGTAAGTGAAATATTAGCCTGCGCCAAAGAAAAATTTGGTTCTCGATTCTCTGACCAACCACGGATATATAAAACTAAAAGCAAAAGTGCACAAGAAGCCCACGAAGCGATTCGTCCGACCCACATCCGGACATTTAAGGCCGGGCGTAGCGATGGGGAACAAAAACTTTACGATTTAATTTGGCGTCGCACTCTGTGTAGCCAAATGTCTGACGCTGAATTATTGCGAACGCGTTTGGAAGCGCAAGCTGGTGACCCGGCGATACCTATCTTTGAATCTACTGGCCATCAGATTGTTTTTGCTGGTTGGCTGGAAGCCGATCCGCGGGCTCGAGGTGAGGAAATAGAACTACCAAATTGGCAAAACGGTCAAGCTTTGGAATTAAAAAAAATGGAAAGTCTTGGCAAAGAAACACAACCGCCCAATCGCTATAGTGAGGCGGGATTGGTTAAGGAATTGGAAAAGCGAGGAATCGGTCGGCCGAGCACCTATGCGCCCACAATCAAGACGATCGTTGATCGTGGTTACGTCACCAAACAAAATCGAACACTTCAGCCCACAGAAACAGGTGAAGTGGTTAGCACGTTTTTAGAGAAAAATTTTGCTGATTATATTAGCGATTCATTCACCGCCAAAATGGAAGATGAGTTGGATGACGTGGCTGCCGGCAAATTGAGTTACAGAAAATCTTTAGAGGCATTTTATCAACCTTTCCACCGAGCGGTGGTCGACAAAAAAGATCTGCCCAAAATAAATAATCTTGGTCCAGTGTCATCCGAGTTTCCTTGCCCCATTTGTGGTGGAGCCATGGTATTTAAATTAGGTAAGAGCGGTAAGTTTATGAGCTGTGATCGTTTTCCTGATTGCGTTGGAGCACGCACGGCTGAGGGTAAAGAAATAGCCCCGCCCCGTATTCTAAATGAAATTTGCCCGCGCTGTGGACACGGCCAATTGGTGGAACGTGACGGACGTTACGGCCGCTTCATTGCTTGCGGTAATTATCCCAAGTGTCGGTATGTTAAAAAAGAGGAACGGACGGACGGTTTGCCGGCGGCAGGTGATACCGGTGTAAAATGTCCAATGTGTCACACGGGTACGATGACAGAAAAACGCGGCCGATACGGAATTTTTTATGGCTGCAGCAATTATCCGTCGTGCAAACATATAGTAAAAACCAAACCAACCGGTAAGATTTGTGGTTACCAACGGGAAATTGGCCCGTGTCCACATCTAATGATGGTTGGTACCAAAACTATCCCCGATCGTTGCAGCGACAAAACTTGCCCCAATCACAATCCACACAAGCTTCAAACTTAGAGAGAAAAGTTTTTTACTGAGTACAGATCCTCATCCGGGGATTCATTAGGAGTTTCGCTTATCGTCTCATTGGCAGCAGCTTTAGCCTTCTTCTGTGACAATAGGTCAAGAATTTGATGTAAATCGTCGTTGGTAAAAAAATCAATAACCACCTTGCCGCCAATCGTCTTTTTTTGGATCTCGACCCTAGTTCCGAGTTGTTCCGTGAGTTTTTGTTCCAAATTAACGATCCCCGGGTCGGTGAGGTAGGATTTGTTGCGAACACGCTCGAAAGCAATTTTGCGGGCCAAATTTTCAGCTTCGCGGACGGTGATCTTTCTGGTTAAAATATCAATATAAAGCGTTTTTTGCTCCTCGGGACGATCCATCAACATGAGTAAGGGGCGAGTGTGACCCTCGGTAATTTCTTTACTGACAAGAGAATTGATCATGACTTCCGGAAGAAGTAAAAGACGAATAGTGTTTGACACATATTCGCGACTGCGGCTAACTTTTTTACCAATGTCGGCGTGGGTGAGACTAAACTCTTCGGCTAATTGTTTGAAGGCGCGAGCCCGATCGATTGGACTCAAGTCTTCACGCTGTAAGTTTTCGATAATCGCCAACTCTAGTTTGAGCCGCGGATCTTCCTCACCCGTTTTGATTACTGCTGGTACCGTATTTACACCAGCGAGGCGCGCCGCCCGCAGGCGGCGCTCGCCAGCAATTAATTCATACTCGACAGCAAGACCTTCGGCGCCGCGATCGAGCTCGCGGCGGGTGACGACCAAAGGTTGAAGGATGCCGTATTGACGAATGGAATCAGCTAGATCACGAAGACGGTCTTCATCAAACTCGCGACGCGGTTGGTACGGATTTGGTTTGATTCGGTCAGTCTCGATCAGAAATATCGAACTATGATACGTTTCTGCTTCAGCCATATGGTTGATTATATCATCTTTTACGGTAGAATGTGCCAAGAGCCGCGGTGGCGGAATTGGCAGACGCGCACGACTCAAAATCGTGTTCGCTTCGGCGAATGTGGGTTCAACTCCCACCCGCGGCATTTTTTAAAAAGAAAAAAGCCGGTCATGATTTGATTTAAAATACAAACCATAACCGGCGTGTGAGGGATGTCAGCAAATAACAATCTTGCCGACGGATGGCGGTTCGAGATCGTTGGGCGCTGGTGCGGGCAAACTGACGAGCTCGATTTTCTTTCGGCGAAACCTGAGAAGCGGAATGCCGCTACAGACATCACCAGTAGCATAAATCGGGCTGGCTAGTGCGTCCTTGGGGAAATGAATGGCCAGCGCTAAAACTTCAGCCACTGTGAGTTGGCTACGATATTGCCCATCCGGTTGTGAGATTAGCGGCGCAAGTTTTGGTTGGGATGGATCACATCCACCTAAACCACACCGTACATCAAACAAATAGTATGGAGTTTGCGGCATTTCAATTTTGTGCTGAACGCCTCTTGATTCAATTCCCAACAGGGACGCATCTTGGCGTCCCGGGAAGTGAACCTCGCCAGCCAATCTCAACATGATGTTGATCTTGCTGAGAGAGACCGCGGGAATCACTGGCAGGAAAGGAAAGGCCTGCCGCGCATCGCACCGCTCGCTGTTTCTCGTGGCTTCGTTAATGATGTCGTCATGCAGATCAATCATTTTGGCCAGCGTGTGCCCGTGAACAACACCGCGCAGTCTCATGATCTGTTGATTGAAAATTTTGGTCAACGGATCAGTCACCAGTTTGGGTACTTTTTTGTCGGCTATGGCATCGAGCAAACTCCCACTAGTTCCATTCATTCCTATCTCCTTTTAAAGAACCCGTAACCCGACTCGGAACCAATCCGAATCGTTTTGTGAGTATAAATCAACTGGAAAAATAAGTCAAATCAAGATATAGTGGTTTAGATTGCGTCCCCGTAGCTCAATGGATAGAGCGTAGGCCTCCGAAGCCTAAGATTGAGGTTCGATTCCTCATGGGGATACTTTATGTCAATTAAAGTGTTGGCAGTGGTTGGGTCGACGGCATCGGGCAAGAGCGAATTAGCCATCAAACTCGCTCGGCGTTTTGGCGGCGAAATTATTTCGGCTGATTCCCGGCAGGTGTATCGGGGTTTAGATATTGGTTCAGGTAAGGTGATGAAGGCAGAGCAAAAATTAGTCCCCCATCATCTGCTTGATGTCGCTAATCCGCGGAAAACTTTTTCGGTCGCCAGATATCAGGTTTCAGCTGAACGCGCGTTGATACAAATTACCAAACGTGGCCATTTACCGATTATTTGTGGCGGATCGGGCCAATATGTGGATGCGGCGCTGGGTCGCTTGATTTTACCGCCAGTGCCACCCAATTCTCATTGGCGCCGGGTGCTAGAAAAATTATCAACCGAAGAATTATTTACCCGTTTGCAAATTCTTGACCCACGGCGCGCGATCTTGATCGATCGCTATAATCGTCGGCGATTAATCCGCGCAATCGAAGTTGTTAAGGCGCTTGGCTCGGTTCCTGAATTGAATCGTGAGGAAAAATATTCTGTTTTATTGCTTGGTATAAAATTAGCAAAGGATAAACTACGTCAACGAATTAAAATTCGTTTGCGCCGACGGTGGCGGAAGGGTTTGGTTGAAGAAGTAAGGAATCTTCACGCGACTGGATTATCTTGGCATCGATTAGATGAATTAGGGTTGGAGTATCGTTGGGCGGCGCATTATTTGCAAGGTCAACTCACCGAAAAAGAAGTTTTAAAGAAATTAGAGACAGAGATTTGGCATTACGCCAAAAGGCAATTAACTTGGTTTAAGCGAGACCTCAAAATAAATTGGATTACGAATAGACATCAAGCTGAAAAGCTTTGCCGTGACTTTATTGATTAGCTTGGCTATAGTAAAAGTATCCGGGCCTATAGTTTTAATGGTAAAACATCGGTCTCCAAAACCGACGTTCCCCGTTCGAGTCGGGGTGGGCCCGTAGGCTATTTTTTAATCTCTTTATGGACGGTGTGTTGGCGGCACCAGCGGCAGTACTTTTTAAGCTCGATTTTACGTTCCACTAATTTGCGGTTTTTGCGACTCCAATAGTTGATTCGCTTGCACTTTTGGCAGGCCAGTTTTATCAGTTGATCTTGGGACATAGATTGTCTAGCATAGCATAAATTTTACAGAAGTAAATCTTAAATTATTCATCATCCGCGGGCAAAACAATTTTGTCGTTGGTTGATAATCCTGACAGAACCTCAATTAATCCACTGTCGGCCCGAAGCCCGGTTTCAATGACGGTTGGCGTGACGCCATCGGCCGTGAGTTTTTCTACTGCAGTTTGATCACCATGATTTTTTATGGCAATAATTGGAATAGCGATGGCTCTTTTTTGTGCTGTAATGATGGTAACTTCAGCCGTTAAGCCATCACGTACTTGCTCATTGCCCCGAGTTAGCAGTAGGGTTGTTTCGTAAGTTGGCACACCGTCGACAATATTTTCGCCCATATCAATACTTGTTACTTTGGCCGTCATGATTTGATCATTACCCAAAGCTTCTAGTTTGATTTTGGCCGATTGACCAGTTTTGATCTTAGCGATTTCCACTTCCGGCACATTAATTTTAACCTCAAACCCGGCCGTGCTAATCAGACCAATAATTGGTTCACCAGCCGCGGCGGCCTCGCCTATTTCTTTTTGTCGTCTAGTAACTACACCGCTAAATGGGGCGCGAATTATTGTTTTTTCTAAACGAGAATCAGCTCGTTTCAACCGTGCGCTGGCCTCATCAACTCGCGATTGCTGGATGGTTATTTTCTCAACGGTCGGTTTGGCGATAGCGAGTGCCAATTCTTGATTAGCTAAATCTAGATTGATTTTGGCGGTTGTTTCGTGGTTGGCAGCGGACAATATGTTTGTTAATGCGGTGCTTACCTCGGCGCGTGCATTACCTATCGCTAAACGCGCTTCTGCCAAAGTAAGCTCGCGAATTATTAAATTATTTGGTAAGTCGGATAAGGCTAAGGAAATTTCTGCCGCTAAATTCTCGATGATGTTCAATGCTCGCTCGGCGTTTTCAAGACCCGCTTTTTCCCCCCATTGCACCATGGCTGGTTCAGCTCGCAGGCGGTAGTCTATAATGCGCGCTAGTTGATTATAGCCTGGCGGGTAGAGGCCAAAGCGAGGATAGTTGCTGGCGGGGTTATCAAAAAGCGGATCGATTTTGGTTCGCAGGGCGCTGTCAGCAGTGGCGTAGGCGTGATGAAGTTGGTTAGCTAAATTATTTTTGGCTTCAACCAACGATTGTTCGGCCGTACGCACGTTAGCTTCCGACACCGCTCGTTCTTCGGGGCGTTGGCCACGCTTAAGTTCGTCGAACCGAGCCTGTTCGTTGGTCACTTGCGCTACTGCTTCGTCTCGATCGGCGATCAAATCACCATTGGCTAAATAGGCAAGTGTTTCTCCTTTTTGTACGCTGGAGCCTATGGCCTGGTTAATCCAGGCGACACGGCCGCCCTGTTCAAAACTCAACTCAACTCGACGGGCGGCTTTAATTGTGCCGGTGATGATAACCGATTGTTTTAAGTCGGTTTCGACAACAGTAAAATGTTGTAGCGTTTTATTGTTGTGGGCATAACGCCAAATTATTGCGATAAGCAAAACTGGAATCACCAACCACCATTTGTGTTTTTTTAACCACTTCATGTTTAATTTTATTCAATAATCATGCCGTCAGATAAAGTAATTACTCGGCCAGCTCGTGCGGCGTATTCCGGTTCGTGCGTGACCATAATAATTGTTTGCCCGTCACTATTTAGGTGTGAAAAAATATCGAGGACTCGCTCGGCTGTGTCACTATCCAGATTAGCAGTTGGTTCATCAGCAAAGAGGATTTTGGGTCGATGACTAAGTGCTCGAGCGATAGCGACACGTTGCTGTTCGCCACCCGAAAGTTGACTAGGCAAATGGTCAATGCGTTTGGCCAACCCAACGCGGGTGAGTGTTTCCTGTGCTGCCGTTATGGCCATGGAGCGCGGCCAACCTTGCATCAGGAGTGGTACCAGGACGTTGTCGCAAGCCGTAAGCTCAGGAACGAGAGCGTAGTCTTGAAAAATATAACCCAGATCAGTTAATCGTAATCGTGTATGTTGCTGACTACTTAAATTTGTTGTTTCCTGCCCGTCGATAAAAATTTGGCCGGAAGTTGGTTGGTCCAGCAACCCTAATTGATAGAGAAGAGTCGATTTGCCAGAACCGGAACGACCCGTAATGGCCACAAATTCACCCCGATCTACTTGTAGATTGAAACCCCTGAGAACATGCAACACATTGTTGCCATGGCCATAATTTTTTATTATTTTTTTCGCTTCAATCATTGTCATATTAGCGGCCGAGAATGGCATCGAGCGTGTTCTGTCGAGTTATCAATTTAGCCGGTAGGTATCCCGCGGCGATAGTGGCTATAAATAAAATCAGTGCTCGCCACATTGTCCCTGTCCAGGTGGCAACCAAAATCCCATCGCTAAACGGAAAATCAATGGGGTGAGCGGTGATGTATGGTTTAAGAAAGGCGAAAATAAGGATTATTCCTAAACCCGTACCGATTATTGAGTAGAATAATGACTGAAAAACGTAGGCTAATTCAATTGTTCGTAATGGTTCAATAGCTTGGAATCACTTTAACCGTTAACATCCAAGCATATG